>JAYOEF010000029.1:0-25737 GCA_038106605.1 Alphaproteobacteria bacterium
CGGCCGGTGAAAAAGGCGAGCTTCTTCGGATCCTCGGCACGAATCTTCTTCATGCGCTCGGCGACGATCCGGAGCGCCTCGTCCCACTCGATTTCCTCGAATTCGCCCGAGCCGCGTTCGCCTTTGCGCCGGAGCGGCTTCTTGAGCCGCGCCGGCGAGTAATGCTGCATGATGCCGGCGGAGCCCTTGCCGCACAGCACGCCCCGGTTCACCGGATGGTCGCGGTTACCCTCGATGTAGCGGATTTCGCCGTCGCGCAAATGGACCTTGATGCCGCAGCGGCAGGCGCACATGTAGCAGGTAGTCGTCTTCGTCTCGTCGCCGATCCGGGGCGACAGGTCGATTCGTTCCTGCGGTGTCAGAAAGTCGCCGGGCATGGAAATCAATTGTCGTTCGTTAGGGGACCAGCCGCCGGTAGCAATAGGGGAGAACGCCATTCCGGTCAAACCGCGCACCGCGGGTATGCCTATGCGCCAGCGAACGTTCAATTGGAATGGCGTTTGCATTAACCTTTCGGTGGGGAAACGGGTGATCTGAAGGGAGAACGGCACATGCGGCCCGACGTCAGGTGTTTCTTCGACGACCGTACCAATACGGCGACCTTTGTCGTCAGCGACCCGGAGACGAAGCGCGCCGCCATCGTCGACCCCGTTCTCGACTTCGATCCGGTGTCCGGACGGACGTGGACGGAGAGCGCCGACCGCGTGATCGCCCATGTCGAAGAAGCGGGCTTGGCGGTCGACTGGATTCTCGAGACCCACGTCCATGCCGATCACGTCACCGCCGCCCCTGCACTGAAGGCGCGCTACGGCGCACGGATCGGGATCGGCGCTGCGATCGTCACCGTGCAGAAGACGTTCGGCGAGCTGTTCAACGTTCTCGGCGAGATGCCGGCCGACGGTTCGCAGTTCGATTCGCTGTTCGCGGACGGGGCGACGTTCAACATCGGGGCGATCGAGGGGCGCGTTGTCTCGACTCCCGGTCATACGCCAGCCTGCTCGACCTACGTGATCGGCGATGCCTGTTTTGTCGGCGATACGCTGTTCATGCCGGATTCGGGGACGGCGCGCTGCGATTTCCCGGGCGGCGACGCGAAACAGCTCTTCGCCTCGATCCGGAAGATCCTGTCGCTTCCGGGAGAGACCCGGATGTTCGTATGCCACGACTACGGCGCCGGGGGGACGCGCGAGTTTCGCTGGGAAACGACCGTCGCGGAGCAGAAAGAGGCGAACATCCATGTCGGCGGCGGCGCGCTCGAGCACGATTACGTGCAGATGCGCCGGACGCGCGATGCGACGCTCTCGCTGCCGCGCCTGATCCTGCCGTCGGTGCAGATCAACATGCGGGCGGGCGCGTTCCCGCCGGCGGAGTCTAACGGCGTCTCCTACATCAAGATTCCTCTCAACAAGGTCTGATCGGCGCCGTCACTCCGCGGGGATAGCGTCGGCCGCGAGCTGCTTCGCGAACTTCCCGCGCTCTCGCTCGAGGAGGCCGGAGCAGAGGCCCAGAAGCGGCGGGATGATGAGGAGCGTCAGCACGGCCGAAAGAGCGAGGCCGCCGACGACCACCGATCCGAGCCCGCGATAGAGTTCCGAGCCCGCGCCCGGCGTCACCACCAGCGGCAGCATGCCGACGACGCTCGTGAGCGTCGACATGAAGATCGGGCGGATGCGGTTCCGTGTCGCCTCGACGATGGCGTCGGCGACCGCGAAATTCTCCTCGCGCACGTGGAACAGCGTCTGGTGGACGAGAAGGATCGCGTTGTTGACCACCGTGCCGATCAGGATGACGAAGCCGAGCACGGTCAGCATGTCGAGCGCCTGCGGCGTGAACACGTTGAGCAGCACGAGGCCGGCGACGCCGCCCGCGGTTGCGAGCGGCACCGAGAACATGATGATCAGCGGATAGAGGAAGCTCTCGAACAGGATCGCCATTACGAGATACACGACCAAAATCGCGATGATCAGGTTCACGACCATCGCGTCCCAGGTCCGTTTCAGATCGTCCGCGGTGCCCGACAGCGAGAGCCCCACGCCGTCCGGCAGCCCTGCCTTCTGCATCGGCGCGATCACTTTCTCGCGCACCGTGTCGATGGCGTCTTCGAGCGGCACGTCGGGCGGCGGGCGGATCTGCAGCGTCACGGTGCGCTGCCGTTCGAGATGCAGGATCTGGTTCGGCCCCTCCGTGACCTTGATCTCGGCGAGGTTGCCGGCCGGCAGGATGCTGCCGTTCCGGGTCACCACCGGTAGATCGCCGATGCCCTGCGTCCGGGTGACGTTGTTCTCCGGGCCCATCAGGGTGAGGTCGATGCGCTTGGCGCCGATCGTCACCTCGGAGACGCGCATGCCGTCGTTGAAGACGTCGATGGCGACGCCGAGATCGCGCGCCGAGAGGCCGTTGTCGGCGAGGCGGAGAAGATCGGGTACGACGCGGACTTCCGGCGCGCCGAGTTCCAAGCCCGGCTGCGGGCGGATCTGGTAGCCAGCGCTCGACGGCATCTCGACATTGAGTACGCGGATGCCCTCGCGGGCGATGTCCAGGATGTCCTCGAGATTGGGACCGGTGATGTCGAGATCGATGACGCGCGACCCGCCGAAGCCGCGGCCGAACAGCGAGGTCTGCGCGACGAAACCGAAGGTTCCCGGCTCTCGGAACACTACCCGGCGCAGGATCGGGATAAGCTCCTTCGCCCGTGTCGGGTCGGTCGCGGCGGCAGCGACGATCGTCGTGGTCGAGCGCGCGACGAACCAGAGCCGTTCGATCTTCACCGGCTCGTCGCGTGACCCAGTTTCGTCCTTGCTGCCAGACCAGTATTGCTTGGTCGCGGTCTCGACGTCGTGGGCGATTTCGTTCGTGGTCTCGAGGTTGTAGCCGGGGGGCGGCAGCGTGATGGCGATCACCAGATTGCGGTTGCCTTCGGGCAGGTATTCGAGCTTCGGCAGGAACGCCCATGAAAACAGCAGCGTCACAGTGCACAGCGCGGCGATTACGAAGACGGCGAGGACGCGGCTCCGGATCACGGCACGCGTCGCGCCGGTCACGGCGGCCATGAAGGCCCGGCCGAAGTCGTCGATCACGGGAAGGCGGACCCGTGTCGCAGCGTCCGATGCATCGTGGCGGATCAGGCGTGCGGCCAGCATCGGGACGACGGTGATCGAGACGAGGAGAGACAGCAGCACCGCGACCGAGAGGGCGACGGCGATGTCTCGGAAGAGCTGGCCGACCACGAGCTCCATGACGAGGATCGGGGCGAAGACGACGACGGTCGTGATCGCGGACGCCATGATCGCGCCCCATACCTCGTTCGCGCCGCGGATCGCGGATTCGAGCTTTCCGCGACCGAGCTCGCGGTGCCTGAAGATGTTCTCGAGGACGACGATGGCGGCGTCGACGACCATGCCGACGGCGAACGCAATGCCGGCGAGGCTGATGACGTTGAGCGACCGGCCGAGCGCTGCCATCGCGACGAACGAGCCGACCACCGAGACCGGGATCGCGAGCGAGACCGACAGCGTCGCGCCGATCGAACGCAGGAACACGAGCAGGATCATCGCGGCGAGGAGGCCGCCCACCCAGATGTTCTGGGTGACGAGCGAGATCGCCGAGTTGATATAGACGGTCTCGTCGTAGACCTGATCCATGACGAGACCGTTCGCGGCGAGCGGGCCTTCGTTGAGCTTCGCCGCGGTCTCGCGGATGGCTTCCATCACCTCGATGACGTTGGCGCCGGTGTCGCGGATCGCGTTCACGACGATGGCGTTTTCGCCCATCGTGCGGATGCGCGCGGTCGCCCGCTTGTAGCCGAACTCGACGCGCGCGATGTCGCCGACGGTGACGCGGGCGACCCTGCCGGTCGCCTCGTCGCGGATCGAGCGCAGCACGACCTGGCGCACGCGCTCGATGGAATTGAGCTCGCTTTCCGTCCTTACCGTGTACTGGCGCTTGCCTTCCTCGACCTCGCCCGCCGAGATGTTGACGTTTGTGCCGCGGAGCGCGTCGACGACATTGGCCGCCGTCATGCGGTAATGCGCGAGGTCGCGCGGATCGATGATGACGCGAAGCTCCGTTTCGTCGGCGCCGTATACGTTGACCAGCGCGACGCCCGGTACGCGTTCGAACCGGTCGCGGATCACGTCGTCGACGAAGTCGCCGTAGGTCAGGATCGACCGGCTGTTTTCGGGTTTCGTGCGGATCGCGAACCACGCGATCGGGTTGTCGTCGGTGTCGCGCGTGATGATGCGGGGCTCGTCGGCCTCGTCCGGCATGCCGGTGATCTGGCTGAGCCGGTTGTTGATCAGCAGCACCGACTGGTCGCGGCTCGCCGAAGGCGCGAACGTCATGACGATCTGCGCGCTGCCGCGCCGGGAGCGCGACTCCATGCGCTCCAGACCTTCGAGACCCTTGAGCGCGTCTTCCTGGCGGCTCACCACCTCGCGTTCGACTTCGACGGGCGAGCCGCCGCGCCAGTCGGTCTGGACGATGATGACGGGCTTCCGGACGTCGGGCGTCAGCTGGATCGGGATCGCGTTGAGCGCGACCCAGCCGAGAAGGAGAACGATGAGGACGCCGGCGACGACGGCGACGGGGCGGCGGACGGCGAACTCGATCAGCTTCATCCGCGGCGTTCCCTGTCCGTTCCCGGCGCGGCCTCGAGCGAGCTCTGCGGTTTGGCGCTGTCGGCTTCGGGCTTGCGTTCGGGCGCTGCGTCCTTGCTGCCCGCGGGCGGGCCTTTGCGGCGGATCTGGACTTCCTGGCCCGGGCGGAGGCGCTCGTTGCCGCGGACGACGACCTTGTCGCCCGGCTGCAGGCCGCTGACGATCTCGAAGCGGCTCCCGAAGGCATCGCCGAGGACCACGGTGCGCGGCGCGACCTTGCCGTCGGCGAAGACGTACATCACCGTCTCGCCCCGCCGGTGGAGGAGCGCGTCCTTGTGCGCGGTGGTCACGACCCGCGGCTTTCCGGTGGGGACGCGGAGGATGACGCTCTGGTTCGCGGCGAGGTACTCGGGGCGGCCCTCCGGCTTCATTTCGAAACGCACGGTCCGGGTCCGCGACAGCTGGTTCTCCTCGGGAACGATCGCGCGGACCGAGGCGCGGAACTCGCCGCCTGTCTCGGGTGCGACCGTGACCTCGACGCCTCCTTCGATCCCGCGCAGGCGCGCCGAAGGCACTTCGGCCTCGATCTCGAGTTGGGTGTCGTTGGTCATGCTGACCACCCGGTCGCCGACGTTGAGGAAGGCGCCGACGTCGGTATGGCGTTGCGTCACCACACCCGCATAAGGCGCGCGGATCACCGCGTTCCTGAGGTTGATCTCGGCGATCTCGAGTTCGGCCTCCGCCTGGCGCAATTTCGCGGAGGATTCGGAGAGCGCGCTGCGGAAGCGTTCCACCTCGCGGCGCTTGTCCTCGTAACGCGCGGCGGAGAAGGCGGCGGAACTGCGGAGCCGCTCGATGCGCTGGAGCTCCTGCTCCGCGAGGCGGAGCTGGGCCTCGGAGGTGCGGATGCGTGCCTCGAACTCGCTGCGCTCGGCGACTTTGAGCGCACGTTCGGCCGCGAGGGTGTCCGTCAGCAGCGTGACAAGCGGATCCCCCTTGGCGACGCGCGATCCGACGTGGACGTGAGCCTCTCCGACCGCGCCCCGCACCCGTGAGGCGACGACGCCCGACTGAAGCGCCACGACGCGGCCGTAAACCGGAAAAGTCTCCATCTTCTGGCCGCGCACGACCTCGTCCAGCGTGACGAACGTGGGGCGGCCTTTTTGCTCCGGCTTCTTCCCGCCCGCTTTGGGTTGCGCATCGGAGCTCTTCGCCGGCGTTTCCTTCGCGGCCTGGGCCAGCGCGGGCGCCTTGCCCGCCGGAACGGCGCCGGCGGCGGACAGGAATACGGCGGCGATGAAAAGGGGACGGAGCATCGTTCGATCCATGCGTCAGAAGGTACGGATACCCGGGCGGTATCGAACGCGTTCCCACGTACGCCCGGCAGGAGAGAAATGCCCCGTCTCGTCCCGGGACACGTCATTATGGCGGTTCGCCCCGCGGCCTTGTCAACTCACGGGCGTACGCCGCCGTATCCGCCGGAAATTCCCGACCGGCTTTCCGTCGCTCTGACCCGTCCTCGCGGATATACTCCGGCGAAAGGGAGCCCCAATCCGATGACCACGGTCCTTTACACGCACAAGAGCTCGCTCGAACACGACACCAGCCCCGGGCACCCCGAACGCGTCGCCCGGATCGAGGCGGTCTACAAGGCGCTTTCTGCGCCCTCGTACGACAAGCTCCTGCGGAAAGAAGCGCCGCGCGCCACCGAGGACGATCTCGCGCTGATCCACGATCCGGCCTATGTGAAGCTGGTCCTCGACAACATCCCGGACGAGGGCTACGCCCGGCTCGATGCCGATACCATCATGTCGCCCGGGTCGGGCGAAGCGGCGCTCCGGGCGGCGGGCGCGATCATTGCCGCGGTCGACGATGTTGTCGCCGGCCGCGCGTCCAACGCCTTCTGTGCGGTCCGCCCGCCCGGGCACCATGCCGAACCCCGCCGAGGCATGGGCTTCTGCCTGTTCAACAACGTCGCGATCGGTGCGAAGCACGCGCGCGCCGCTCACGGCCTCCAGCGGGTCGCGATCGTCGATTTCGACGTCCATCACGGCAACGGGACGCAGGCGGCGTTCTACACCGACGCCGATACGCTGTTCGCCTCGACGCACCAGTTTCCCCACTATCCGGGGACGGGCGCGGCCTCCGAGACCGGCGTCGGCAACGTCTTCAATGCGCCCCTGGAGGCTAATTCCGGAGGGACGGAATTCCGCGCCGCGATGGAAGGCAAGATCCTGCCCGCGCTCCGAGCCTTCAAGCCGGAAATCGTCCTGGTTTCCGCGGGGTTCGACGCCCATGTCCGCGATCCGCTGGCCTCGCTCCGTTTCGAAGAGGCGGATTTCGAATGGGCGACCCGCCAGCTCCTCGACATCGCCGCCGAATTTTCCTCCGGCCGCCTGGTTTCCACCCTCGAGGGCGGCTACGACCTCGAAGCCCTCGGCAACAGCGCGCAGGCCCATGTCGGCGCTCTCATGTCGGCATAATCGGCGTCGCGATTCGGCTGCAAACTTGCCCTAACCCATTCGAAACCCTAATCTTTGCGATGGCATCAGGGGTACTTAATGGATAACGACGCAAAATCCGGCGATATCGGCGAACTGTCCTTCGAGGAGGCCCTCGCGGAGCTCGAGGGAATCGTGACCTCGCTCGAGGCGGGAAAGGTCCGGCTCGAGGAGGCGATCTCCGCCTACGAGCGCGGTGCGCTTCTCAAGGCGCACTGCGAGCGGAAGCTCAAGGAAGCCCAGGCCAAGGTCGAGAAGATTTCGCTCGGTGCGGACGGGAAACCCGCCGCGGAGCCCGCGAACATTGAGTGACGCGCTTGCCATAGCCCCCGTCGGAGAGGCGCTTGTCGCCTACGGAAAGCGGGTCGAGGCGACGCTCGATGCGCTTTTGCCGACGACCGACCGCGAGGAGGGACGGCTCTATGATGCCATGCGATATTCCGCGCTCGGCGGCGGCAAGTATATCCGGCCCTTTATCGTCGGCGCCTCCGCGCGCATGTTCGGGGTGCCCGAGGCCCGCGCGCTCCGCGCCGGTGCGGCCGTCGAAATGGTCCATGCCTATTCGCTGATTCACGACGACCTGCCGGCCATGGACGACGACGACCTGCGGCGCGGGCGGCCCTCCTGCCACAAGGCTTTCGACGAGGCGACCGCCATCCTTGCGGGCGATGCGCTCCTCACCCTGTCCTTCGAGGTTCTCGCCGACGAGCGGACGCACCCGGTTGCCGGTGTCAGGAGCGACCTCGTCGCCGCGCTCGCAGTCTGCGCCGGGGGGCGCGGGATGGTCGGAGGCCAGATGATCGACCTCGAATGCGAGCATGCGGACGTCGGCGCGGATCTGATCGCGCGGCTCGAAAAGATGAAGACCGGCGCGCTGATCGCATTTTCGAGCAGCGCCGGCGCGATCCTCGCGGAAGCCGGTTCCGATGCCCGTAACTCTCTGGAAACGTTCGGTTTCGAGCTCGGTCTCGCGTTCCAGATCACCGACGACCTACTTGACGTCGAAGGGGATGAGACCGATGTTGGCAAAGCGGTCGGCAAGGATGCCGAAGCGGGGAAGGCGACCTTCGTTTCGGCGCTCGGCGTCGACGGTGCGCGGCACGAGGCGCGGCATGTCACGGACAGCGCCTTGTCGCGTCTCGACATATTCGGCGATCGTGCGTCCGGGTTGCGCTCGGTCGCGGAATTCGTAATGGCACGGAACAAATAGGCTGGCGGGAGCATACATGCCGTTGCGTTTCAATTCGGGGGTTGGCCATGGCGCCTAAGACGCCGCTTCTCGATCAGATCCTCACTCCCAGGGATTTGAAGAAGTTCAAGCCCGAGCAGCTCCAGCAGATCGCGGACGAACTGCGCGCCGAGACCATCGATGCGGTCTCCGTGACCGGAGGTCATCTCGGTGCCGGGCTCGGCGTCGTCGAGCTCACGGTTGCGTTGCATTACCTGTTCGATACGCCGGACGACAAGATCGTCTGGGACGTCGGCCACCAGGTCTACCCGCACAAGATCCTGACCGGGCGGCGCGACCGCATCCGGACGCTCCGCCAGGGCGGCGGGCTGTCGGGATTCACCAAGCGGTCGGAGAGCGAGTACGACCCCTTCGGTGCGGCGCACGCGTCGACGTCGATATCCGCCGCGCTCGGCTTCGCGGTCTCGCGCGACCTCCAGGGCCGGAACAACAAGTGCATCGCCGTCATCGGCGACGGGGCGATGACGGGCGGCATGGCCTACGAGGCGATGAACAACGCCGGCGCCATGCACAACAAGCTGATCGTCATCCTGAACGACAACGACATGTCGATCGCACCCCCGGTCGGCGCCCTGTCGGGATATCTGTCGCGACTGATCTCGTCGAAATCCTACCGGTCGCTGCGTGACATCGGCCGGCACATGTCCGAGAAGTTCCCGCGGCCGATGAAGAAGGCCGCCCAGCGCGCCGAGGAATACGCCCGCGGCATGCTCACGGGCGGCACGCTGTTCGAGGAACTCGGCTTCTACTATGTCGGGCCGGTCGACGGCCACAATCTCGACCACCTCATTCCGATCCTCAAGAACGTGCGGGACGACGATGCGGAGGGCCCGGTGCTCATCCATGTCGTGACGCAGAAGGGCAAGGGCTACGAACCCGCCGAACAGTCGGACGACAAGTACCACGGCGTCGGCAAGTTCAACGTGGTCACCGGGGCGCTCGACAAGGGCAAGGCCAATGCGCCGAGCTACACGCGCGTCTTTGCCGACAGCCTGATCAAGGAGGCCCGCAAGGACGACAAGATCGTCGCGATAACCGCGGCGATGCCGTCCGGCACCGGGCTCGATTTCTTCGGCACGGAGTTCCCGGACCGCACGTTCGACGTCGGCCTCGCGGAACAGCATGCCGTCACTTTCGCGGGCGGTCTTGCCGCGGACGGCATGAAGCCGTTCGTCGCGATCTACTCGACGTTCCTGCAGCGCGCCTTCGACCAGATCGTCCACGACGTGGCATTGCAGAGCCTGCCTGTGCGGTTCGCGATGGACCGTGCCGGCTATGTCGGCGCGGACGGTCAGACCCATTGCGGGGCGTTCGACATCGCCTATCTCGCCTGCCTGCCCAACATGGTCGTTATGGCGCCCGCCGACGAGGCGGAACTCGTCCACATGGTCGCGACCGCCGCGGCGATCGACGACCGCCCGTCCGCATTCCGCTATCCCCGCGGCGAGGGCGTGGGCGTCGAGATGCCGCAGAGCGGCCAGGTACTTCCGATCGGCAAGGGCCGCATTCTCCGCGAAGGCAGCAAGATCGCGATTCTGTCCTACGGAACGCGGCTGCAGGACTGCCTCGTGGCTGCTGACGATCTCAATGCACGCGGCCTGTCGACGACCGTCGCCGACGCCCGGTTCGCGAAGCCGCTCGACGAGGATCTCGTCCGCCGGCTCGCCGCGGAACACGAGGTTCTCGTGACGGTCGAGGAGGGGTCGGTCGGTGGTTTCGCCGCGCAGGTGATGCAGTTCCTCGCGATCAAGGGGCTCTTCGATAGCGGCCTCAAGATACGTCCGATGGTGATGCCCGACCTGTTCCTCGACCAGGATTCGCCGAAGAGGCAGATCGAGATGGCGCATCTCTCGAGCGCCGACATCGTCGCCACGGCTCTCTCGGCCCTTTCCCTCGACGCGTCTGCCGCCCTCGGGAGGGCGTGACAAACGGCCACGCGCGAGCGTCCCGACGTCCTTCTCGTCGAGCGCGGGCTCGCCGACAGCCGAACGCAGGCGCAGGCCCTGATCCGGGCCGGCCTCGTGTTTTCGGGCGAGCGACGGATCGACAAGCCCGGCACGCCCGTCTCGGCCGACATCGCGCTCGAAGTGCGCGGCCGCGAACACCCCTGGGTGTCGCGGGGCGGTCTCAAGCTCGATCGTGCGCTCGACGCGTTCTCGATTTCCGTGGAGGGAATGACCGGCCTCGATGTCGGTGCGTCGACGGGAGGGTTCACGAATGTCCTCCTCGCCCGCGGCGCCGTGAAGGTCTATGCGGTCGATGTCGGTTACGGCCAGCTCCACTGGAAGCTCCGCGAGGATCCCCGCGTCGTCGTGCTTGAGCGCACCAACGCCCGCAACCTGACGGACGAGGAGATTCCGGAATCGGTCGACATCGTCGTCTGCGACGCGAGCTTCATCGGGCTTGAGAAGGTGCTGCCCGTGCCGCTCGGTTTCGCAAAGCCGGGCGCATGGCTCGTCGCGCTGATCAAGCCGCAGTTCGAGGTCGGAAAGGGCGAGGTGGGCAAGGGCGGGATCGTGCGCGACGCGGCGCTTCGCGAGGAGGTCTGCGCCCGGATCGGGGAATGGGTGGCGATGCAGCCCGGCTGGCGTGTCGCCGGCATCGTCGAAAGCCCGGTGACAGGCGCGGACGGCAACGTCGAATTCCTGATCGCCGCAAGGCGCGACGCGTGAACCCGTGAAGATCGAAGTCGAGATCGCCCGCATCGGCGCACGTGGAGACGGCATCGCCGAAACCCTCGGCGGGCCGCTCTACGTTCCCTATACGGCGGCCGGCGACGTCGTCGAGGTGGAACCGGGCGAGAAGCGTGGAGACGGTCGCGAAGCCAGGCTCGTCCGCGTCGTCTCCCCCGGGCCGGATCGGATCGGGCCGCCCTGCCGCCACTTCGGAACCTGCGGCGGATGCGCGATGCAGCATCTTGCTCCGGTTGCCTACCTCGCGTGGAAATACGAGCGTGTGGCTGAAGCGCTCCGCCGCGCCGGGGTCGAAACCGAGGTTCTGGGCACGGTCAGCGTGCCGCCCGCTAGCCGCCGCCGGGTCCGCCTCGCCTTCCGCAGCGCGTCCGGGCGCATGCTCGCCGGGTTCCGCGAAGCGCGCAGTACCCGCATCGTCGATCTCGCGGAATGCCCCGTCGCGCGACCCGCCGTGGTCGGGCTCCTTCCCGCGCTTCGGGGGTTTCTCGCGAAACACGCCGCGACGGGTGAGGTTTCGGTGACCGAGGTCGAAGGCGGGCTCGACGTTGCGGTCTTCGCCGACCGCGCGCCCGATCTCGATCTCCGGCTCGATGTTCCGGATTTCTGCAATGCGGGCGGGATCGTCCGTCTCTCGTGGGCGACGGGCAAGGGAACGCTGGAGCTGCTGCTCGCGCGGGCGCCGGCGAACGTAAAATTCGGCAGCGTTTCGGTGGAACTGCCGATCGACGCCTTCCTGCAGCCGACCGTGGAAGGCGAGGCTGTCCTGCGCGGTGCCGTCGAGGCTGCGATTCCGGAAGGCACCCGCGTCGCCGATCTCTTCTCGGGGTGCGGCGCCTTCGCTCTGCCGCTCGCCGCAAGGGGCCGGACGGTCCATGCGGTCGAGGGGATCGCGGCGCAGACGCGGGCGATCCAGCGCGCGAACCCGTCGGTCGGCACGGAGACGCGGGACCTGTCGCGCCAGCCGCTGCGGCGCGAGGAGCTCGCGCGGTTCGATGCCGTCGTTCTCGATCCGCCGCGCGCCGGTGCGGCCGAGCAGGTCGCTGAGCTTGCGTCGAGCGCAGTCCCCACGGTCGTCTACGTTTCCTGCAACCCCGCGACCTTCGCCCGCGATGCGCGCGTCCTGATCGACGGCGGCTACAGCATCGGGAATGTTCGGCCGGTCGACCAGTTCCTGTGGTCGCACCACGTGGAGCTGGCGGCGGTCTTCACCAGAAACTGAAAAAGCAGGTCAGCCGCACTGCGCGCGGTGGCGCAGCAGGTGGTCCGCAAGGACGCAGGCCATCATCGCCTCGCCCACGGGGACGCCGCGGATGCCGACGCAGGGATCGTGCCGGCCCTTGGTGACGATCTCGGTTTCGCGTCCGTCGGTGGTGATCGTCCTGCGGGGCGACAGGATCGAGCTCGTCGGCTTGACCGCGAAGCGGACGACCACGTCCTGGCCGGTCGAGATGCCGCCGAGGATGCCGCCCGCATTGTTCGACAGGAAGTGGGGGTTCTTGCCCTTTATCCGCATCTCGTCGGCGTTCTCCTCGCCGGAGAGCGCCGCCGCGCCGAAGCCCGCGCCGATTTCGACGCCTTTGACCGCGTTGATGCCCATCATCGCGGCCGCGAGGTCGGAATCGAGTTTCCCGTATATGGGCGCGCCGAGGCCCGCCGGTACGCTGGAGGCGACGATCTCGATCACGGCACCGACCGAGGAGCCCTGCTTGCGCACGCCGTCGAGATAGACTTCCCAGTCCTTTGCGGCCTTCGGGTCGGGACACCAGAAGGGGTTCTTCTCGACTTCGGTCCAGCGCCACTTCGCGCGGTCGATCGTGCGGTCGCCCATCTGCACCATGGCGCCGCGGACGCGGATGCGGCTGCCGAGGATCTTTCGCGCGATAGCGCCGGCGGCGACGCGGCATGCGGTCTCGCGCGCCGAAGAACGGCCGCCTCCGCGGTAGTCACGGATGCCGTACTTCGTCCAATAGGTGTAGTCGGCGTGGCCGGGACGGAACTTGTCCTTGATGTCGCCGTAATCCTTCGAGCGCGCATCCTGGTTCCGGATCAGCAGGCTGATCGAAGTGCCCGTGGTCCGGCCCTCGAACACGCCCGACAGGATCTCGACCGTGTCCGGTTCCTTGCGCTGGGTGACGAACCGCGAGCCGCCAGGTTTGCGACGGTCGAGCCATTTCTGGATGTCGGGTTCCGCGAGTGCGATACCCGGCGGCACGCCATCGACCACGCAGCCGATCGCCGGACCGTGGCTCTCCCCCCACGTCGTGACGCGGAAGAGATGGCCGAAGCTGTTGTCGGACATGGGCGTTACTTGTCTTGAACGATGGCGATGTCCGGCGCGTCGACGGCCTTCATGCCGACGACATGGTAGCCGCAGTCGACGTGATGCACCTCGCCCGAGACGCCGGAACCGAGATCGGACAGGAGATAGAGCGCCGAGCCGCCCACGTCCTCGATCGTGACGTTGCGCTTCAGCGGCGAGTTGAGCTCGTTCCACTTGAGAATGTAGCGGAAGTCGCCGATGCCGGACGCCGCGAGCGTCTTGATCGGGCCGGCCGAGATGGCATTGACGCGGATGTTCTGGCCGCCGAGATCGACAGCGAGATACCGCACGCTCGCCTCGAGTGCGGCCTTGGCGACGCCCATGACGTTGTAGTGCGGCATGACGCGTTCGGCTCCGGAGTAGGTCAGCGTGATGAGGCTGCCTCCGTTCGTCATCAGCGGAACGGCGCGCTGACAGACGGCGGTGAACGAGTAGCAGGAAATGTTCATCGTTCGGGCGAAGTTCTCGGGCGTGGTGTCGAGATACCTGCCCTTGAGTTCCTCCTTGTCGGAGAAGGCGATGGCGTGGACCACGAAATCGATGCTGCCCCACGCCGCGCGGAGCGCATCGAACGTTGCGTCGATGCTGGCGGTATCGGTCACATCGCAGGGAACGACGATCGTCGAGCCGACCGATTCGGCGAGGGGCCGGACGCGTTTCTCCAGCGCCTCGCCCTGGAAGGTGAATGCCAGTTCCGCGCCATGGTTCGAAAGCGCCTTGCTGATGCCCCAGGCGATGGAACGATCGTTCGCGAGGCCCATGATAAGACCGCGCTTTCCGTGCATCAGGGGGCCGGCTGCCGACATTCGCACCTCGCAATTGCAGAAAGCGACCGACCGCGAATGCGCCGGCCGCGCAGGTTCCGGCATCCTACACAAACGGACCAAAGGGTCAATTTCGCGGGAAATGAAAAGGCCGCCCCAAGGCGACCTTTTCGCGCGGTTCGTGCAGGCTTACTTCACGATTTTCCAGGATCCGTCGGGCTGGCGGCAGGCAGTGCCGTACGCCTGCTCGGTCTTGCCGCCGACGGTAACCGTCTGCTGGTACTCGCGGCAGTATTCGCCCGAGGGCGCCTGGTAGGTCTTCGTCGGCGTAATCGTGCCGGAGTTTCCGGAATCGGGGTTGGACCAGTTCGAAGTCGATCCGACTTTCGCGGTCTCGAGTGCGCTCTGCGACGTACGGTGCATGGCGGCGCGGTCCGCGTTGTCGAGCGACTTGCCGGCTTCGCTGCCGAGCCACGCGCCCGCAAGGGCGCCGAGCGCCACGCCGACGAGCTGGCCTTTGCCGGAGCCGAACTGAGAACCGAGGAGGCCGCCCAGTGCACCGCCGACGAGCGTGCCGCCTGTCTCCTTGTTCCCTCGGCCCTCGCAGCCCGCGGTGACGAGCGCGACCGCGGCGACCGCGGGTATGACGAACTTGAAGCCTTTCATTTTACGACCTTTCGAACGGTAACGGAGGCGCCGGCCGGACGATGGCCCGCGGCGCCGGTTTCCCGCGCCCCCTTGTCATGCCCCATAAATGGGGATCGGACCGATTGCTTTACAAGAGTTGCGCCCGATCGGGGCCAAATTGTGGCAAACTGCGGCCGCCAAGGACATACCGGGGAGCGTAATGCCTTCAGATTCGCCGGCCGATCCCATCGGCCTCTTTCACGCCTGGCTTGCAGAAGCGGAAAAATCCGAGCCCAACGACCCCAATGCCATGACGGTGGCGACGGCAGATGCCTCCGGCCGTCCGTCCGCGCGCATGGTCCTGCTGAAGGAGGCGGATGCGCGGGGCTTCGCGTTCTACACCAACACCGAGAGCCGGAAGGGAACGGAGCTCGATGCGAATCCGCATGCGGCGCTCGTCTTTCATTGGAAAACGCTGCGACGCCAGGTGCGGGTCGAGGGCGCGGTCGAGCGCGTCAGCAACGCCGAGGCCGACGCCTATTTCGCGAGCCGTGCGCGCGGCAGCCAGATCGGCGCCTGGGCATCCGACCAGTCGCGGCCCCTGGATGGCCGGTTCGAACTCGAAAAGCGCGTCGCCGTCCAGGCGGCGCGGTTCGGCATCGGCACGGTGCCGCGTCCGCCGCACTGGACCGGCTATCGCATCGTGCCGTCCGATATCGAGTTCTGGCAGGACAAGCCATTCCGTCTTCATGAGCGCCTGGTCTATTCGCGTTCGGCGGACGGCGCCTGGTCGACGCACCGTCTGTTTCCCTGAGGCAACCGACGCAGGGCTTGAAGAGCGGCGGAAAAGGCCGCATTCTCAATACCCAAACATAATAAGCGATGCATCGGCGCGTCCGAAGGGCGTTCGTTGCGGGAAAACGGGAGTTCGCTATGGGATTCAAGACGATCCTGGTGCCCTTGAGCGCACCGGACGCGAGCAAGTCGGCATTGCACACCGCCTACCTGATGGCGCAACGTTCAGATGCCCATATCGAGGCGTTGCACGTGCGTGCGGACCCGCGCGGTCTCGTTCCCTATACCGGCGAAGGCATGGACGGCTCCATGATCGAGGAGATCATGGAAGTGACCGAGCGCGAGGGTAACGAACGTGCCCAGAAGACCAAGGAGATGTTCGACGCGTTCTGCGCCGAGCGGAATCTCCAATGCACCGACGATCCCGGTCAGGCATCCGGCGTCACCGCCTTCTGGCGCGAGATGTCGGGCAGGGAGGACGAGATTGTCGCGTTGCGCGGCCGTCTCTATGACCTCATCGTCGTCGGCCGGCCGATCGCGGACGCGCCCCTCCCGTCGCCGATCACGCTCGAGGCCGCGCTGCTCGATACGGGCCGGCCGATCCTCGTCGCGCCGCCCGAGCCGCCCACCGTGCTCGGCAAGCACATCGCCATCGCCTGGGAAGCGAGCCCGGAAGCGGCACGCACCATCGCGGTCTCCATCCTGTCGCTCGCCCGCGCCGAGAAAGTGACGATCCTGTCTGCGAACGTCACGCCGCCGATGGTCCTCGACCCCGAGGATCTGGTCGACCGGCTCAAATGGCACGGCATCAATGCGGTGATTCACCGCTTCGATGCGGCGATCACGGAACTCGGTCCGGCGTTCCTCGCGCAGAGCGCGGAGGTCGGCGCGGACCTTCTCGTGAAGGGCGCCTATTCGCAAAGCCGGCTTCGCCAGCTCGTGCTCGGCGGTCGCACCCGCCACATCCTGAGCCATGCGATGATCCCGGTGCTGCTCGCGAAGTGATCGCATGGCAGACAAGCCGACGCTGATCCTGACAGGCGCGAGCCGCGGCATCGGACATGCGACGGTGCGCCGGTTCAGTTCCGCCGGCTGGCGGATCATCACGTGTTCGCGCGAGGACGTGCCGATCGAATGCCAGCGCGATCCCAACTGGACGCATCACATCCCCGCGGACCTCTCGGTCCGTGAGGATCTCGATGCGTTCGTCGAGCAGGCGAACGGTATCCTCGACGAATCAGGCTTGTCGGCGCTCGTCAACAATGCCGCCGTCTCGCCGAAGACTCCGTACAAGGAGAGGCTCGGCTGCCTGAACGGAGATCCCGATGCCTGGCGCGAGGTGTTCGACCTCAATTTCTTCGCGCCGCTCGCGCTGTGCCGGGGGTTTGCCGCGGCGCTCCACCGGGCGGAAGGAAGCGTGGTCAACATCACCTCGATCGCGGGACACGCGATCCATCCGTTCGCGGGGTCTGCGTACTCCGTCTCGAAGGCGGCGCTGTCGTCTCTCACCAGGGAACTCGCCGTCGAGTTCGCCGAGCTGGATGTACGGGTGAACGCGGTTGCGCCCGGGGAGATCGTCACCGAGATGGTCGGCCCGGAATACGAGTCGCTCATTCCGCGCATCCCGCTCAACCGCATGGGCTCGTCGGAAGAGGTCGCCAACGTCGTCTTCCAGCTCTGCGGCAAGGACTTCGGCTACGTCACCGGCACCGAGGTTTTCGTGACCGGCGGCCAGCACCTGCTCTGAGCAAACCCGGATCGGGCCGCGGCCCCGTTCCTGATGCGCCGCCCGCCGATATCGCGGGTTGCTCCGGCCCGCCAACTGGTGTTGGCTATTCCAGACCGAGCGCACCCATCGGCCTTTTTCGGAGTAGACATGGAATTCGGCATCTTCTCGAATGGCTTTCGTCCCCACACGACTGCCGCCCAGACCTATGCGGAGGACATTCAGGAGATCGTCCTCGCCGACACGCTCGGGTATCGCGACGCCTATATCAGCGAGCATCACGGCGAGCCGCCCTACATCGGGACCGTCGACACGATCCCCGTGCCCGAGCTGATGATGTGCAAGGCGGCGGCGCTGACGAAGAACATCCGGATGGGCGCGGCGGTGAAGCTGCTCCATCTCCATCACCCGCTCGACGTCGCGATCCAGGCCGCGGTGATCGATCACCTGACCGAGGGCCGCTTTATTTTCGGCTACGGTTCCGGCTTTCCGTCGCCGCTATTCTGCGACGAGCGCGGTCTGTCGTTCGAAGACCGCCACGACCGTCTCGAGGAATCGCTCGACATGGTCCTCAAGTGCTGGGCGACGAACGAGCCGTTCGACTGGGACGGAAAGCACTGGAAGGGGAAGGGCATCGTCGCGCTGCCGAAGCCCTACACAGCGCCCCACATGCCGATGGCGACGGCGACGGACTCCGAAAGCATGATCCGCATGGCGGGAGAACGCGGCTACACATTGCTGTCCGCGTTCCTCGAAGCGCCTGCGCGCCTTGACGCGAAGGCCAAGATCTACGAGGAGGCGGCGCTTGCCGCCGGCCGCAAGGCGCCGCGGCGGAACATCACCGCGTCGCGCATCGTCTACGTCGCGGATTCGAAGCAGCAGGCGCTCGACGATCTCCGCGCGTCGGTGACCTACGAAGTCAGCGTCCAGGCGCAGCGCGGCTTCCTCAAGATGCTCAAGAACGTCTTCAAGGTCGACGTTCCGAACGACGAACGTGCGATCGACGCGATGGCCGAGGCCGGTTTCTACGTGCTCGGAGATCCCGATTCCGTGGCGAAGACGATCCGCGAGTTCTACGACGCCGCCGGCGGGTTCGGCACTTTTCTGATCGTCGCCGGCAAGTCGTGGGCGACCTACGAAAAGCGCGCGCGATCGATGACCCGGTTCATGCAGGAAGTGGCGCCGCAGCTCCGCAGCCTCGATCCGGTGGAACCGGCGACTACCGCTGTCTAGACCTCCGGGAGGGGGGCGGGGAGGGGAATGAACTCCTCCTCGTCGCCCGGGACCTTGGGAAAGCCGCCGTCCGACCAGCGCCGCTTGGCGGCTTCGATCCGGTCTTCCGTGCTTGCGACGAGGTTCCACCAGATCATGCGCGGACCGTCGAGCGGTGCGCCGCCGACGAGCATTGTCGTCGATGCTTCGCGTGCGACGACCGCCGGCATCGCACCGTCTGCGAGAACCGCCATCTGGCCCGGCCCGAACTCGCGTCCCTCGATCTCTACGCTGCCGCGCACGACATAGATGGCCTTCTCCGCGTGCTCGTCCGGCAGCGCGATGGGAGCGCCCGCCTGCGCTTCGGCGTGGACATAGAGCGTTTCCGAGAAGACCCGGACGGGCGAGCGTTCGCCGTAGGCGGTTCCCGCGATCACGGTGTAGTCCGTGCCGTCGCGTGTAAACCGGGGCAAGGTGTCCGCCGGATGATGGCTGAAGCTCGGTTCTGCGTCCTCATGCTCCTTCGGAAGTGCGATCCAGGTCTGGATGCCTTCCATGGCCATCTCGCGCGGCGGGTTGAAGTCCGGCGGCCGCTCGGAGTGGACGATGCCCTTGCCGGCCACCATCCAGTTGACCGCGCCCGGCTCGATCCGCTGGTAGGAGCCCAGGCTGTCGCGATGCAGGATCGCGCCGTCGAACAGGTAGGTGACAGTGGCGAGCCCGATATGCGGATGCGGTCGGACCTCGATGCCCTGTCCGGGCCCGAACGTCGCCGGTCCCATGTGGTCGAAGAAGATGAAGGGCCCGACGAGGCGGCGCTTCGCGTGTGGCAGGACGCGGCGGACCTCGAAGCTTCCGATGTCGCGCGGTCGGGGCTCTATGACGAGATCGATTGCCGTCGGTTCGGCCATGCGCTTGCTCCCTTTTTGCCGTTCTCCGGTTCTATGTAGGACGCCGGAGCGGAAAAAGCGTCGGCGCCGGCGTCAGATCCGATCGCGGAAGGACCGGAGCCACTCAAGGCGGGCCATGACGAGGTCGATGTCGCTCTCGAGCCATTCGCGGAAGTGCCCGGTATCGGCCGGTTCGTTGCGGAGATCGACGAGACGTGCGAGTTCGAGCTCGCAGGCGTCGATCATGAGGTCGGCCTGGTCGCGCCGCTCCTCGGGCACGAGAAGATCGAGGAAACGCATCTTGAGCGCGACGACGAGCTTCGAGACGTCGGTGAGCGGCGGGCGCACAGTAGCCTTGAGGAGGGTGATCAGCTCGGTTCTGCCATCGGCGGTGAGGCGGAAAGGCGCGTCCTTCGCGCCCGATGACGGCTCGACGAGGCCTTCGTAGCGCAGCAACTCGATCGACGGGCCGGTCAGTTCCAGCGACGGGCCTGCGATGCGGCCGACGAAGTGGCGGACGGCGTTCGCGAGATCGGCGTATCCCAACTCGCGTTCCGACAGGATGCCGAGCGCGGCGAGGCGGATCGTTTCCTTGGGCAGCAGCGAATTGTCGCTGAACATATCTGTGTCCTCAGGCGGCGGCCCGGATCGGCAGGCGCCGCCAGATTTCCTTTAGCGATGCGACGAGGTGCTCCATGTCCGCGTCGCTGTGCAGCGGCGTCGGCGTGAGGCGCAGGCGTTCCGTGCCCTTCGGTACGGTCGGGTAATTGATCGGCTGGACGTAGATGTTGTAGCTCTCCATCAGTTCGTCCGTGACCTGCTTGCACAGCACGGGATCGCCGACGATCACGGGGACGATGTGCGACTCCGACATCATCACCGGCAGTCCGACGGCCTTGAGCATCGCCTTGAGGGTCGCGGCACGCTCCTGATGGCGCTCGCGCTCGGCATTGCTCGTGCGCAGGTGGCGTACGCTCGCGAGCGCGCCCGCGGCCACCGCGGGCGGCACCGCCGTGGTGAAGATGAAGCCCGAGGCGTAGGAACGGATGAAGTCGATCAGCGCGGCCGATCCGGCGATATAGCCGCCGACGACGCCGAAAGCCTTCGCGAGCGTTCCCTGAATCAGGGTCACTCGGTCCATCACGCCGTCGCGCTCGGCGACTCCGCCGCCATGGGGGCCGTACATGCCGACCGCATGGACCTCGTCGAGATAGGTCATCGCGCCGTACTTGTCGGCCAGGTCGCAGATCTTGCCGATCGGCGAGATATCGCCGTCCATCGAGTAGACCGACTCGAAGACGATGACCTTCGGCCGCTTGGGGTCGATCGCCGCGAGCTTGCGCTCGAGATCCTCGAGGTCGTTATGCGCGAAGATCACCTTCTCGGTCATGCTGTGCCGGATGCCCGCGATCATCGAGGCGTGATTGTCGGCGTCGGACACCAGGACGCAATCCGGCATCTGCGCGCCGAGCGTCGACAGCGCGGCTTCGTTCGCGACGTAACCGGAGGTGAAGACGAGCGCCGCTTCCTTGCCGTGGAGCTCGGCGAGCTCGCGTTCGAGAAGGACGTGATAGTGGGTGGTGCCCGAGATGTTTCGGGTGCCGCCGGCGCCGGCGCCGACCTTGTCGATCGCCTCCTTCATGGCCGCGCGGACCTTTGCGTTCTGACCCATCGAGAGATAGTCGTTCGAGCACCACACGGTCACTTCGTCCGTACCGTCGGCGGTATGACGCGTCGCCTTCGGAAAGGCGCCGGCCTGACGCTCCAGGTCGGCGAAGACGCGGTATCGTCCCTCCGACTTCAGGTCGTCGATGCGATCCGCGAAAAAGCGTTCGTAATCCATTCTCGCCACTCTCCCAGGAACCCGCGCGCGGGCACGGCAACACATTAACGAATCGTCACCGCTCGTCCTTAAACAATAGTAAACGACGTGCAGATTGGAAACACGTCCGATCGGGTCTTCATCCCGTAAATTGGCCGCCAGGCGCGAGAATCGGCGATTGCGCCATTATGCCGCGCCGTTTCAGGCCGCGCCGATTTCCCGCGCCGTCTCGTCGAGGGCCGCGGAAAACCGGTCGAACATGGTGCCGATTTCCGCCTCCGAGATGATCAGGGGCGGCGAAAACGCGACGCGGTCGCCCATGGCGCGCACGATCAGGCCATGGGCCTGCGCTTTCGCGGCGACCCGAAGCCCGACCCGGTCGGCTGCGTCGAACGGCTTTCCGGTCTCGCGGTCTGCGACGAGCTCGACGGCGCCGACGAGGCCGACGCCCATCGTTTCCCCGACCAGCGGGTGGCCTGCGAAACCGTTCAGCCGGTCGAGGAACGGCTTCGACCGCTTCCGGACATGGGCGACGAGGTCCATTTCCTCGTAGATCTTCAGCGTCTCGAGCGCGACTGCCGCGGGCACGGGATGGCCCGAATAGGTGAAGCCGTGGCCGAAGGTGCCGATGCTGTCCGTCTGCGGCGCCACCGCGTCGTAAACCTTTTCGCCGATCAGCAGCGCGGAGATCGGCAGGTACCCCGAGGTCAGAGCCTTGGCGCAGGTCAGGATGTCGGGACGGATACCGAACGTCTCGCAACCCCAGAACGAGCCCGTGCGCCCGAATCCGCAGATCACCTCGTCGGCGACGAGGAGCACGTCGTATTTCGCGAGAACGGCCTGGATCTTCTCGAAATAGGTCGCGGGGGGCACGATCACGCCGCCCGCGCCCATCACGGGCTCGGCGAAGAACGCCGCGACCGTCTCCGGCCCTTCCGCGAGGATCAGCGCCTCCAGTTCGTCCGCACAGCGGCTGGCGAACGCTTCCTCGCTCTCGCCGTCCCGGCCGAACCGGTAGAAGTGCGGCATTCCGGTATGCAGGAACCCGGCGATCGGAAGGTCGAAGGCTGTGTGGTTCGCCGGGACGCCGGTGATGCTCGCTGCCGCCACGGTGACGCCGTGGTAGGCCTTGAAACGGCTGACGATCTTCTTCTTCTGCGGCAGGCCGCGTGCGTTGTTGTAATACCAGATCAGCTTCACCGCGGTGTCCGCGGCTTCGGATCCCGAGTTGCAGAAGAACACGCGCTTCATCGGAACCGGCGCCAGCGCGAGCAGCCGCTCCGCGAGCTCGATCTGCGGCGGATGGCTCTTCTGGCTGAAGCCGTGATAGAAGGGCAGCGTCCGCATCTGCCTCGCGGCCGCGTCCGCGAGCCGGGTTTCGCCGAAGCCGAGCGAGGCGCACCAGAGCCCCGACATTCCCTCGATATATTCGCGCCCGTCCTCGTCGTAGACGCAGACGCCCGCGCCCCGCGTGATCACGAGCGGCCCGTCGCGGTCGTTGGCGACGGCGTTGGTATAGGGATGGAAGAGCGCCTCGGCATCTCGCCGGCTGAGGGAGTTCGTGCCGTCGGGTGGGGTCATCGGGTTACCTGCAGGTTCGTTGCAGGCAGTATATCACCCGCCGGTGACGCTCATGTGCCTCGAAACGGCAGGCCGCGAGCGGCGGCGATCGAGAATGAAATCGTGGCCCTTTGGCTTCCGCGCCACCGCGTCGTCGATCGCGCGCATCAGCGCCTCGTCATCGACGTTGGCGCGAAGCGGCGCGCGCAGGTCGGCTGCGTCCTCCTGGCCCAGGCACATGAACAGCGTGCCCGTGCAGGTCAGGCGGACCCGGTTGCAGTCCTCGCAGAAATTGTGGGTCATCGGCGTGATGAAGCCGATCCGGCCGCCGGTCTCGGCGACATGGACGTAGCGTGCCGGCCCGCCCGTCTTGTCGGGAAGGTCGGTCATCGTCCAGCGCTTCTTGAGCTCGGCGCGGACCATCGACAGCGGCCAGTACTGGTCGAGGCGCACATCGCCGCCGATCTCGCCCATCGGCATCACCTCGATGAAGGTAAGGTCGAAGCCGCGGCTGCCGCACCACGAGACGAGATCGTGCACCTCGCCGTCGTTGACACCCTTGAGCGCGACGGCGTTGATCTTGATCGAATGGCCGACGGCGGCAGCCGCATCGATGCCGGCCATGACCTTTTCGAAGCTGCCCCAGCGGGTGATCTCCGCGAACTTGCCGGGATCGAGCGTGTCGAGCGAAACGTTGATGCGCCGCACCCCCGCTTCGTACAGCTCCTTCGCGTATTTCTCGAGAAGGCTGGCGTTGGTGGTCAGCGTCAGCTCCTCGAGCGCGCCCGTGTCGAGATGGCGGCCAAGGCGGCGGAACAGCCACATGATGTCGCGGCGGACCAGGGGTTCGCCGCCCGTGAGGCGGAGCTTGCGGACGCCGCGCCGGACGAACGCGCTGCACAGCCGGTCGAATTCCTCGAGGCTCAGGATTTCCGCCTTGGGCAGGAACGTCATGTTCTCCGCCATGCAGTATACGCAGCGGAAGTCGCAACGGTCCGTGACCGAGACGCGGAGATAGGAGATTTGCCGGTCGTATGGATCGATCAGCGGTTTCTCCGCGAGCGCTAAGCCCGTTGGCGCAGTTCCGGTCATCCCAAAAACACCATCTAGCCGAGGTTTCGAGGCCGCTTGGCGGCTTGCGGGACGGTGGACCCACCCTCGTTATTCACCTGCGAATATAACGCTTTCGGGTGCGAAGGGAAGGGTCAGGCTTCGCTGTGCTGGGCCTTGGGCAGCCGAAGCGTGAAGCGCGATCCCCGCCCGAGACGGCTTTCGACCGAGACGTCTCCGCCCATCATCCGGGCGAGCTGGCGCGAGATAGTGAGGCCGAGACCGGTGCCCTCGCGCGGGGTGGTCATGACGCCCGCGCCGACCTGATGGAAGCTCTCGAAGATGCGGTCGAGCTGGTCGGCCGGGATGCCGACGCCGGTATCCCAGACCGTGACGTCGATGTAGTCGCCCCGGTCGAACGCGACGTCGACGCCGACGCTGCCGCCGCCGTCGGTGAACTTCACGGCGTTGTTCATCAGGTTGACGAAGATCTGGCGGGTGCGGTCCGGGTCGGCCTCGGCGACGACGCCGGCCGGACAGGTGACCGCCGAAATGTCGATCTGGGCGAGCTCCGCGCGCACGGTGACGTAGCTTTTCGCCTGGGCGATGAGCTCGGCGACGTCGATCGCCTGGGGCGAAAGCTTGAGGCTCCGCGACTCCAGGTGAACGGCGTCCAGGATGTCGTTGATGATGTGGAGCAGGTGATAGGCCGCGCCCTTGATGTCGCGGAAGTAGTCGAGATAGTGGTCGTCGAGGTCGCCGAACATCTTGCGCTCGGAAATCTCCGAGAAGCCGATGATGGCGTTGAGCGGCGTGTGCAGCTCATGGCTCATCTTGCCGAGGAACTCGGTCTTCGCGGTCACGGCGAGCCGCGCCTCGTCGAGCGCGTAGTCGAGCTGCATATTGCGCTCACGCAGCTCGCGCAGGCTGTTCTCCAGTTCCCTCTGCGAACGCCGTGCGCTCTGGATCGCGTCGTGCTCGTTGGTGACGTCGGTGCCGGTGCCGCGGTAGCCGCGGAAAACGCCGGTCAGGTCGTCGTAGATGGGGATGCCGCTCAGCGAAATGCGCCGCACGCGGTTGCGGCTGTCGGCGATCAGGAAGATGCGGCTCCGGAACGGCGCACGCTCGCGCAGAAGATCCGGCTTGCCGCGGAGCCCGTCGCTCGCGTCCTCGAACACGCCGAGCGAAAAGATGTTGCGGCCGATCAGCGCGCCGGGAGGAAGTTCGAGCGTCTCGGAGATGCGCGTCGAAACGTAGGTGAGGTTGAGGTCGGGGCCGGTCTCCCACACCCAGTCGGACGACGAGCGGATGATGTCCTGGAAGCGGGCCTCGGCACGGGCCGCCTCGATCACCGCCTCGGCCTCCAGCGTCACGTCGGTATAGACGCCGGCGAAGCCGGTAGGGCCGCTGCTGTCCTCTGTCCGCACGTGGAAGGACCGGTAATGCCGCGTGTCGCCGCGCACCGTCACGGTCTGGCGCAGCTTGACCTCGCGGACGCCCTTTTCGAGATGGCGGAAAATGCCCAGCAGCTCTTCCGGCGCGGCGAGCGTCGGACCGTCCCGCCGGGCGCCGAAGGCGTCCGTGGCGAGGAGCTCGAATTCGGGGCTGATCAGCGTGAACCGGCCTTCGCGATCGGCGATGTACATCGGCGGCATGCGGTCGAGCAGCGATCGCGGAAGGACGACGTCCGAAAATCCGGCGCCCGCGCCGGTTTCCCTCCTCGACGCGTCGAGGCGCACCACCGAGTTCGTGCCGGGTTCCAATTGCGAGGCCCCCTGTGTCCGCCTGTCATGCCGGTTCCTGGCGTGGAGGGGGGCGGAACGCCTCGCTTCGCCGGACCGGTCTCGCGGATCTTTCGCTCAAGGAAGCCATTAAAGCCGTAAAAACATAGCGGATTCAACAACATTTCCCGTCGTTGCCGCATCGCCGACTC
>JAYOEF010000030.1:0-25732 GCA_038106605.1 Alphaproteobacteria bacterium
CAGAAGCCCTTGTCGTCGGTCAGTCCGGCAGCTTGCGCGATCGCGCCCGCCTTCTTCACGAGGTCGAGGTTGTAGTAGGCGACTGGAAGCGAGATCGCGAACGGCACGCCGAAGACGTCGCCCTTCATCGTGCCGATGTCGAACATCGCCTGATGGAAGCCCTCGGCCTCGAAGTCCTTTTCCGCCTTGATGTACTTTCCGAGCCCGACCGCGATGCCGCGGTCGACGAGGATGCGGAGCCGGTTGAGGCCCTGGAAGGTGATGTCGGGCGTCTGGCCGGTGATCGCCTCGCGCAGCACCTTCTGGGTGCCGTCCTCGTAGGACTCATACGGCGCACGGAGCTTCACCTTGATGTCCGGGTTCGTCTTCTCGAAGGCGGCGACGATCTGCTTGTGCGTTTCGTTAAACAGCTCGCCGTAGGGATACTGGATCGTGACCGTCGTCGCCGCGCGGGCGGCACCGGTCAGGGCGAACGCCGCGGCGAACGCGATGGCAAGGGTCTTCGTCGCTCTCACTGTCTGTCTCCTTTTTCTCGTGGATGGATGGGTGCGCTCATTTCATGCCGGTCAGGGCGATGCCCTCGATGAACCGCCGCTGCGCGACCAGGAACGCGGCGATGAGGGGAAGGATGATCACGGTAGCCGCCGCCATCAGCGGCCCGTAGGCGGTGCCCGCCTCCTCGTTGCGGAAGGCGACGACGCCGAGCGGCGGCGTGTAGAGATGCTCGGAATTGACCGCGATCAGCGGCCAGAAATAGTCGTTCCAGTGCGAGACGACGGAGAAGATGCCGAACGCGGTGAGCGCCGGAATCGCCGTCGGCAGCATGACGCGCCAGACGATCGAGAACTCGGACAGGCCGTCCATCCGCGCCGCGTCGATCAGATCGTCGGGGACGGTGAGGAAGAACTGGCGCATCAGGAAGATGCCGAACACCGATATGACGAAGGGCACGACGAGCGCCGCGTAGCTGTTGAGGATGCCGAGCTGGTAGAACAGCAGGAACAAAGGCACCGCGATCGCCTGCGGCGGGATCAGGAGGCAGAGGAGGACGAGCGCGAACATCGCCTTCGCGCCGGCGAAACGGAGCTTGGCGAGCGCATAGGATGCCGGCAGCGCGATCGCCGCCTGGATCGCGAAAATCGTCACCGTGACGATGACGCCGTTCAGGAGATAGCGCGCGAGCGGCGCCTTCTCGAACGCCTCCGTCAGGTTCTCGAACAGGTAGAACCGTTCGGGCCAGAAGCGGATGTCGTCGACGAAGATCTCCTCCGGCGGCTTGGTCGCCGTGACCAGCATCCAGACGAAGGGCATTAGAACGACCGCCGCCGCCACGAGGAGCACCGCGTGGCGCGCGATCGCCGGTAGGGGTGAGAGCGGGCGGCCGGTCATCGGTAATGCACCTGACGCTCGATCGCCCAGGTCTTGAGGAGCGTGAGCGCGAGCACGAAGAGGAGGAAGACGACCGCGATCGCCGCCGCATGGCCGGAGCGGAAGAACTCGAAGCCCTCCGCGTACATCGTGTAGAGCAGCACCTCCGAATGCTTCGTCGGGCCGCCCTTGGTCAGCACGTGCACGGTGTCGAAGACCTGGAACGAGCGGATGCCGCTGATCACCGTGACGAAGAGCGAGACCGGCCCGAGCAGCGGCCATGTGACGAGGCGGAACCGGCCCCACGCCGACGCGACGCCGTCCATCTCTCCCGCTTCGTAGAGCGACCGGGGAATGGATTTCAGCCCGGCGAGGAACAGCACCATGTTGAAGCCGAAGAGCTGCCAGACGCCGATCCCGGCGAGCACCGGCAGCACGTAGCGCGTGTCCTGCAGCCAGTTGCCGCCGGAGAGCCCCACCGACTTGAGCGCGAGATTGATCAGCCCGAACTGCGGATGGAGCATGAACTCCCACGAGATCGCCATCGCGATCAGGGTCGCCATCACGGGGATGAAGAAGACGGCACGATAGAACGCGCGGAACGATCCGCCCGCCTCGATCAGGAGCGCGGCCCCGAGACCGAGCGCGACGGAGGTCGGCACGACGATCGCGACATAGACCAGCGTGTTGACGAGCGACGTCCAGAAGACGCGATCGCCGGCGAGCGCCGCGTAATTGTCGAAGCCGATCCATGCGAAGCCCGCCGCACCGAGCTGATAGTCGGTGAAGGACATCGCGACGACGGCGAGGACCGGCCCGATCAACAGCAGCAGCATCAGGAAGAGCGCCGGCGCCGACATCGTCCAGCCGGCCGTACCCAGCGTGTCGCGGAGCGGGCGCGACGCGCGAAGTCCTCCCATTTTTGCGGTGACGCTAGCCACCGAGAGCCCGGAGCGCCCGGGCGCCCTCCCCGCTCCAGCACTCGATCCGCCGGCCCACCGCGTCGAACAGGACGGCGCGGGCGGGATCGAACGACAGATCCACCGGCATTCCCGGCCGGAGCGCCCGCGCGGCCGCGGGCTCGAAACGGACGACGAGGCGCTCGCCGAGGCCGGCGACTTCGACCCGGGCGAAGACCTCTGGCCCGAGATTCTCGACATGGCGGACCGAACCCGACAGCAGCGCAGCACTTGCGGCGGCCGGAGCGAAGGCATCGGGCCTAATCCCGACATGGATGCTCCGTCCGGATTTCGCCGACGCCCGAAGCGGCAGCGAGACGCCGGCGAAAACGACGGTACCGTCGTCGGCGCGGGTCGCCGGCAGGACGTTCATCTGCGGCGATCCGATGAAGCGCGCGACGCGGATGTCCTGCGGATCGTGGTAGACGCGCTGCGGCGTGTCGCACTGGACGATGACGCCGTCCATCATCACGGCGATCCGGTCGGACATCGTCATCGCCTCGACTTGGTCGTGGGTGACGTAGACGAACGTCCGTCCCAGATGCCGGTGCAGTTCGGCGATCTCGGCGCGCATGTGGACGCGGAGCTTGGCGTCGAGGTTCGACAGGGGTTCGTCGAGAAGGAACGCGTCTGGATTGCGGACGAGCGCGCGGCCAAGCGCGACGCGCTGGCGCTGGCCGCCGGAGAGCTGGCCCGGGCGGCGTCCCTGCAGATGGGCGATGTCGAGCATCTCGGCGGCATCGCGCACCGCCTCGTCGATCTCGCGGCGGCGCAGCCGGGAGCCCGGCATGAAGCGACCGACCGCCGGAAGGCGCTGCCACCGCGTCATCCGGCGCATGCGGAGCGGAACCGCGATGTTCTCGGCGACCGTGAGATGTGGATAGAGCGCGTAGGACTGGAAGACCATGGCGAGGTTTCGGTCGCTCGCACGCAGCAGATCGACCGGACGATCTCCGATCGAGACCGTGCCCCGATCCTGCCGCTCCAGCCCCGCGACGATGCGGAGCAGCGTCGATTTTCCGCAACCGGACGGTCCGACGAGCGACACGAACTCTCCGTCGCCGATATCGAGTTCAACGCCTTCCAGCACGCGGGTCGTTCCGAACCGCTTGTCGATGGACGAAAGCCTTATTCCCACCACGCGCGTCTCCGACTCTCCAGTAACCGGAAAGAGCCTGAAGCCGCGTTGTGGCAGGGACGCTACAGGTCCGTGAAATTACGGTTTCGACTTCGGGACGTCTCGATGACGGCCGGTCGGCCGGTCGGCCGCTTACGCGAAATCGGCGACGGGAACCTGGAGCGACAGCGCGACTTCGCGGCGCTCGTCGGCGGAGCGCAGCAGTGCGAGGCAGACCTCGAGCGTCGCGCGGCCCCATTCGCCGGAGTGAACCGGCGGAATGCCGCGGACGATCGCGGCATGGAGCTCGTCGATCACTTCGGCGCGCGGCACCGCGGGCGGCGGCAGCGCGATCGTCTTCCGCTCGTCCTCGCCGTAGACCAGCACGCGATCCGGCAGCGGCCGCAGGTCGCCCCGCTCGCAGCTGACGACGAAAAGGCCGAAATGCTCGTGCGCGCGGCCGTCCGAGGCGGCGGGCTTTGCCGCGCCCGCGGGCCCGCCGTAACCGCGCGAAGCCTTGAGCGCCACCTCGGCCTCCGCCGTGCCAGCATCCGCGAGCGCACGCCGTGCGTTGCCGTAAGCCTCCGGGTCCTTCGGCCGGCCGGATTCGCCGATCCAGCCGCAGAACTCGTCGCTGTCGAACCGGCCGTAGCCGCTGTAGGCGAGGCTCGCCGTCGCGCCGCCCGCGAAACGCAGCATCGCGGAGTAGGCGCCATCGGTGGAGCGCGCCGGGTCCCAGTCGCCGGTCGCGGCGTAGACCGTCTCCACCATGCCGCCGCCGAACAGACGGACGATGTCGATCTGGTGCGCGGCCTGGCTGAACACGACGCCACCGCCCTGCGCGCGGTCCATCTCCTCCGGCCGGCGCGGCCGGTAAACGAAATCGGTGTAGTTGAGCGCCGTGATCATCCGGGGTGCGCCGTAAACGTCCGAGGCGATCAGACGGCGCGTCTCGGCGACCGGCGCATCGAAGCTGTGGCTGTGGCCGACGATGAGGTGCACCCCCGCCTCGCCCGCCGCGTCGATCATCCGCGTGCATTCGTCGAGCGTGAGCGCCATCGGCTTCTCGACCAGCACGTGGCGGCCAGCGCGTGCGGCCGTCACTGTATGCTCCGCGTGGAACTGGTGGGGCGTCGCGACGTAGATGGCATCGAGGCTGTCGTCGGCGCAGAGGGCTTCGATCGTCTCGTAGCCGCGGCCGCCGAAATCCGCCTCGAACCGCGCGCGGGCCTCGGGCCGCGTATCCGTGGCGGCGGCGACGTCGAGCAGAGGGTGCGCGGCGAGCGTCGGCAGCATCACCGAGAAACCCCGCCCCAGCCCCGCGATGCCGAGCCGCAGCCTGCGCCCGCCGTTTTCCGCCATTTTTCCTCCCGCCCGCGAAATATTTTCGTGCGCCCTTTTAGGCCTCTTGACAGGAGAAAGCAATATTCTTAGTTTCCTAAGATAATACTTTGCATCCTAAGAAGATGCCGTTGGGAGATGAAGCTATGATCACCGCCGAAGAGAACGACCTGCTCTGCCGCGTCGAGGGCGATGCGCCCATGGGCCGGATCATGCGCCGTCACTGGATTCCCGCCTGCATGTCGGAAGAGGTCGCCGAGCGCGACGGCAAGCCGGTACGCGTCCGCCTGCTCGGCGAGGACCTCGTCGTGTTCCGCGACACCGAAGGCAAGCTCGGCGTGATCGACGAGTACTGCCGCCACCGCGGTGCGTCCCTCGCCTTCGGCCGCAACGAGAACTGCGGGCTGCGCTGCCTCTATCACGGCTGGAAGTTCGACGTGAACGGCAACGCGGTCGACATGCCGAGCGAGGTGAACGGCGGCGAGAACCTTCGCGAGTCCGCGAAGCTCAAGGCCTACCCGGCGCGCGAGGCGGCAGGCTTCGTCTGGACCTACATGGGCCCGGCGGACGAGATGCCCGAGTTCGATCCGCCGGCGTGGAACTACGCGCCGCTCGACAAGATCGCCATCGTGAAGATCCACACCGCGTGCAACTGGGCGCAGGTGCTCGAGGGCTCGATCGATTCCGCGCACAGCTCGAGCCTGCATTCCTCCAACATGCCGCCCGCCGAGGTCGACGGCGCCAAGGCGACCGCGACCGCTTGGCCGCGCCCGTCGAACGACAAGGCGCCCCGCATCCGCTTCGAGAAGACCGACTACGGCTTCCGCTACGCCGCCGTGCGCACGCCGATCATCAACCCGGAGACGCACGAATATATCCGGACGACCCTTTTCGTCGCGCCGTTCAGCGTCGTCATCCCGCCGAACGACCAGTACCGGCTCGCCCAGATGCTGATCCCGATCGACGACGAGAACACGATGTTCTACTGGATCGCCTTCCACGACACGAAGGGCATCACCAGCGACGAGTGGCGCAAGTTCTGCGGCGCCGAAATCGGCAAGGACATCGACGAGAACTTCCGCAAGGTCCGCACACTCGACAACATGTTCCTGCAGGACCGCGAGGCGATGAAGGCCGGCGACTTCACCGGCATCTACGGCATCCCGGCGCAGGACATGGCGATGTGGGAATCCATGGGCCGGATCGCCGACCGCACGAAGGACTATCTCGGCGTCAGCGACGGCGCGGTCGCGCGCTTCCGCAAGATCATGATCGACGCGGCGCGGGAAGCTCAGGCGGGCCGGCCCGCCATCGGCACCGCGGCGGCGGGGCGCGCGACGCCCAACCGCGAGCTCTGCTCGTTCGAGGGCATCGTGCCGAAGACGACGGACTGGAAGACGCTCCGCGGCGTTCCCGGCCCAGAGAAGTCCGACATCGCCGCCTGACGTTTCCCGGCGAAACTGCCTTATCGCGACCGCGACTCCCCGGAGTCGCGGTCGCCGTGCTTTCAGGCGCGGACGTCGGCTATGATGGGCGGTGCACAGGGAGGTGTCCGATGCCCGTCCGCGAACTCGACCCGTGGCGCATGCAGTATTTCGAGGGGCTCGCCTGCCCCGAGGACGTCGTCGTCCCGACCGAGGACGGCGACGCGTACATGATGTTTCCGAAGTACCGCTGGATCTACAACAAGCTGATGATCGCGGAGAGCCAGGGGATCGACTGCGCGCCCCACGGCTTCGAGCCGCACAGATACCCGGTCTTCTCCAAGCCGATCTACAACATGCGCGGCATGGGCGCGGGCACGCAGATCTTCCGCTCCTACAACGACTACATGCTGGGCCAGCTGCCGGGCCACATGTGGTCGGAGCTGTTCGAGGGCGAGCATGTCAGCACCGACGTCGCGGTCGTCGACGGCGAGCCCAAATGGTGGCGTCACGTCACCGGGGAGGCCATGGGCGACGGCGTCTTCGACTACTGGTCGGTGCTGGCCGAGCACCGGCCCGACATCGAGACCTACTGCGGCGACTGGCTGCGCACCCATTTCCGCGGCTACACCGGGATGGTCAATTTCGAGACCATCGGCGGTCGCATCATCGAGGGCCACATGCGCTTCTCCGACCAGTGGCCCGATCTCTACGGCAAGGGCTGGACGGACGCGCTGGTGCGGCTCTACAGCGAAGGCGTCTGGGACTACGCCGACGACGACCGGGAGGACGGCTACAGCGTGGTGCTGTTCGGCGCGCACGGCGTGCCCTACAAGCATCCCCCCAAAGCATTGGTCGATGCGATCCGCGCGCGCCCCGGCGTTTCCAGCGTCCAGATCACCTTCCACGAGGACCGGCCGCCGGAGGCCCATTCGATGCCGCCCGGAGGATTCAGGTTGGCGATCGTCAACTGCCACGATCTTGAATTCGGAAAGGAAATCCGCGAAGACCTCGCGCTCGCCTTCTGGTCCATGCACAGCTTGGGCGAACGCCGCATCCTTTCCGCGAAGGGCTGAATGACGCCTGCCGACACTTCGTCACCGATCCGGGTGGTCGAGGAGTTTCCCCACGGTGTGGAGGAAATCGAGAACGTCTGGATCCCGATGCCGGACGGCGTGCGCCTCGCCGCACGGATCTGGCTGCCGAAAACGGCCCACGAGACGCCGGTCCCGGCGATCCTCGAATACCTCCCGTACCGCAAGCGCGACCTGATGCGGCTCCGCGACGAGCCCATGCACCGCTATTACGCGGGCCACGGCTATGCGGCGGTGCGCGTCGACATCAGGGGCTCCGGCGATTCGGACGGTGTGCTTCACGACGAGTATTCGCACGCGGAGCACGAGGACGGGCTCCGCGTCATCGAATGGCTCGCCGCCCAGCCCTGGTGTAGCGGCGCGGTCGGCATGGTGGGCATCTCCTGGGGCGGGTTCAATTCGCTGCAGATCGCGGCGCTGCGTCCGCCCGCGCTCAAGGCGATCATCGCGCTCTGCGCCGCCGACGACCGCTACGCCGACGACGCGCATTACATGGGCGGCTGCCTGATCGACGAGAACCAGGTGTGGGGCACGGTGCTCACCGCCTACAACGCCTTCCCGCCCGATCCCGAGATCTCGGGGCCCGCGTGGCGCGAGAAATGGTTCGCTCGGCTGGAGAACGCGACGCCGTTCCCGGCGTTCTGGCTGAAGCACCAGCGGCGCGACGCCTACTGGGAGCACGGTTCAGTGTCGGAGAATCCCGCGCGGATCGGGTGTCCGGTCTACGCTATCGGCGGCTGGGCCGACGGCTACTCCAACGCGGTGCCGCGACTGTTGTCGAGCCTTCAGGTGCCGCGCAAGGGCCTCGTCGGGCCGTGGTCGCACATGTTTCCGCACGACGGCATACCGGGACCCGTAATAGGCTTCCTGCAGGAGGCGGTGCGCTGGTGGGACCACTGGCTCAAGGGCATCGACACCGGGCTGATGGACGAGCCGATGTACCGGGTCTGGATGCAGGAGAGCGTGCCACCGCAGCCGACCTACGCCGAGCGGCCCGGCCGCTGGGTGGCGGAGGAAGCGTGGCCGTCGCCCCGGATCGCGCCTGCGCGCTACCTCCTCAATCCCGGCCGCCTCGATGCGGATGCCTCGGAGGAGACCGCGCTCGTCGTCTCGTCGCCGCAGACGACGGGGCTTCACGGCGGGGTGTGGTGCGCGTTCGGCAGCGAGGGCGAGATGGCGACCGACCAGCGCCCGGACGACGGCCGCTCGCTTACCTTCGACACGCCGCCGCTCGCCGAGCGGCTGGAGATACTCGGCGCGCCCGAACTCACGCTCGACGTCGCGCTCGACCGCCCGGTCGGGCTGATCGCCGTCCGGCTCAACGACGTCGCGCCGGACGGGACGTCGACGCGGGTGACCTACGGGCTCCTCAACCTCACCCACCGCGACAGCCATGCCGCGCCGGCGCCGCTGGAGCTCGGAAAGCGCTACCGGGTAAAGGTCGCACTCAACGACATCGCGCACGCTTTTCCCGCGGGGAATTCGATCCGCGTCGCGATCTCGACGAGCTACTGGCCGATCGCCTGGCCGGCGCCGGAGCCCACAGCGCTGACCGTGTTCACGGGCAAGAGCGTGCTAAGCCTGCCGGTGCGTCCGCCGTCCGAAGCGGATACCTGCTTGCGGGCCTTCCCGCCGCCCGAGAGCGGGCCCTGGGACGAGGCGACGCCGCTCCGGCCGCTCAAGTTCGTGCGCGAGCTCGGGCGCGACCTCACGACCAACGAGACCGTCTACCGGCTCCACAGCGATGCGGGCGAACTTGGCGGCGCGTCGCTCGCACGGATCGATGCGATCGACCTCGAGCTCGGCAAGCGCTTCGAGAAGCATTACCGCATCGGCGAGACCGACCCGCTGAGCGCGCGGATCGAGACGCTGTACGACACGAGCTTCCGGCGCGACGGCTGGTACGTCCGCGTCGAGGTGCGCATGCATCTTTCCGCGACGAAGGACGCGTTCCATTTCGCCGGCGCGCTCGAGGCCTTCGAGGGCGAGACACGCGTCTTCTCTCGCAAATGGGATATCCCGATCCCGCGCGACCTGGTCTAGCCGGACCGCCTCAGCTTTCCGGCGCAGTCCCGCAGCGGCGGCGCGCAACCTCAACGATGCGCGACAGCATCTCGCCATAGGGCAGGCCGCCGAGCCCACACATGATCGCCATCTTGCCGTCGAACGACCAGGCCGGGTTGACGTTCATTTCGAGCAGCTTGACGACGCCTTTCGAGTCCGCGCGCCAGTCGAAACGCGCGTAGTCGCGGCAGCCGAGCCGGGAGAACAGCTTCGCGGCATGGCCCTTCATCGCGGCGAGCGTCTCAGCGGGAAGTTCTGCCGGTTTGAAGCCGATCTCGGTCCAGTAGGGCGAATCCGGAATGGTTTTGGACTCGTAGGAGAGGATTGGCGTCAGTCCCTCGGGCAGGCGCGAATAGTCGACAACGAGGGACGGCGGCATGAAGAAGCCCTCCTCCGGGTTGCCGATCAGCACGAGCCCGTACTCCTCGCCGGAGAGATATTCCTGCACCAGCACCTCGCGCCCCGGCAGCAGGTCCGAGAGCATGTCGAGATAGCGGAGCGCGGAGTCGCGGTCGGAGACCACGGCGTCCTTGGTGATGCCGAGGCTGCCGTCGGTCTGGTTGGGCTTGATCAGCACCGGCCAGGAGAAACCGTCCACGGCCACCTTCGCCTCCTCCGGCGTCGCGAAGAAGCGCTCGTCGGGGACGGGCACACCGAGCGACTGCGCGACCATGCGGATCAGCGCCTTGTCGGTCGTCAGCACCATCGAGTTGGGCCCGCCCCCGCTATAGGGCACATCGAGGAGTTCCAGGAGCGCCGCGACGTGGAGCTCGTAGCGCGCCCGGTTGCGGTATCCGACGTCGCACAGGTTGAGAACGAATTCCGGCGGCTCGGCCATGAAGCGTTCGACAAGCCCGTCGTGCCGGTCGACGAAATCGAGCTCATAGCGGTCGAGGCCCAGGAGCGCCGCCTTCATGCGCTCTATCGCATCGAGATCTTCCGGATTGTAGCGGTTGCCGGGCTTCGACGTGTCGGGAAGGCTCGGGTCGCCGGTAAGCACCGTGATTTTCGCCCGACCCGCCATGTCGCTCTCCTCTCTGTCTGTCGTGCCGTCCCCGCTCGGTGCGGCGCGCGTGCGGCGATATTAGCCGACCGGCCCCGCCGGGGGAGCCCTTCGCGCTTCGGCGGAAGCGTGGGCGAGTACGTTTGTATGCTTACGGAAATCTGGTTTGTTTAAGCAATATTTTAGGAATATGCATGTTCTTAAGGACAACACCCGCCGCATCCGACGGAAAACAAGATCAGAGTGGCCGTCTTGCAAACCGACATCCGCGAAGAGCACTTCTTCACGACCGCGCTCGACATCACCGTCATCCTGAAAACGGTCCCCGAGGAAGCCGAACGGATATCCCTAGAGGCGATGAACGCGAAGTCGATCGTCGCGCGCGCCGGGGACGCAGCGCGCACCATCCAGCCGATCGCAAACGAAGCCGACGAGCTGGCCCGGAACATCATCGCGCTCGTCGGCAAGATCCAGGCCAACGCGATCGACATCACGCGTTCGTCCCTGACCGAGTTCACCGAAGAAATCGCGATGCAGCACTTCGGCCGCGCCCGGGCGCTCGGCAGCAAGGCGCAGTTCGTCACGAGCATCGACCCCGTCATTCTCGCCGCCAACATGCGGTTCCATGAGCTGCACAAGGACGTCGCCGACCATGTACGGACCCTGTCGCGCATCCTCGAGGAAATCGAGGCCATCCTGCTTGCCGCAACGATCATCATCTCGAAGTTCCGGCTCGAGGTCGCCATCGGCGGCGCCGCCTACCGGCAGAACTTCGAGACGCTGGTCGCGAAGTTCGAGGATGCCGTGAACACCATCCGCGGCCGCACGAGCGACAGCCGGAAGATCCTGGAAAGAAGCCGAAGGAAAATCGAAGGATGATGAAGGCAACGACGCTCTTCGAAGGAAGCGCCCACAACTGGGTTCTGTTCGCCCGCGACCCCGACAAGCCGCCGTCGATCATCGATACCAACCAGTACATGATCGTGTCCGGCAACCGGACGATCCTGCTCGATCCCGGCGGGATCGAGCTGTTCGCGCCGATGCTGGCCGCGATCGTCGATTACGTCCCCGTCGACACCATCAAGGACCTGTTCGCCTCCCACCAGGACCCGGACATCATCTCCTCGCTCGGTCTCTGGGACCGCACATTGAGCGATGCGACGCTGCATGCCCCCTGGATGTGGGAAGGCTTCATCCGGCATTTCGGCTGCCAGAAGATCGCCTACGACCCGCTGCCGGACGAGGGCAAGTCCATCACCGTGGGCAGCGCGGAGCTGGTCTTCATTCCCGCCCACTACGTCCATTCCTCCGGCAATTTCTCGGTCTACGATCCCGTCGCGAAGATCCTGATGAGCGGCGACATCGGCGCCGCGCTGCTGCCGGCGGACGCCCCGATGTTCGTCGGGAACTTCAACGAGCACATCCCGACGATGAAGCTGTTCCACCAGCGCTGGATGCCGTCGAACAAGGCGAAGAACGACTGGATCCGCCGTGTGCGCGAGCTCGACATCGAGATGCTCGCGCCGCAGCACGGGGCGATCTACACCGGCGACAACATCGGGCGCTTCCTCGACTGGTTCGAGGCGCTCGAGGTCGGGATCGCGATTCCGGGGTAACTTCCGGACTGGCCCGGATCGGGTAAACCGGTTCAGAGCCAACGACTCAGGGACGACGGTCGCCCGCGGCCCCTGCATTGCGGAAGATCAGGCATCCCCAGCCCCAGTCCCGCGCCATCAGCGTGCGTCCGAACAGGACGATCGGGACCGGCGGCCCGGCCGTCCCCATCCCCGCATCGCCGTCCATCCGTACGAAACCGGGCGGCAGCGCTTCGAGCGGCGCGCCGAGCGGAAGCGCCGTGCGGCAGACGACTTGGAAATCGACGGCCCTGAGGTCGTGCGTCGGCCCGAGATAGGCCGGATTGAAGAGGCGTGCGCCGGTCGGCCGGAACAGGAAATAGTGCGTCGGCGGCACGACCGCGAGCCGGTCCGCGAGATCGGCCGACGACGCGACTCGCTGCGCCTCCTGCTGGAACGACGGGTAGGCCTCGATCCGCTGAAGTACCGTGATCGCGAGCGCCGGAAGGAGCGGCAGGAAGACGACTGCCATCGAAATGCCGAACGCGCCGCGTCCCATGCGTCCCCTTATTGCATAAGGTGTTAGAACGACGGCGATGAACGCCGCAGCCGCATAGTAGTTGCCCTGGTGCGGAAACGCCGCCGGCACACCGAGCACCATCAGGAAAAGAGCGGCCGGAACGATCCAGACCCGCAGGCCGCCGCCGCGCCGCAGTGCACGGGCGAAAAACCAGCCGGCAAAGACGAACGCGGCGAGCCACCGGAGTGCGACGATGCGGGAGCTGAACCCGGACGAATTGACCGCATGGTCGATGCGTTCGAGGAAAGGCGCCTTCGACGCGAAGAGGATCGAGAGATGCGTCGCGAACCGCGCGACGGTGCCCGGATCTTATGCGGCGAAGGCCGCGACGGCGGCGACGGGAACGGCGGCGAAGATCGCGACCGTGGCGGCTGCGCGGCCGATCGATGCCCGCGACAGAGGATTGCCGTGGTCGACGGCCTGCAGGACCGCGAGCGCGAGGCCGATGAGGCAGTAGAACGGCGAGGCGGCGAAGGCCAGCCCGGCAAGCAGCGGAGCGGCGCGGCCGGGGATACCGCCGGGACGGCGTCCGTCGCCCCCCATCCCCCCGGCGAGCGGAACCAGGAGCGCGAGGAGGAGCGCGAAGTGATCCGGCCGGTCGCTCGGCCAGTACAGCCCGCCGGACGGGAGAACGACGGCGAGCGCGGCGGCGAAGACGATCCGCATCCGCGGCGTCAGCCTCCGCCCGGCGAGGACGAGCACCGTGGCGGACAACGCAGCGGAAACGAGCAGGTCGAAGACGTTGTCGCTCGCGAACGTGCAGCCGAAGAGCGACGCGTAGGCGCCGTACAGGATCGGGAAGAGCGGCCCCTGGCTGAACCAGAGCTTTTCGTCGAAGCTCTCGCTTCCGACGAAGGCAGCGCTCACGAACCCCCGTCCGGCGGCGAGATTGCAGCCCGCGTCCTTGAAATGGAACACGTCGGTTCCGCCGTAGACGTTGGGATATGCGAGATCGAAGACGAGCCAGGCGCACAGTCCGGCAAGCAGGATCGCCCAGGCTCCGAGGCCCCGTTCCGGCGGGGCGCTCCCGCTATCCGCGTTCCGTTCCGACATGCCTGCGCCCCGAACCGCCGACCACTGCCAGACCAAGTAACACAATCGCCGCGCGGTGTCGCGGCGGCGGCGGCATGCGACAGCTTTACGGGTCCGCGTTAGCCCCCTTGCCCGGCGCCGAGGATGACGCGACAATCGTCCCGCGGGCCCAACGAGACCCGCGCCGACAACGACCGGCGACAGCATCCGGAAGCTTCCGGAGCGTCGGCGGCGCCGCGGATGGGGAAACGGCCTCGCAGGGATCAACGACTCAAGGAGCGTTTCCCATGGATGACCCCCGCCCTGTTGCCGACATTTCGGACGAGCTCTACCGCCGCCAGGGCATGGGCCAGCGCATCGGCTTCGGATCGCGTCCGGCCGTGCTGGTCATCGACATGCAGCACGATTTCTGCGACCCCGACGCGCCGACGACCCTGTGGCCGTCGATCGGCGAGACCTATGAGCCGATCCGGACGCTGTCCGAAACCGCACGGTCGCGCGACGTCCCCGTGATCTACACCACCGGCCTCGTCGCCAAGGACGGCTCGTCCGCCGGGCTGTGGCGCTACAAGCAGCGCTATCACGCCGAGGGCCGTGTCCAGATCGAAGGCAGCCGCGGCGCAGAGATCATCGAGGAACTCGCGCCCAAGGCCGGCGACCGCGTCATAAGGAAATGGCGGCCGAGCGCCTTCTTCCGTACGGACCTCGAGGTCTTTCTCGGCGCGCAGCGGATCGACACGCTGCTGCTCTGCGGCACCAGCGTGAGCGGCTGCGTCCGCGCGACCGTGGTCGACGGCTTCATGCGCGACATCCGCTGCATGGTGGTGCGCGAATGCGTCGCCGACCGCACGCCGCAGGTGATGGAGGCGAACCTGTTCGACATGGAGCAGAAATACGCCGACGTGGTCTCCCTCGCCGAAACGCTCGACTATCTCGGCACTTTCGATCAGGCGCGGGCGAACGCGGGCTGAGCCTGCCGTTCCGTCCGTCGCCGGCCCCCGATTTCTTCCGTCCAGGACCCGCCATGCTCAAGCTCCCGAAACAGAACCGCTATGCCCGCTCCGTCCTCCCCGGCCGCCCCGACTGGTCGTGGCCCGACGGCAAGCGCCTCGCCTTCTACATCGCGACCAACGTCGAGACGTTCGCGTTCGGAACCGGCGTCAGCCCCGATGCCGTGGTGCTCAATGCCCCGCCGACGATCCGCAATTTCGCGTGGCGCGACTACGGCAACCGCATCGCGTTCTGGAACCTCTACGACCTCTTGGACGAGTTCGGCATCCGCACGTCCTGCCTCGTCAACAGCCTGATGTTCGACGAATACCCGGAGATCATCGAGCGCATCCAGAAGCGCGGCGATGCGATCGTCGGCCACGGGCGGACCAACGCGGAGACGCTTCGGGGTCTCTGGGAGGACGACGAGCGCGCGCTGATCGCCGAGGCCACCGAGACGATCGTGGCGCATACCGGCAAACCGCCACGCGGCTGGCTCGGGCCGGGCGCGGCGGAAACACCGGTGACGCCGGATCTCCTGAAAGAGGCGGGATACGAATACCTGCTCGATTGGCCGTGCGACGATCAGCCGGTGTGGATCGAGACCCGCGCCGGACGCCTGATGTCGGTGCCCTATCCGTTCGAGCTCAACGACATGGGCCAGATCCTGTGGCGCCAGCACACGGCGCGCCAGTTCTCGCACATGGTGACGGACCAGTTCGACGAGCTGATCCGCCAGTCGGACGACCACCCGGTCGTCATGTGCGTGTCGCTGCACCCCTATCTGATCGGCCAGCCGTTCCGCCTCGCCGCGCTCCGCCAAGCGCTCGAGCACATCACGAGCCATCCCGGGTTCGACAAGGTGTGGATCACCAACTCCGACGACATCTACGACTACGCGAAGACGCTGGAGTCGGGCCTGATCCAGTAAGGCGCCGCGCTAGGCCTTCGGAACGAAGCTGTCTTCCAGAAGCTTGCGGAGTTCCGCGGTTACAGTGGGTTCCAGCCCGAACCAGCGCTTCCACGCGGGCGGGCCCTGGTGGAGGAGCATGCCGAGCCCGTTGATCGTGCGGTTGCCGCGCGCCCGCGCAGCGGCGAGGAAGGGCGATTCCAGCGGCGTGTAGATGATATCGGCGCAGAGCGCGTCGGCGCCAAGGGTATCCAGCGGGAGATCGAGCGGCGGCTGGCCGTCCATGCCCTGGCTGGTGGCATTGACGACCATCGCGGCGCCTTCGAGCGCGTCGCGGCGCTCCTCCCACGGCACCGGGACGATGGGCCCGCCGAACTGTTGGGCTATCGCGACTGCCTTCGACGGCGTGCGGTTGACGAGGCGGATCTCGGGCGCACCCTCGCTGAGGAGCGCGTAGACCACCGCGCGCCCGCCGCCGCCGGCGCCGATCACGGTCACCGGGCCCTTGTCCGCCCGCCAGTCCGGGAACGTGTGCTTCAGGTTCTCGCGGAAGCCGATCCAGTCGTTGTTGGTGCCGAACAGCGAGCCGTCCTTTCGCACCACGACGCAGCTGATCGCGCCGATCTTGGTCGCGACGTCGTCGACCTCGTCGACGATCTTCATGGCCTCCAGCTTGTGCGGGATGGTGAGGTTGCAGCCGGCGAACCGTAAGGGCCGGAGGCCGCGGAGCGCGGCTTCGAGGTCGGCGGGGTCGATCTCCAGCGGCACGTAGGTGCCCCACACGCCCTGCTGCGCCATCCAGTAGTTGTGCATCAGGGGCGAGCGCGAATGGAGGACGGGCCAGCCCATGACGCCCGCCATCAGGAATTTCTTGTCCTCGCTCATCCCGTCAGTACCCGTTCCCGTTCACGCGCCCACTCACCCTTGCGCTTTCGCAAGCTTGGCGCTGAAATGATCCCACGTGCGCTGGAACAGGCCGGGGCTCCAGAGCTTCTCCTGGCAGGCGGCGATCTCGTCCGGCGTGAAGCAGTAGGGCGTGCCGATCTGGGCCGACATGTACTGGCGCTGGGCATTGTCCTCGAGATAGTTCATCAGCACGAAGGCATCGAGGATGGTCTTCCCCGTCGTCACTGCGCCGTGGGCCTTCATCAGCGCCGCCGGGCTTTTCCCGAGAATGTCGGTGAGCGCCGTCGCCATCCGCACGTTGTTGATGGACTCGGGCGAATCCAGCACCGGCATCGGATAGACAAGCGTGCCCTGCGCGTAGACCGGCAGGTACGGCTGGCCCGCGGTCGTCAGGATGGTCGACCAGTTGGGGTGCGCGTGGATCACGGCACCGACGTCGGGACGCGCCTTGTAGATGCCGGCGTGCAGGTGGAATTCGAGCGGCGGCTTGCCGTTGCCCTCGATCAGGTTGCCGGCGAAATCGATGGTGCAGATGTCGTCTACGGTCAAATTTGCGCGCTGGCAGTTGCCGATGTTGATCAGCATCCGGTCGCCGTCGATCCGCGTCGAGGCGTGGCCGTTGTAGTCGACGATGCCCTCGTTCTCGAGCATGCGGATGCACTGGACGATCTGAGCCTTGATTTCCTGCACGTCGCTCATCGCGCTTCTCCCTCTACCTGATTCATCTTAGCTGCTTACCAGCCCGTCTCGTCGCGGACTTCCTTGCGCCACAGCTCCCACGCGCGGAAGCACGCCATCGCGTTGGGCCCGTCGGCGAGCCGGCCCTCTTCCTCGGTGAGCGCGGCGATACGCCCGCCGTGCGCCAGGGCCTCGGTCCAGTGCTGGATGCGGGCGTTGACCTCGGTATAGACCGCGCGGAAGACGGCGGTCTGCAGGTTGGGCCCGCAGGCGATCGAGCCGTGCGCGCGCATCAGCGTCACGCAGCTTCCGCCCACGCATTCGGCAAAGGCAACGCCCTTCTCCGGGTCCGAGACCAGCATGTCGGTCGCGCCGAATTTCTCGGCGATGTCGAACACCGGCACGGGCTCGGCGAGGAAGGCGGCGTTGTGGAACATCGCCCGCATGTCCGTGTCCGTGAGCCCGAACGGGATGACGGAGGGCGAATGGCTGTGGACGACCGAGACGACGTCGGGCCGCGCCTTGTAGATCTCGCCGTGGATGAAGCGCTCGAGGAAGCTGCCGCGGCCGTTCGCGTCGCACGGCTCGCTGTCGAGGCTGTATTCGATCAGGTCTTCGGGCACGACCAGCGCCGGCGCCTTCGAGCGCGACATGAAATAGCGGTCGGGTGCGTCCGGATGGCGCTGCGAGATGTGGCCGAAGGCGTCGACGACACCGCGCGCCGCGAGAATCCGGCTCGCCGCCGCGAGATCGGCGCGGAATTCGGCGGAAACGGGACCGCCCGAAGCGGGTTCGCCAGTCATGTCCTCTCCCTCGTCACACCACCACCCTGGTCATGATGCCCTTGGGGAAGATGTCCTCGGGCGTGACGTGCTTGTGGGCGATGCCCTGCTGGTAGGTGTAGAGGAGCATCTGCTCCCATGTGGCGCGGTTCTCGTCAATGCCGAACGGGAACGGATCGGCGCCGAACGTCTCCTGCATCCGGCGGCCGTAGGCGGGGATCCACGGCAGCGGATAGCGCGAGACGGCGGGGTCCAGCATGCGCTCGACGCTCCGCCGCTTGGATTCGTTGAAGGCGTTGTAGAGATTGCGCGCGACCCACGGGTTCTCGTCGAGGATATGACGCTGCATTGCGATGATGTGCATGATCGGCCACACGCCGGTCCGCGCGTAATACTCCTCCTCCATCGGCACGTGGTCCGGGAAGAGGCGCACCACGTCCGGATGGCCCTGCAGGAAGCAGGTCGGCGGGCGCGCGATGATCGCGCAGTCGATCTCTCCGGAGGCGAGCATTTCGGAGAGCGACTTGTCGGGGACGCGCGTGAGCTCCACGCCCGCGGGCAGGCTGATCTCGACCTTCTCGACGCGCCCCGCGGAATTCGCGCCCGCCTGCACCCAGTGGACGTCCTGCAGCTTCACGCCGCAGTCGTTGTGCATCCAGCCCCGCATGTAGACGGCGGCGGAGTGCGCCCATTCGGGCGAGCCGACGCGCTTGCCCTTCAGGTCCTCGACCGTCCTGATCCCGGCGTTCTTGTTCACGTAGAACGACGAGAAGCGGAAGAGCCGCGAGCAGACGACTGGGAGGCCCACGATATCGCAGTCGTCCCGCGTGATCTGTGCGGAGAACTTGGCGAAGCTGAGTTCCGCGACGTCCCATTCCCGGTTCGCGGTGAAGCGCGCGAACACCTCGTGATGGCCGAGCATCGACCAAGTATGGTCGATCCCTTCGGCGCGCACGTCGCCGGTGCGGAAATCGCGGAAATGGTCGTAATCGGTCGTCGCGATGCTGAGCTTGAGGCGGTTCATTCGTCCCGTCGTCCCCCCGAATTGGCGTTCTTGTTCGTTGCTATCCGTAGAGCATATCTGCGCGCGGAAGGGAACCGGGTCCGGCGGGCGCTACCCCTTCAGCTTCGAGACCGCGTCCGCCGCCGGCGTGACGCCGACGAGGTTCGCCATCATGGCCGTCGTGCAGAAGTGCCCGATGCAGTGGACGATCTCGACGAGCGTCTTCCGGCCGAGCGCGGCCTCGCCCGCGGCGAAGCCCGCCTCCGACAGGGTGCCGGTTGCGAGAAGCTCCTTCGCCGCCGCATGGACAGCCCGGTCCTCGTCGCTGGCGAACTTGGGCTCGGTACCGTCGTTGATCGCCTCGACGGTCTCTGCAGACAGCCCCGCGCCGAGGGCCGTCTTCGCCTGCGCGCTCCACGGATAGGCCGCCTTCCAGCGGCGGACGGTGAGGAGCGAGACGATGCGCACCTGGGCGTTCGTCAGCGTGCAGTGGAGGAGAAAGTCGCTCGAGCGGTTGTGCAGGTCCCAGACGGGAGCCGAATAGGCGTAGCCGATGGCGGGGCCGAAGCCGATGCGCCCGCCGTCGGCGAGGATGCGGTCGTGGATCGCCTGCTGGGCGGGGTCCATCTCGTCGCGGGTCTGGGGCGGGATGCGGGTGGTCATAGGATAATGCTCCGGTCTAGGAGGCGAAGGCGGGATTGTCGGCGCGGCAGGCGGCGAATCCCGCGGCAAGCGGCATGCGCCCGAGGTTGCGGCCGATGAAGACGAGGCGGGAACGGCGCGCGTCGGCGCCCCACGGGCCGAGCCAGTCGCCTTCGAGCATCATATTGACGGCCTGGACGACGAGCTTCCGATCCTCGCCCGCGACCGAGAAAATTCCTTTCGTGCGCAGGAGGTCCGCGCCGTAGCGCGCGAGCAGATCCTGCAGCCACGCTTCAAGCCGCGCGCCGTCGAGCGGGGCGTCAGCGCGCAGCGAAACGCTCTCGATGCCGCTGGCGTCGATGTGGTTGTGGGCGTGTTCATGGTCATGATCGTGTCCGTGATCTTCGTCGTGCGGCAACAGCGCCTCGATGCGGTCGAGATCGAAGCCGCGGCGGCCGAGCACCTTTTCCATCGGCACGTCGGCGCGGTCGGCGCGCGAGATCGGCGCGAACGGGTTGAGCGCGCGCAGCCGTGCCTCGATCTCGGTGAGCGGCTGGATCGCGTCCGAGACCTTGTTGAGCACGATATGGTCGCTGAAGGCGACCTGGTCGGCGGCGTCGGGGCCCTCGCCCAGCCGGTCGAGGATATGGACCGCATCGACCATGCAGAGCACGGAATCGAGGCGGCACTGCGCGGCGATCACCTGGTCGAGCGCGAGCGTCTGGATGACGGGGCTCGGGTTGGCGAGGCCGGTGGTCTCGATCACGATGCCGTCGAGGTCCGGCTTTTCAGCGAGCAGGTTCCGCATGCCGCGGATCAGGTCGCCGCGGACGACGCAGCAGATGCAGCCGCTCGACAGCTCGATCAGCTCCTCGTCGCCGGTCTCGATCAGCTCGCCGTCGATGCCGATCTCGCCGAACTCGTTGACGATGACGGCGAGGCGGCCGCCCGCGCGGCTCCCGAGGATGCGGTTGAGGAGGGTCGTCTTGCCGGCGCCGAGGAAACCGGTCAGGACCGTGACGGGGATCCGGTCGTCGCCGCGGCCGCTCTCCCCGGCCACCGTCTACTCCCAGGGCATCAGCGAGACGTGGATGACGTCGCCGCTGCCGCCGACCGCGTTGATCGCCTCGTGGACCTTCGAGAGGCCGAAGCGGTGCGTCGTGATCAGGCCGATGTCGAAGCGGTCGGACGCGAGCTGCTTCAAAGCGAGTTCGCAGCTCTCGTAATTGTGGCCGCGCGCCGCCTTCACGGTGATGTACTTGTTGCCGATCTTGCCCATCGGGAAGTTCGGGAATTCGGGCACGTCCTCGCCCTGGAACTGGAGCGTGCCGCCCTTGCGTTTCAGCGCCTCGACGCCGAGGAGCGTCGGGATCGTGCCCGCGCCGGCCGTGCAGTCGAGCGAAACGTCGATCCCCTCGCCGCCCGTGATCTCCATGATCCGCTCGAGCGGATCCTCCTCGTCGACGACGATGGTGTAGTCGGCGCCGAGCTTCTTCGCGACGTCGAGGCGCTTCCGGTCCTTCGACGTGCCGGTGACGACGATCAGCGACGCGCCCGCCTGCTTGCAGGCGATGGTGTTGCTGAGGCCCTGCTGGCCCGGCCCCTGGATCAGCACGCGGCTGTCGTAGCCGACCTCGCAGTCGAACAGCGCCCACTGGATGCCATTGGCCATGGGTGTGACGACGCCCGCGATCTCGGGCGACAGCCCGGCGGGCACCTTGTGGATGATCGAGTTCCACGGCAGGTACATGTACTGCGCGAAACCGCCGAACAGGTGCGGCGCGCGTTCCGCCAGCGTGTAGCCGAAGCGGAGCCCCTCCGGGAATTTCCGCCAGTCGGTGAACATGCAGAGCCGATAGTCGCCCCGATGGCAGTGCTCGCAGTTCATGCAGCCGACATAGTGCTCGACGAAGACGAGGTCGCCTTCCTTGAGCCCGCGGCGCTTCTTGAACGTCTCTCCCGCCTTGGCGATATAGCCGATGTTCTCGTGGCCCATGATGACCGGGCCGGGGAACGGTGGCTTCGAGTAGAACTTCACGTCGGTGCCGCAGATGCCCGCAACCTCGACCTTGAGGAGCGCGGCCTCGTCCGGGATGTCCGGCATCTCGTATTCGCGGAATTCCGTCGTCTGGGGCGCGGTCCGGACCGCCGCCAACACCTTCTCAGCCAAGTCATTCTCCCCGGGAGCGTTGTTGACCGAGAGATACCAAAGCGCGAAATTCGAAACAAGCAAACCGCCGCCGCCCCCCTCGGGCGAAAATGGATCGCGATGTTCCGACGACTGGCAGCACGGCACGATACGCTGGCCGACCTCCACCGGGTCGAGGCGCTGGTGCGCGACCGGTTTGCCGTCGCCGACGACGAGCTGATCCTCGTCTCGCAGGACCCGGGCCTCAGGCCGGGCTTCCCGCCGGAGGAGACCAACGTCGTCTTCTGGAAGGACGCGAAGCGCTACCGGCTGAAGGTCTTCTCGCCGGTCGCGGCCGTGAAGCCCGCCGACCTCCCCGTCCGCTGGCTCCTGCCCGCGCTCGAGGACACCGGCGAAGGCGAGTGCTGCTGAGAAACTCGAACGCCAGAAACGCGAACAAAAGGACGCCAGGGAGCCCCATGAGCAAGATCGCACTCAAGACCGTCACGCGCACCAACGGCAACAACCGCGCCCTCAAGGCGGGCGAGGTGTCGCTTCCCGATTTCGAGCTCGACTACGAGGAGATTCCCGTCCTCGTGCAGGGCTTCCGCCGGATGGTGCGCGGCCTCGAGTTCGACGTCTGCGAGATGGCGCTCACCACCTACATCTGCGCCAAGGCGCACGGGGTGAAGATGACGGCGCTGCCGATCTTCCTCGTCCGCGGCTTCCACCACGAGGCGATCGTCCACCACGTGCCGGCCGGGCTGAAATCGCCCGCGGAGCTCGCCGGAAAGCGCGTCGGCGTGAACCGCGGCTATACGGTGACGACCGGCGTCTGGGCGCGGGCGATCATCCAGGACGAATACGGCGTGGACCTCTCCAAGGTCACCTGGTGCCCGTCGGGCGACGAGCACGTCGCCGCGTACAAGGCGCCCGCGAACGTCGAGCCGCTATCCCACGGCGACCTCGAGGCGGCGCTCACCTCGGGCGAGATCGTCGCTGCGGTCGGCGCGACGATGAAGCATCCCGAGATCGCATCCATGATCGCCGATCCGTTCGCGGCGGGCCTCGCCGCGCTCAAGGGCCGCGGTTTCTATCCGATCAACCACTGCGTCGCGGTGAGGGACGACCTCCTCGCCCAGCATCCCGAGATCGCGACCCAGGTGTTCGACGCCTTCGCCGAGTCGAAGCGCCGCTACGTCGCCGATCTCAAGGCCGGGCGCATCGCCGAGCCCGACGCGGCGGACAAGGTGCATCTCGCGGCGATGGAGGCGATGGACGATCCGCTGCCCTTCGGCGTCGAGCCCAACCGCGCGACGCTCGAAGGCCTCGTCGCCCATGCGGTCACGCAGAAGATCATCCCCGGCAAGATGTCGATGGAAGAGCTGTTCGCGAAGAACGTGATGGACCGGATCGGCTAGGCGCCGACGCGGTCCATAAACGCCACCACCCGGTCCGGCACGTTGTCCGCCGTCTGGTCCGGGGCCGGGATGTCGACGAACCCGGAGCCCTTGAGGCATTCGTGCAGGTACCACGCGGCGGAGCGCGCGTGCGCCTCGTCGTCTCCGGGCACGATGATCGCCGGGATGTCGAGGGCGAGTAGGTCTTCGGCTTCAGCGCCGGGCGCGGTGTCGCGGTCGAACAGGCCGCGCACCATGGCGGTCACCGTCATGCGGTAGAACGCCGGGTCGAATGCGGCATAGGACGCGGCGAAGGCCTCGTCCCTCCGGATCGTGTTGCCCCACGGTCCGCCGCGCGGATCCTGCGAAAAGTTCTTCTCGTGGCCCCGCACGAGATCGACCACGGCCTGCATCCCGTTCTCGGCGACGAAGGCGAGATGGCTTTCGAACCTTGCATGCGAGTTGATGCGGTACTTCGCGCCGCCGACCGGCCAGAACAGCACCATCGAGCGCACGCGCTCCGGGTGTGCGACGGCGAAGGCGCAGACCGGCGGACAGCCCATGCAGCCGCCCATCAAATGGGCGCGCTCGATCCCGAGATGGTCGAGGAGTCCGGCGCCCTGGCGCACGAAATGGCCCCAGCCGACGGCCTCCACCCGGCCGCCCGACTCGCCGTTCTCGCGGCGGTCGAACAGGATGCAGCTGTAGTGCGCCTGGAGCCGGTCGAGGAGCTGGGTCCGTTTGTAGGCGCCGAGATCCGACCACTGCGCGATCCGGGCGTCGAACCCGCCGGGCGCGTACATCAGGAGCGGCGGCCCCTCGCCCCGCATCTCGTAGTGAGTTCTCAGCCCGTCGATCTCGGCAAACGGCATATGGCGCCCAAGTCCCGGTAAGTTTCCTACGGCCGCACCCTATCGGGACTGCGACGAAGCGTCTATTGACGGAAGGTACTTAGTTTTCTAACCATTCTCCGTCCAGAGCGCATTTGTGCGCCCATGGACGGCCGCAGCCCCTTGCGCCGGGGCGGAATGCGCGGAATATACGGAGAATTCCCGGCGGGCGAACGGGACGAGATCAGGAGAGGACGCATGCTGCGCAAGGAAGTCAACGATCTGCTGACCCAGACGAACAAGGGAACGCCGATGGGCGAGCTTTTCCGCCAGTACTGGCTGCCCGCCATGCTGGCCGAGGAGCTGCCCGAGAACGACTGCCCGCCGGTCCGCGTCGAACTGCTCGGCGAGAAGATGGTGGCGTTCCGCGACACGAACGGACGCTACGGGCTGATCGAGGAATTCTGCTCGCACCGCCGCGTCTCGCTCTGGTTCGGGCGCAACGAGGAATGCGGGCTGCGCTGCCCCTATCACGGCTGGAAGTTCGACGTCGAAGGCAACTGCGTCGATATCCCGTCCGAGCCCGAAAACACCGCCTTCCGCCAGGAGGTGAAGCTCCAGGCCTACCCGCTGATCAAGGTCGGCGACATCCTGTGGACCTACATGGGCGATCCGGCCACCACCCCGCCCGAGCCCGAGTGGGAGTTCTGCACCGTCGCGCCGGAACAGACGATCTCGACGAAGCGCCTCCAGGAATGCAACTGGCTGCAGGCGCTCGAGGGCGGCATCGATTCGAGCCACGTCTCGTGGCTGCATTCGATGGAGCTCGAGCGCGATCCGCTGTTCAAGGGCGCGAAGGCGAACAAGTACAACATGGGCGACATGAAGCCCGTCTTCGAGGTGAAGGAGTCCGAAGGCGGCCTCTACATCGCCGCACGGCGCAACGTCGAGGACAAGTACTACTGGCGCATCACCCAGTGGGTCATGCCCTGCTTCACCATGATCCCGCCGCGCGCCGACCACCCCCAGCACGGGCACTTCTGGGTGCCGATCAACGACGAGCAGTGCTGGACCTGGAGCTACGACTACCATCCCGACCGCCCGCTCACGCAGGTCGAGCGCCAGGCGTGCATCGACGGCAAGGGCATCCATGTGCCCCTGATTCCCGGAACCTTCATCCCGGTCCAGAACAAGAGCAACGACTACATGATCGACCGCGCGGCGCAGAAGCGCGGCGAGACCTTCTCCGGCGTCGCGGGCTTCGGCATGCAGGACGCGAGCCTGCAGGAATCCATGGGCCCGATCGTCGACCGCTCGCGCGAGAACCTGGTGCCGACCGACTACGGCATCGTGATGACGCGCAACCGCCTGCGGCGCGCCGCGACCGACCTCCGCGACAAGGGCATCATGCCGCCCGGCCGCACGTCGGAGCACATGAAGGTGCGCTCGGTCGCCATCCTGCTCGGCCGCGAGGAAGACTACGTGACCGCCTGCAAGGAAGCGTTCCGCACCGACACCGGCAAGGTGCGCGTCACGGTCTAGGCTCCGCCGCCGCCCGCCCGCCCTAGTGGACCTTGAGCTTGGGGCGGGCGATCCGGTTCACGTGTCCTATTGCAATAAGTGCGATGCCGCGGATCCATCCGTGGATCGCGACGAGGTGGAGCCGGTAGAGCGACATATAGGCGATCCGCGCCAGCCTGCCCTCGATCGCCAGCCGGCCGCCGATCAGGTTTCCCATCAGGCTGCCGACGGTGGAGTAGCGGCTCAGCGAAACCAGCGATCCGCGGTCGTTGTAGACGAAGCGCTTCAGACGGCGCCCTTCCACGAGGGCGCGGATATTCGCGAACACCGTCGAGGCCATCTGATGCGCGGCCTGGGCGCGGGGCGCGAGCGGCGCGGTCGCGCCC
>JAYOEF010000031.1:0-20931 GCA_038106605.1 Alphaproteobacteria bacterium
CGCCGTCGAACAGATCGACCAGGCGCTAGCCAACATCGCGGAGCGCGTGCGGGAGCGTCTCGACTGCGCGCCGGGAGAATCGCTCGCCACGGTCGGCATCGAGCCCGAGGAAGAGCTCCCGCCGGCCGATTCGGTCGAGGAGAAGCTCGACAAACTGGTGCGCGAGCGCGACGGCATGGGCCCGGTCAACCTGCGCGCCGAACAGGAAGCCAACGAACTCGACGAGAAGATCCGCGGCATGGAGACCGAGCGCGAAGACCTGATCGCCGCCATCGCACGGCTGCGCCAGGGCATTTCCGGGCTCAACCGCGAGGGACGCGAGCGCCTCGTCGCCGCGTTCAACGAGGTCGACCAGCATTTCCGCGAACTGTTCGCCAAGCTGTTCGGCGGCGGGCGGGCGCATCTGCGCCTGACCGAGGCGGAAGACCCGCTGGAAGCCGGGCTCGAAGTCTTCGCGAGCCCGCCGGGCAAACGCCTCCAGAGCATGACGCTGCTGTCGGGCGGCGAGCAGGCGCTGACCGCGCTCGCCCTGCTGTTCGCGGTGTTCCTGACCAATCCCGCGCCGATCTGCGTGCTGGACGAGGTGGACGCCCCGCTCGACGACAGCAACGTCGACCGGTTCTGCACGCTCCTCGACCAGATCGCCGCGCAGGCGAACACGCGCTTCCTGCTCGTGACGCACCATCGTCTTACGATGGCGCGCATGGACCGGCTGTACGGCGTGACGATGAGCGAACGCGGTGTGTCGCAGCTTGTGTCGGTCGATCTGCAGACGGCGGAACGACTCCGTGAGACAGCCTGACGCATCCGCAAAAAACGCCTTGTTTTCAAATTGTTAGAGAAAGCGAGGGAGGGTTGACAGTGCCGGGGTCTCACCGTATGTTGCCCACGCTTTCGCAGGCGCGAAATCGGCTGCGGAAGTACGGTTGCGTTGATCTTCCATGACGGAGCGAACACCGCCGGAACCCGGAGACAATCTGGGCGAGCGGTTGCGCCGCTTCCGTAACGAAAGGGATGTCGCAACCGGGCGAGTGGACAGGCCGGCGTCAGCCCACAGCGGCCTCGGGTTCGCGATGCGCATCGGGATCGAACTCGTGGCGGCGTTGATCGTCGGTGTCGGCATCGGCTATGTGCTCGATCGCTGGCTGGAAACCTCGCCGCTCTTCGCGCTGCTCGGCTTCTTCTTCGGCGCAGCGGCAGGATTTATGAACGTCTACCGCGTTGCATCCGGACAGGGCAGCACGGTGGGCTACAGAAAACAGCGGGACGGCGCTCCGCCGGACCGCGAGCGGGATACGAACGAGGGCTGACCGTTGGCGACTTCAGAAGCCGGACATGGCGGCGGTGGCGGGCATAGCCCGCTCGCGCAATTCGAAATCAAGGAACTGATCCCGATCAAGATCGGGAATTACGACATCTCCTTCACCAACTCGTCGCTGGTGATGGTGATCGCGGTTGTGCTCGTCATCCTGCTGATGACCGCCGGCACCCGCAAGCGCGCCCTGGTTCCCGGCCGTTGGCAGTCGGTCGCCGAGATGTGCTACGAGTTCTGCGCCAACCTGCTGCGCGACACCGTCGGCAGCGACGGCCGCAAGTACTTCCCCTTCATCTTCACGCTGTTCATGTTCGTCCTGCTCGGCAACATGCTCGGCATGGTCCCGTACAGCTTCACGTTCACCAGCCACATTATCGTCACGTTCGTGATGGCGATCGCGGTGTTCGTCGGCGTGACGATCCTGGGCTTCATCAAGCACGGCGTGCATTTCTTCAGCTTCTTCCTGCCGCCCGGCGTTTCGGTCGTCCTGTGGCCGCTGATGATCCCGATCGAAATCATTTCCTACCTGTCGCGGCCCGTCAGCCTGGCCGTCCGTCTGTTCGCCAACATGACGGCGGGCCACACCATGCTGAAGGTCTTCGCGGGCTTCGTCCCGGCGCTCGGCGTCGCGGGCATCGCGCCGCTCGCCTTCGCCACCGCGCTGACCGGCCTTGAACTCCTCATCGCCTTCCTGCAGGCCTACGTGTTCACCGTCCTGACGTGCCTATACATCAAGGACGCGATCCACCTGCACTAGGCTCCCCGAACATCAACCAAAACCCATAACTACGGAATATCCGAAGGAAAGGACAAACAAATGGAAGCAGCAGCTGCCAAGCTCATCGGCGCAGGTCTCGCGGCGATCGGCGTGATCGGTGCCGGTATCGGTATCGGCAACATCTTCGCCTCGTTCATCTCGGCGGTCGGCCGCAACCCGGCCGCGGCCCCGAACGTCACGCAGATGACCTGGATCGGCTTCGCCCTCGTCGAGGCCATCGCGCTCTACGCGCTGGTCATCGCGTTCCTGATCCTCTTCGTCTTCTGATCGGGACCACAGTCTAAACCTCAGCGGGACGGGCTCGCGCCATGCCTCAGATAGAGCAGATGGGTACGTACCTCAGCCAGACTTTCTGGCTGATCGCGACCTTCGGCTTCCTCTACATCGTTCTCTGGAAAGCGGCCCTGCCGCGCGTCTCCTCGATCCTCATGGAGCGCCAGGAACGGATCGACGAAGACCTCCGCAAGGCGGAGGACTTCAAGAAGGAAGCCGACGAAGCGATGGCAGCCTACGAGAAGCTGGTTGCCGATGCCCGGTCCAAGGCGCAGGCCCTCCTTCGCGAGACCAACGAACAGCTCGCGAAGGACTCGGCGGCGCGGCACGACGCCCTCGGCGCCAAGATCAAGGCGGACGTCGATGCGGCCGAAGCCCGGATCGAGGCGGCGCGCGCGCAGGCGATCGCCAACATCCAGACCGTCGCGGTCGAGGTCGCCCAGGCGGCCACGTCGCGGCTCATCGGCTCCGACGTCGCCTCGGGCGATGCCGAGGCCGCGGTGCAGACGGCGATGAGGGAGCGCAGCTGATGGACCTGCATGATCCGACATTCTGGGTTGCCGTAGGTTTCGTCATCCTCGTCGCGGCGGCGTTCAAGCCGGCCAAGAAGGCCATCGCCAAGATCCTCGACGGACGTGCCGACGCGATCCGGAAGACCCTCGACGAGGCGGCGACGCTTCGCGAGGAAGCGCAGCAGCTGCTCGCCGAATACCAGCGCAAGCAGCGCGACGCGATGAAGGAGACCGAGGAGATGGTCGCCCGGGCCCGCGAAGACGCTCAGCGCTTCGCGGAGGAAGGAGCGGCCAAGCTTGAGGACTCGCTCAAGCGGCGCGAACAGATGGCGATGGAAAAGATCGCACAGGCCGAGGCGGATGCTCTCCGCGAGGTCCGCGCGATGTCGGTCGAGGTCGCCATGGCGGCAACCAAGACGCTGATCGAGAAGCGCATGGACCCCGCGAAGTCTGCCGCGCTGATCGACGATGCGATCTCCAACCTGTCGCAGCGGCTGCACTGATAGAGTTATCCGGCAAACGGAATGCGAAAGGGCGGGTCCTTGGACCCGCCCTTTTCGTTTGTACGATCCGATAGTCGAAGGGCTATTCCGCCGCCTCGCCGGTAACCTGTTCCGGCCGCCAGCGAAGTACGGGCTTCCGCGCCGCCGCGGTTTCGTCGAGGCGACGCCGCGGCGCATGCACCGGAGCCGCTTGGAAGGCTGCCGCCTCCCCCGCCTGCGCCCGCTCCGCGAGCCGCCGCACGGCGCCGATGAACTGGTCGAGGCTCTCCCGGCTCTCGGACTCGGTCGGCTCCATCAGGAGCGCACCGTGGACGACGAGCGGAAAGTACATCGTCATCGGGTGGAAGCCCTCGTCGATCATCGCCTTGGCGAAGTCGAGCGTCGAGACGTCCGTGCCCTCGAGGAACTCGTCGTCGAACAGTACCTCGTGCATGCAGGGCCCATCATAGGGCAGGCTGAGCACGTCCTTCAGCTTCGCCAGCAGATAGTTGGCATTAAGTACGGCGTCGCTCGAAGCCTGCAGGAGCCCATCGGCACCGTGGCTCATCATGTAGGCGAGCGCCCGGACGAACATGCCGATCTGGCCGTGGAAGGCCCGCATGCGGCCGAACGGCTGTGCATCGCCGGCCTCGTTCGCGGCCTCCACCAAGGCGTAGCCGTCGCCGCGATGAACGACCCAGGGCAGCGGCGCAAACGGCGCGAGCGCGTCCGAGAGTACCACCGGTCCGCTGCCCGGCCCGCCGCCGCCGTGCGGCGTCGAGAACGTCTTGTGCAGGTTGAGATGCATGCAGTCGACGCCGAGGTCGCCGGGCCGCACGCGCCCGACGATGGCGTTGAAATTCGCGCCGTCGCAGTAGAAGAAGGCTCCCGCCTCGTGCACCGCCCTGGCCTGTTCTAGGATCTCGTCCTCGAACAGGCCGCAGGTGTTGGGGTTCGTCAGCATGAAGGCGGCGACGCCGTCATCGAGCGCCGACCGCAACGCGGCGAGATCGACGCGGCCGCGATCGTTGAGCGGCACCGCCTCGACCGAGTAACCGCAGATCGCAGCCGTCGCGGGATTGGTGCCGTGCGCCGAATCCGGAACGAGGACACGACGTCGCGCATCTCCCCGCGCTTCGAGGGCCGCACGGATCGTCATCAGACCGCACAATTCGCCGTGCGCACCGGCCGCGGGAGACATGGCCACCGCGGGCATTCCGGTCAGCGTCCGGATCCAGCGGGCAAGTTCGTCGATCAGTTCGAGCGCCCCCTGCACGGTCGCTTCGGGCTGGAGCGGGTGGAGATCGGCGAAGCCGGGCAGCCGCGCGAGCTTCTCGTTGAGCCGCGGGTTGTGCTTCATGGTGCACGAGCCAAGGGGATAGACGCCCATGTCGATGGCGTAGTTCTTCTGGCTGAGGCGGGTGTAGTGACGCACGACCTGCGGCTCCGACAGACCGGGCAATCCGATCGCCTCACGGCGCTCGAGCCCGCCGAGGCGCGACGCCACATTAGCCGGCTCCGGCAGGTCGACACCCGCACGTCCGTCGGCGCCGATCTCGAAAATCAGCGGCTCCTCGATCTGGAGGCCCCGATTGCCGGTGAAGGTCGGTGCTCCAGCAGCAGCCGAAAGGGCGTCCGGCCGGCTTGTCCGGCCTTGCGACATGTCGGTCATCGCCCGCCTCCGAGCGCCCCGCAGAGCGCCTCCATGTCGCCTTCGGTCGCCGTCTCGGTAACGGCGACGAGAAGCAGGTTTTCGGCATCGGGATTTCCGGGAAGAAGCCGCGACAGCGGCACGCCCGCGAGGATGCCCTCCGCCGCAAGCCGGTCGGCGACGTCCGCGGCCGGTTCGCGGAGCCGCACGGTGAACTCGTTGAAGAACGTCTCGTTCAGCACCTCGACCCCGGCCGCTGCCAGGCGGTCGGCGAGCGTCGCGGCCGCCGCATGGTTGAGCGCCGCGAGCCGGCGCAGACCGTCCTCCCCGAGGAGCGACAGATGGATCGTGAAGGCGAGCGCGCAGAGCCCGGAATTCGTGCAGATGTTGCTGGTCGCGTGCTCGCGCCGGATGTGCTGCTCCCGCGTCGACAGGGTCAGCACCCAGCCGCGCTTTCCGTCGACGTCGTGCGTCTCGCCGGCGAGGCGTCCCGGCATCTGGCGGACATGCTTGTCCCTCGCCGCGAAAAGACCGACGCAGGGTCCGCCGAAGTTGAGCGGATTGCCGATCGAGCGGCCTTCCGCAGCGACGATGTCGGCGCCCATCTCGCCGGGCGGGACGAGCGCGCCGAGCGCGACGATCTCGGTCACGACGACGACGAGGAGCGCTCCCGCCGCGTGGCAGGCGTCCGCGAGCGGCCGCAGGTCGCGCACGCGGCCGAACAGGTCGGGGTACTGGACGACGACGCAGGCGGTGCCGTCGGCGATGCGAGGCGCGGCGTCCTCGGTGCCCGTGATATCGGGCGGCAGGCGGTCGACCTTGCCGTCGATAAAGCGCACGAGCGTCTCAGTCGTATCGGCATAATGCGGATGAAGACCGCCCGACAGCACGACGTCGGGACGCTTGGTGACGCGCCGCGCCATCAGCGCCGCCTCGGCGCAGGCGGTCGCTCCGTCGTACATGGAGGCGTTGGCGACGTCCATCCCGGTCAGCAGCGCGACCTGTGTCTGGAACTCGTAGAGGTACTGGAGCGTTCCCTGCGCGACTTCCGCCTGGTACGGCGTATAGGATGTCAGGAACTCGCCCCGCTGGATCAGGTGGTCGACCGCAGCCGGTACGTGGTGGCGGTAGGAACCGGCGCCGAGGAAGAACGGGACGCTACCGGCCGCCGTGCTCTTCGCGGCCATCTTCGAGAGCGCGCGCTCGACCTCGATCTCTCCCATGTGCGCCGGCAGATCGACGGGCGCCGTGAGGCGCGCGCTTTCCGGCACGTCGCGGAACAGGCTGTCGACCGAGGGGGCGCCGATTGCGGCGAGCATCGCGTGCCGGTCGGCGTCGGTATGCGGCAGGTAACGCATCAGGCCTGGCTCTCCGAATAGTCCGCGTAGGCCGCCTCGTCCATCAGACCGTCGAGTTCCGACGGGTCGCTGAGGCGGATCTTCATGAACCAGCCATCTCCTACGGGCGACTCGTTAACCAGCTGCGGCGCATCTTCGAGCGCGCCGTTGACCTCGACGACCTCGCCCGAGACCGGCGCGTAGACATCGCTCGCCGCCTTCACGGACTCGACCACCGCCGCGTTTCCGTCGCGTTTCACCTGGCTGCCGACCTCGGGCAGCTCCACGAAAACGACGTCGCCGAGCTGCGACTGGGCGAAATCGCTGATGCCGACCGTTGCGACGTCGCCGTCAACGCGCACCCATTCGTGCTCCTTGGTGTATTTCAGACCGCTCATGGGTTCTCCTGACCTCTGTAGTAGCTGTGGGGTACGAACGGCATGCGCCGGATGCGACCGGGGCGCGGCGTGCCGCGGACGACGAGATTCACGGCCGTGTCGACGGCGGCATGGGCGGCATCGACATAGCCCATCGCGACCGGCCCGCCCGCCGTCGGGCCGAAGCCGCCAGACGTGACATGTCCGATGGAAACGCCGCCGCCGTCCGTGATCTCCGTTCCCTCGCGCGCGGGCGCGCGCCCGTCGGGGACGATGCCGACCCGCTTGCGGGGCGGGCCGTCGCGCAGCTGGGCCTGGACGATGCCGTCCCCGGGAAAACCGCCCTCCTCCCGCCGCCGCTTGCCGATCGACCAGACGAGGCCGGCCTCGACGGGCGTCGTCGTCTCGTCGATATCGTGACCGTAAAGGCAGAGGCCGGCTTCAAGGCGGAGCGAGTCGCGGGCGCCGAGCCCGACGGGCGCGACCTCGGGTTCCGCGAGGAGCAATTCGGCCATGCGAACGGCATCGATATCCTTCACCGAGATCTCGTAGCCGTCCTCGCCGGTATAACCCGACCGGGAGACGACGGCCCGCATCCCCGAAATCTCGAAGGGCAGCGCGCTCATGAACGGCATCGCCGCCGCCTCCGGTGCAAACCGTGCGAGCACGGCGGAGGCTTTCGGCCCCTGCAGCGCAAGAAGCGCTCGGTCGGCAAGCTCCTCGACATCGACCTTTCCGGCGAGCGCGCCGCGGAGGCGCGCGATATCGGCCGCCTTGCAGGCCGCGTTCACGACGAGAAAGAGGCCGTCGCCCGCGTTCGTGACCATGAGATCGTCGAGGATGCCGCCGCGGTCGTTGGTGAACTGGGTGTAGCGCATACGCCCGGGCTCAAGCCCGGCAATGTCGCCCGGAACGAGCGTCTCGAGCGCCGCAGCCGGATCGTCGCCGCGGAGCGAAACCTGGCCCATGTGCGAGACATCGAAGAGCGCGGCGGCACTTCGCGCGTGCTGGTGCTCGGCGAGGATGCCTTCGGCGTACTGCACGGGCATCTCGTAGCCCGCGAACGGCACCATCTTGCCGCCGCGTGCGACATGGAGGCCGTACAGCGGCGTCCGTCTGAGTTCTTCGGAATCTGTCCCAGCTATGGCGCACACTCCCGCAATTACGGGCGGCTTCCCGACACGAAGCCTGTGTGCCCCCTCTGTCCCGAGACCTGAGAGATTCACCCGGCGAAAAACGAATCCGCGGGTTTACTCCTTCGGTGAGGCGGTGCGTCGCCGCACCTCCTGCTTTCCAGAGTCACATCGCCCTGCGGTCCATTTGCCTGAGAGTTTCCGGGGCGGTTGCTCCTTCGGCGTCGGGATATGGCGGGACCGACTCTCCCGCAGGGGTCACCTGTCCGGCGGAATCCCAAGCCTTCGCGCAAGGAACCTACCGATTGTGGGTCGCATATTAGCCCTGCCGGGGTTCAAATCAACCGCGCGGGCGAATCGATCCCAACGGGGGATGGGACGCATCCCCACCCGGTCAACGCCGGCGCATCGACTTGTTGAACTGGATCTCTTCCGGTGTCAGCTGGAATCCGACGACCACCTCGAGGCCGACGCCGTCGTTCGGATCGTCGAGCGGGATGAACAGGCGAACGGCATCGCGGTAGACCATCCGCGTCTGGTCTTGCTCGAAGAGGCCCTTCACCGGAAACACGCTCTTGCCCTCGGGTTTCGGCAGGAACGACGGAATGGCGACGAAATATTCGAAGTCGACGTTGGGCGTCCTGCTCGCCGGCCCGCGGCGCAGGTCGATCACCACGTTCATTTCGAGGGTCACGCCCTTCTTCTTCTTTTCGTCGTACTCGCAGGTCCCAACGAAATCCCCGATTTGCGCCTCGAACAGGATGTCGGTGATGTCGCGGCCGGCACCCGGCTTGAAACGGACGAGACTGCCCGCATCGTTCAGGACGAATGCCTTTGGACAGGGATACCGCTTCTGCTCGTCAAGGAGCCCGCAAGAGGAGACGGCCAGAGCCGCGACGGCAAGGAACGTGCAGGCCAAGACCCTGCGCCGGCGGGCATGGCCCATTGCTTTCCCCATCTTCACCGCCGGTCGGCCGAACCGGGCAGCACGGCCGGCCCAGTGCGACGCCCGTCCCCGGAGCCCGAACGCAGGGGCGAACGCGGGACGTTTGCGGAATAGGGCATCGGCGTTCCTTTCCTGTTGCGGATCAAGGCGCTATATCCCGGGAAGATGCGGAGCGCCTGCTCCGCGGGCGACTTTAGGCAAGGCCGTGCGTTTTCACAAGGCACGCGGATTCGCCTATAGTGCGCCGTCCGAACGGGGAATCGCATGACTGCCAGACCACTCAAGATCCTGCTCGCCGGGCCGCGCGGCTTCTGCGCGGGCGTCGACCGGGCGATCCGCATCGTCGAGCTCGCCCTCGAAAAGCACGGCCGGCCGGTCTACGTCCGCCACGAGATCGTGCACAACCGGTATGTCGTCGAGGATCTGGAAGCGAAGGGCGCGGTGTTCGTCGAGGAGCTGGACGAGGTGCCGGAAGGCGTTCCGGTCGTGTTCTCGGCACACGGCGTCGCCAAGTCCGTCTTCGCCGACGCAGACAGCCGCGGCATGTACTATCTCGACGCCACCTGCCCGCTCGTCACGAAGGTCCATGTCGATGCGGCTCGCCACCGCAAGGAGGGTAAGAAGCTCATCCTCATCGGCCATGCCGGGCATCCGGAGGTCGTGGGTACCATGGGACAGCTGCCCGACGGCGAGATGATCCTCGTCGAGAATGCCGAGCAGGCCGAGACCATCGACATCCCCGGCGCCGACAATCTGGCTTTCGTCACCCAGACGACCCTGTCGGTCGACGATACGTCGGAGATCGTTTCCATCCTCCGCCGGCGGTTCCCGTCGATCGAGGCGCCGCGCAAGGAAGACATCTGCTACGCGACCACCAACCGGCAGGCCGCGGTCAAGACGCTCGCGCAGGAATGCGACGCGATGATCGTGCTGGGCGCCCCCTATTCCTCGAACTCCAATCGCCTCGCCGAAGTCGCCTCCAATGCGGGATGCGCGAAGTCGGCGCTGATCCAGCGCGCGGCCGAACTCGATCCGGAATGGCTCGAGGGCGTCCGGACGCTCGGCATCACGGCAGGGGCCTCCGCGCCGGAAGTTCTCGTGCAGGAGCTCATAGACGCGCTGCGCGGCCGCTTCGACGTCAGCGTCGAGGAGCGTAGCGTCATCGACGAGGACGTCACCTTCAGCCTCCCGCGCGCCCTGACGGCCTGACCGTCCGGGATGGCGGTCTATACCCACGTGACGCGCGACGACGCCGAGGCCTTCGTCACGCAGTTCGACATCGGCACCGTCACCCTGCTGGAACCGATCGCCGAAGGGATCGAGAATTCCAACTTCAGGCTCGAAACCACCGCCGGGCGTTTCATCCTGACGCTCTACGAGGCGCGGGTCCGGGAGACGGACCTGCCGTATTTCGTCGGCCTGATGGATCACCTGGCCGCATCGGGCTTTCCCTGCCCGGTGCCGGTTCGCGACCACAACGGCGCAGTGCTTCACCGGCTCGCGGGACGCCCGGCGGCGATCGTCACGTTCCTCGACGGAAGCTGGCCGCGAACGCCCGGACCGGAGCATTGCCGCGCTCTCGGCGAAACAATCGCACGGCTCCATCTCGCCTCGCGCGGGTTCGCCCTTCACCGCCCGAGCGACCTGTCGCTCGACGCGTGGCGGCCGCTCTTCGAGGCGCGAGCCGCCCGCGCCGACGAATTGCGCCCCGGGTTCGCTGCCTGGGTCGCCACAGCGCTCGCCGACGTCGAGGATCTCTGGCCGCGGGATCTCCCGTCCGGAACGATCCATGCCGACCTGTTCCCCGATAACGTGTTCTTCCGGGACGGGCGGATTTCGGGCGTCATCGACTTCTATTTCGCATGCGACGATCTCTACGCGTACGATCTCGCGATCTGCATGAACGCCTGGTGCTTCGACCGGCACGGGACTTTCGCGGCGGACCGGGCTGCGGCGCTGTTCGCGGGCTATTCATCCATCCGGCCGCTGACGCCGGAAGAGGCCCGCGCCATGCCGGTTCTCGCCTCCGGCGCGGCGCTCCGGTTCCTCGTCACCCGTCTCTATGACTGGTTCCTGCCGCAGGACGGCGCGATCACGCGGCGCAAGGACCCGCTCGAATTCGTTCCGGTCATCGAACACCATCGTGCCGTGGCCGATTCTTCGGCCTACGGGATAGATTGCGGCGCATGAGCGAGAAGAAAGACGACGCGACCGTCCGCATCTACACCGACGGCGCCTGCAGCGGCAATCCGGGTCCGGGCGGCTGGGGCGCTATCCTGCGCTGGCGCGGAGAAGAGCGCGAAATGAAGGGCGGCGAGCCCGAGACCACCAACAACAGGATGGAGCTGATGGCAGCCATCCGTGCGCTCGAGTCCCTCAGGCGTGCCGTCCGCGCGGAGATTTACACCGACAGCACCTACGTGCAGAAGGGCATCTCGGAGTGGATCCATTCCTGGAAGAAACGCGGCTGGAAGACCGCCGACCGCAAGCCCGTGAAGAACGAAGACCTGTGGCGGCGGCTGGACGAGGCGCTCGGGGAGCACGCCGTCACCTGGCACTGGGTCAAGGGCCATGCCGGCCACCCGGAGAACGAGCGCGCGGACCAGCTTGCCCGCGAGGGGCTGGCGGAAGCGCGCGAGGGCTGAACGGCCGGTCCCGTCAGATCAGCGCCAGGCTGAGCCACGGGAAGCAGACGATCGCGATCAGCACCAGCAGCATGATGAAGGCGAACGGCAGCGCACCCTTGAAAATATGGGCCAGCGTGACCGAGGGATCGTTGATCGTGCTCTTGATCGTGAAGCACGAGATGCCGAGCGGCGGCGTGAGCAGGCCGATTTCGGCGCCGATGACCGTGATGATACCGAACCAGACGATGTCGCCGCCGAGGGCTTCGACCGTGTCCTGGAAGAGCGGAACCACGATCAGGATGATCGATGCCGTCTCGATGATGGTGCCGAGCAGGATCATCAGCACGATATAAAGGGCCATCAGCCAGTTAAGACCGAGATTGAGGTCAACCAGCCATTCGCTGAACATCGTCGGCAGCGCCGCGACGCCGAGCATGCGGCTGTACATCGACGCGGCGATGATCAGGAACAGGATGGCCGCCGTGATATGGCCGGTCTCCACGAGCACCCGCCACAGGCCCTTCCAGGTCAGGCGGCGCTTGACGACGCCGATCAGAAGCGCGCCCGCCGATCCTGCGGCGCCGGCTTCCTCGGGCGAGAACCATCCCGAGTAGATACCGCCGAGGACCAGAAGCATCAGCGCGAGGACGGGCGCCATGAGCTTCAGGATTTCCTGCAGGGACATCAGCGGCTCTTCGCCCTCGACCGTCACCTGCCCGCGCGTCAGCGCGTTCCCGCCGACGTAGCGCGGAAAGAACCGGGCGGCGAAAAGGATGCCGAACGCATAGCAAACGGCAAGCAGCACACCGGGAATGAAGCCCGCGATGAACATTTCCTCCACCGAGCGCTCGGCGATGATCGCGAAGATGATCAGCATCGAGGACGGCGGGATGAGCATGCCAAGAACGGAGCTGCCGGCGACAACGCCGACGGAAAATTCCCGGGTGTAACCGAACCGGAGCATTTCCGGCACCGCGATGCGCGTGAAGACCGAGGCAGAGGCGATCGACGAGCCGGTGATCGACGCGAAGATCGCATTCGCTGCGACCGTCGCTATGCCCAGACCGCCGCGCACGCGCCGGAATATCTGGTTCGCGATTCGATAGACGTCCGCACCGAGGCCGATCTCGCTCGCCACGATGCCCATCAGGGCGAAGAGCGGGATGTTCGCGAAGACCTCATGCGAAATCGAATCCGCGGTCGCCAGCGCCAGAAGGTTCATCGCAACATCGAACGAGTCGCGATAGATCCAGACGCCGACGAACGATACGAGCCCGAGCGTCACTGCCACGTGAACGCCGGCGTAGATCAGGAGGACGATGAAAACCAGGGAGGCGATGCCGATTTCGACGCCGACCATCAGTTCGCCTCTCCCGTGCCGGAGACCATCGCGCGCAGATGGCGCCAGGCGATAATAAGAAACTGGATTGTCGTTACGCACACCGCCACGTTGACGACGGCGCCGATCGGCCACATGGGCGCGGTGAACATGCCTTCGACGCCGATGTAGTGGCCCTCTTCCCAGGCCTCGACGAGAAGCGGAAAGCTTCCCAACAGGATCAGCAGCATGAAGATGGCACCTAGGAGATAGGTCGCGACGCCCATCGCATGGGCGACGCCGGGTCGCCGCGCCATCACCTGGTTGAACAGGCCGTCGGACCGCGTGAGAACGCCGCGCCGCAGAGAATCCGCGAGCTGCAGGAACACGATGCCAACGATCGAAATCTGGATGAGTTCTAGGACACCGATGATCGGGGAATTGAACGCCGACCGCCCGATGGCCTCGGCGTTGATCATCAGCATAAGGACCACGATCCAACAGGAGCCGGCGGCATTCATGCCGCCGACGATCCCGTTGAAGACCCGGAGCGGAAGGATTTTCTGCCCTTCCGCTCCGCCGGTCGACACGTTATCGGACAAGAGAGCCTATTCCTTGTCCCACTGGCGCACGATCTTCTGATTCGACGCGCGCATCTTGTCCATATAGGCGTTGATCATCTTGGTGCCGGGCAGGTTCTGCTTGTCGAGATCCGCCGCCCACTCCTTGGCCATGTTGGGCATCGTCTTCGCCCACTTGATGCGCTCTTCGTCGGTGATCAGCGCGACCTTGCCGCCGCCCTTCTTGAACTGCTCCATCGCCTGCACGCCGTCCTTGATCGCGGCCTTGGCGGTGTAATCGCGGTAGCTCGCAGACACCTCGTGGATCGCCTTGCGGACTTCCTCGGGCAGCTTCTTGTAGGCGTTCTCGTTCATCGTCAGGGCCTTGGAGTTCGCCGTTCCGATGTCGGCCTTGAACATGTAGGGCGCAACCTCGACCAGCTTGAAGTCGACCCAGGCGTCGACCCACAGCATGCTCCCGTCGATCACGCCGGTCTTGAACTGGTTGTAGTAGTTGACGAACGAGCCGATCACCGGCGTCGCGCCCGTACCCGTCAGGTAGCGCATGTTAATGCCGGCACCCGCGACCTTCTTGCCCTGGAAGTCGGCGATCTTGGTCACGTTGTCCTTGAAGAACATCTGGTACGAATCGATGACCGCGTAGCTGGTCAGCAGCACCTGGTTGTACTTGCCCCAGGCCGCCTTCATCTCGGGAAACTTCTCCGCGAGCTCGTCCATCGTCTGCGACACCAGGACCGGATCGTCGGAAACGAACGGCGTGACGTAGGCGACCGCCTGCATCGGGACCTTGTCCTGATGGAACACGCTGGTTACGACGCCGATGTCGCCGAGACCCTTCTGCATGCCGGGAAGAACATGGCGGACCTTCACGATCTGGCCCGACCAAGCCTGGTTCCAGTTGATCTTGTAGTTGCCCTTCGCGGCCAGCCGCTTGTCGACCTCAGGGATGAAATGCTCGATGAACGTCTTCACCTGCAGGGCGCGCGGCGGATAACCGTCGACCGCGGTGAGGCTGATCGTCTTGGGCGCGGCGATCGCCGGCGCGGCAACGGCCGCAAGGGCGAAGGCGCCTGCGCAGAGTCCGACTGTCTTTCTGAGCGTCATGTGTCTCTCCCTATCGTTTCGGCGGCAAAAGTTTTGCGCCGCATGATGATTATTGGTTTCTACCCGTCCCACGCATCCGCGTGGGCCGAAACTGGGCGCATCTTATCGGATGGGACGCGCTCCGCAAGACCGTTCGTGGGCGAAATGGCGGAATGGGCGCCGAAAGAAAACCGCCCCGCCCGGCCGGGCGAGGCGGTTTTCCGCAGTATTCGGGATATCAGAGCTGCTTGAGGATCGTGTCCGCGTCGCTCACCTCGAACGCGCCACCCTGCTCCATGTTGACCTGCTTCACCACGCCGTTGTCGACGATCATGGAATAGCGGGTCGAACGGACGCCGAGACCGCGCTCGGTGAGGTCGAGGGTGGTCCCGAGCGCCTTGGTGAAGGCGGCGCTGCCGTCCGCAAGCATCTCGACCTTGCCGCCGGCTTTCTGGTCCTTGCCCCAGGCGTCCATGACGAATACGTCGTTGACCGAAAGGCAGGCGATCGTGTCGACGCCCTTCGCCTTGATCGCCTCGGCCTTCTCGACGAAGCCCGGCAGATGCTTCGCGGAGCAGGTGGGGGTGAACGCGCCGGGAACGGCGAACATCACCACCTTCTTGCCCTTGAACAGTTCGTCGGTGGAAACCGGCTTGGGGCCTTCCGCCGTCATCTTGGTGAGGGTTCCCGAAGGAATCGTCGCACCAACCGCAATCGCCATTTCGCTCTCCCTTGGATTGACCCGGGCCGATATTGGGCACGGATTCTGAAAAGGCCGGTCACCGGCCGAATGTGTACCGGCCTGAAATAGAACACCGCCGGGCGTTTGTCACGGGGAGGCGGGTGCGTTTAGCGCGAGCGTTGTTCCCTTTCCTGCCCGTGCGATCGCATTGAGCACGATTTCTTCGGTGAGGAGCTCGGGAAGCGGAATTCCGGCAGGGGCCCCCGGGCCGTAGACGACGTTGAAGGGAATGCCGAAGCGACCGAAGCTCCGCAGGTAGTCGGATATGACGGGATCGGGCCGCGTCCAATCCGCCTTCATTGCGACGACGCGTCCGCCGGCAAGAATCTCGGCGACCTTGCCGCGATTGAGCACGAGCGACTTGTTGACCTGGCAGGTCAGGCACCAGTCGGCCGTCACGTCGACGAGAACGGTCCGTCCGGCCGCGACCTCACCGGGGATCGCTGCCCTGTCGAAGGGTTTCCAAAGTGCGTCGGCCTTCGCGACGGGCCTCTCAGGCCCGCTGCCCGCGAAGCTGCCGGCTCCGACCATGGAAATCGCCGTCAGGAGCGCGACGACGACCCAGGTCGCAAAGCGCGCATCCTCGCCGAGATGCAGGTACTGCCAGACGGTGAAGGCGATCGCCACCATCAGGAGCACGATGATCCCCGTCGCCGGCCCGCCGATCTGGAACCACAGGACGCTGAGGAGCCACGCCGCCGTACCGATGAGGGCAATTGCGAGAATCCGCTTGAGCGTGACCATCCAGGCCCCCGGCCGCGGCAGACGCCGTACGAGCGAGGGGAAAGCCGCGACGGCGATCCAGGGCAGGGCGAGCCCGATTCCGAGCGCTGTGAAGACGGCATAGATCTCGGTCGCACCCCGCGACAGGGCGAAACCGACTGCGGTTCCGAGGAACGGCGCCGTGCACGGGGTGGCGAGCAGCGTCGCAAACGCCCCGGTGAGGAAATTCCCCGCGAGTGTCCCGCTGTGCCCGACGCCCGCTCCTGCCGCTGCATCGGCGATTGCACCCGGCAGGCGGATCTCGAACAGGCCCCACATGTTGCAGGCGAACAGCGTTAGGATCGAGATCATGAAGGCGAGAAAGACCGGCTGCTGGAACTGAATTCCCCACCCCACGGAGAGTCCCACGGCGCGGAGACCGACCGCCACCGATCCGAGAAGCAGGAAGCAGGCGACGATGCCCGCCGCCGAGGCAAGGAACCCGCGACGGATGCGCGCCGGGCTCTCGCCGCCGTGGCTCACCACCGAGAGGAGCTTGATCGAGAGCACCGGCAGAACGCAGGGCATCAGATTGAGGATCAGTCCGCCGACGAGCGCGAGCGCGAGGACGGCGAGAAAGCCGAGCGAAGCCCCCATGGGGGCATCCGGCGACGCTGCGACAGTTGCCGCTGCGGCGGCAAGCTCCAGCTTCGTCTCGACCGCCCGCGAACCGTCGACGAGAGTGAGCGTGACGGTCTCGCCGACGATCTTCGCATCCGGCCGCTTGGGCGGCTGGACGGCGATCCGCATCAGCGCCTCGGTCCCGGACGCGGCAACCTGTACGGCCGGCTTCGCGAAGCCGAAGTCGGATGGCCCTTCGACGAAGATGTCGGGGTGGTCGAACGGCGTGCTGCTTCGGACGCGGATCACCAGCGCCAGCGCCGCACCCGTTCCCGCGACCTCGGCACGTTCGATCGCGAGCGCGTCCGAAGCAGTTTCCGGAACGAGCTTCTGCCATTGCTCGATTAGGCCGCCTTCGGGCATGTTGACGTCGGCCCCCGCGGGCAGGGCGAGCGCGAGATTCGCCTCATAGGGCACGCAGATGTCGTCACAGGTGAGGAAGCGAAGCCGCGCCTTGAGGGCGACGGGCTTGCCCGGTTCGAACAGCTTCGCGGCAATAGGGAAGACGACTTCGTCCTTGTAGCCGAGCGTTTCGAGCCCGGAGACGGAGAAACGCTTCGGCGCCGGCCACATCATCTCGGCGCCGGCGAAATTCTCCGATCCCGCCCAGTTGATCGCCGGCGGAAAACCGGCGTCGCCCGGTGAGCGCCAGTAGACCTTCCAGCCAGGCTTGAGGCGGAACTGGAGCCCGAGCGCAACCTCGTCCTCGGTACCCGACGTCGCCCCGGCCGACACGAGACGCACCGCACCCTGGTCGTATTCGAACCAGTCGGACGCGGCCGCAAGCGCGGGCGTCGCCGGCGCGCAGGCGAGAAGCAGGAAGACGGCCCACCGTTGGACCCGATTCGCAAACGGCATCAGGCCATTAACCCTTCGGCTGAAAATTCTATATAATATAGGCTATTGGGGAGCCTGAAACAGGCATCCGGGATCAAAGCGCGATCCGCCCTTGTAAAATTTGCGTGTGCTCCGGCATTTCGCAGGCGGCTCCAGGCCCGGAAAAGCAGCGTTGGACGTCCGGGGGCGGACCGTACAGGCTTTGACAGGTGCGACATGGGCTTTGAAGAGAAAGACAGCGGATACCTCACCGGACAGCTTCTTGTCGCGATGCCGCAGATGCTCGACGCCCGCTTCGCCCGCACCGTGATCTACCTGTGCGCCCACACCGAGGACGGGGCGATGGGCCTCGTCGTCAACAAGGTGATGGAAAACATCCGCTTTCCCGACCTCCTGGAGCAGCTCGACCTGACACCGGCGGTTCCGGGCCGCGATATCCGCGTGCATTTCGGCGGCCCGGTGGAAACCGGCCGCGGGTTCGTCCTTCATTCGTCGGACTACGTCCAGGACGAGACGATGATGATCGACGACAATATCGCCCTGACCGCGACCACAGACATCCTCAAGGATATCGCCGACGGCGAGGGGCCGCGTAACAGCCTCCTCGCGCTCGGCTACGCCGGTTGGGGCCCGGGCCAGCTCGACGCCGAGATCCGCGCCAACGGCTGGCTTTCGGTCGCGGCCGACGACGGGCTCGTGTTCGGGTCCGAGACCGACCTGATCTGGCAGCTGGCGCTCGCCAAGATGGGGATCGACATCTCGATGCTTTCGGGCGACGCGGGCCACGCCTGAGGCCGGTCAGGCGCCTAGGCGCTCCGAGACCGTTCCGTATTCCTCCAGCTTTCCGACGGGACCGAGCGCCGCGAGCGTCGGTGCGCTGTCGAGCACGCGCGATGCGATGCGCCGCACGTCCTCTGCCGTGACGGAATCGATCTTTCCGGAAATCTCGGCGATCGTCAGCGGACGGCCATAGACGAGCATCTGGCGGGCCAGGCGTTCGGCACGCGACGACGTGCTTTCGAGCGACATCAGCACGCCGGCCTTGATCTGCATGCGCGCCCGCGCGACCTCTGCCTCCTCCATCGGCTCGGATGCGGCGCGGCGGAGCTCGTCGGTGACGACGCCCACAAGCTCGCCAAGCTCGGCTTCACCGGTGCCGGCATAGAGTCCGAACAGGCCGCAATCGCGGTAGGACGAGGAAAAGCTGTAGATCGAGTAGACGAGCCCGCGCTTCTCCCGCACCTCCTGGAAGAGCCGCGAGGACATGCCGCCGCCGAGCGCCGTCGAGTAGACGGCGAGCGGGTAATAGTCGTCGTCGGCATAGCCGACGCCGCCGAAGCCGAGGACGATATGCGCCTGCTCGAGGTCGCGGACCTCGCGCCAGTCGCCGCCGGCATATCGGCCCGGCACCGCGGCGCGCGGCGCACCGGCACCGACGCCGGAAAAGGCTTTTTCCGCGAGGGCGACGAAGGCGTCGTGATCCAGATTGCCGGCTGCGGCGAGCACCATGCGGTCCGCGCCGTACTGGCCGGCCATGTAGGAGACCAGCGCCTCGCGCGGCATCTTGCCGACGATTTCGGACGTGCCGAGCACCGGACGGCCGAGCGGCTGGTCCGGAAAGGCAGCTTCCTGGAACCAGTCGAAGATGATGTCGTCGGGCGTATCGTTCGCCTGCCCGATCTCCTGCAGGACGACGGCGCGCTCGCGCGCGAGCTCCCCTTCTTCGAAAGCCGAATTTAGGAGTATGTCCGATACGATGTCGAGACCGAGGTCGACGTTCTCCTTGAGGACGGTCGCGTAGTAGACCGTCGTCTCGCGCGACGTGTAGGCGTTAAGCTGGCCGCCGACGTCCTCGATCTGCGCCGCGATGTCGAGCGCGGAGCGCCGCGCGGTCCCCTTGAACGCCATGTGTTCGAGGAGATGGGAGACGCCGTTGATCTCGGCCGGCTCGTTCCGCGTACCGGCGTCGACCCAGACGCCGAGCGACACCGTCTCGACCGAATCCATGCGGTCGGTGACGATGCGGAGACCGTTTGCAAGTTCGGTTGTGCGAACGCTCATTCGGCGGCGTCGCGGCGTGCGGTCTGCCGGACGAAGTCCTGCAGCGCACCGATATCGTTGGGAAGCGTCGCGAAATGCTCGGTCCGGTCGAACAGATCCGCCATGCGTTCGGGAAGCGCCGGCCGGATACCGGTTGCCGCCTCGACCGCATCCGGGAACTTCGCCGGATGCGCGGTGGCGAGCGAAATCATGGGAACCGCCGGATCGCCCCGGCGCTGGCGGGCGGCGTCGACGCCGATCGCGCTATGCGGATCGAGGAGCTCCCCCGTTGTTTCGTAGATCTCGCGGATGACGCGCTTCGTGCCCTCGTCGTCGAGCCGCGCGGCATCGAACATCTCGCGCGCCCGGGCAAGCCGTCCATCGTCGACGCTTACCCGGCGGTTCTTGCGGAAATCCTCGATCCAGCGGCGCACCGCGGCGCCGTCGCCGCCGTACATGTCGAACAGCAGGCGTTCGAAATTGCTGGACACCTGGATGTCCATGCTGGGAGACAGCGTCGGCGCAACGCCCGACATCGCCATCTCGCCGCTCTCGAAGAAGCGGAACAGGATGTCGTTGCTGTTGGTACCGACGACGAACCGTTCGACCGGAAGCCCGCATTTCCAGGCGACCCAGCCGGCGAGAACGTTGCCGAAGTTACCGGTCGGCACGGCAAAGCTCACCGGCCGTCCCGGCGCGCCAAGGCGGACGGCGGCGGCGACGTAATAGACGACCTGGATGAGGACGCGCGCCCAGTTGATCGAGTTGACCGCCGAGAGACCGAAAGCGGTACGGAACTGGGCGTCGTTGAAGGCCGCCTTCACGAGGTCCTGGCAGTCGTCGAACGTGCCTTCGACGGCGATGGCATGGACGTTGGCGCTCGCCACCGTCGTCATCTGGCGCTGCTGCACCGGCGAGACGCGGCCCTTGGGGAACAGGATGAAGACGTCGACGTTGTCGCGGTCGCGGCATGCCTCGATCGCGGCGGACCCGGTGTCGCCCGACGTCGCGCCGACGACCGTGACCCGCTCGCCTTTGGCGGCAAGCACATGGTCGAACATGCGCCCGACGAGCTGCAGCGCATAGTCCTTAAAGGCCAGCGTCGGGCCGTGGAAGAGCTCGAGCAGCCAGTCGTTCGAGCCGATCTGTTTCAGCGGCGCGACGGCGCTGTGGCCGAAGTCCGCGTAGGCGTCCTCGATCATGCGTTCGAGATCGGCATCCGCGATCGTGCCGCCGACGAAGGGACGGATCACCCGAAAGGCGATCTCGGCATAGGAGAGCCCCGCCATCGCCGCGAAATCCGCCGGCGCGAACTGCGGCCAGTCTGCGGGAACGTAAAGCCCGCCGTCGGTCGCGAGGCCGGCGAGCAGGACGTCGTCGAATGCGAGGACCGGTGCCTCGCCGCGGGTGGAAACGTACTTCAAGCGTCTATCCCCAGGATGCGGGCGGAATTTAGAGGGGCAGGCGTTGAAGTCAAAAGGAAATCAGGCCCCCTTCCCCGCGCTCGGGCCCCGCG
>JAYOEF010000031.1:21031-25731 GCA_038106605.1 Alphaproteobacteria bacterium
TTCGGGCCCTGCCTCCGGACACCGTTCACGCGCCGTAGCGCGCCTCGAGATGCGCCTTGAACGCCTCGGTCCCGAGCGGACGGCCCGTGGCGGCGGTGAGGAGCTCGTCGGTCATGCCCGAAGAGCCCCGCGCATGCAGGTTTTCCCGCATCCAGCCGACCAGCGGCACGAAGTCGCCGCGGGCGATCGAGGCCGGAATCTCAGGGCGCGCGGCCTTCGCGGCGGCAAATAGCTGGGCCGCGGCGAGCGCGCCCATCGTATAGGTCGGGAAATAGCCCCAGGCGCCGTCGTACCAGTGGATGTCCTGCAGGCAGCCGAGACGGTCCTCCGGCGGGCGGATGCCGAGCAGCTCCTCCATGCCGGCATTCCACGCCGCGGGCAGGTCCTCGAGCTGCATGTCGCCCTCGATCAGCGCGCGCTCCAGCCGGTAGCGCAGGATGACATGTGCCGGATAGGTCACCTCGTCCGCATCGACACGGATGAAGCCGCGCTCGACGTGGGTATAGAGCCGGTACAGGTTCTCGAGCGTCCATGCCGGACCGTCGCCGCCGAACGTCTCACGGATCAGGGGGGCGGCGAATTCGAGGTATTCGCGGCTGCGGCAGGCCTGCATCTCCACCAACAGCGACTGGCTCTCGTGCAGCGCCATGCCACGCGCGTCGCCGACCGGCTGATAGCGCCATTGCGCCGGCAGGCCCATCTCGTAGAGCGCATGCCCCGTCTCGTGGAGGACGCCCATCAGGCTCTGGGTGAAGTCGTCCTCGGTGTAGCGCGTCGTGATGCGGACGTCGTCGGGAACGCCGCCGCAGAACGGGTGCAGGCTGACGTCGAGACGGCCGCGGTCGAAATCGAAGCCGAGCGTGCGCATCAGGCGCTCGCCGAGCGCGCGCTGCTTCGCGACCGGGAACGGTCCTTCGGGCAGCACGGCCTCGCCACGTGTCCTCTGGCGGGAGAGCGCATTGTCGAGGAAGCCCGGCAGAAAGGCCGCGAGATCGTCGAACAGCGCATCGATGCGCGCCGTGCGCCCGCCCGGCTCGTACTGGTCGAGCAGCGCCTCGTAGCGCGAGCCGCCGAGCGCCTCTGCCTTGGTTTCCGCCTCCTTTCGGACGAGGTTCAGGACCTCCTTGAGTTGCGGAAGCACGGCCTTGAAATCGCTCGCCGGGCGCGCCTGGCGCCAGGCCATCTCGCATTTCGAGCAGGCGCGGGTGAGCGCCTCGACGAGATCCGCCCCGACCGCGTTGGCATGGACCCAGTTGCGCCGCATTTCGCGCAGGTTTGCGGCCTGCCACGGGTCCTCGGGAGGTGTGGCCTCGGCCTCGTCGAGAAGTTCGGCAAGGCGCGGATCGGTCTTCATCTCGTGCACGGTGAGCTTGAGCGCCGTGAGCTGTTCGGTCCGCGCATCGGCGCCGCCGGGTGGCATCAGAACGGCCATGTCCCAATGCAGCATGCCCGTCGCCTCGCCGAGGGCGGCCATCCGGCGAAAGCGCTTTTCGAGGTCCTGATATGCGGTCAATCGGAAGATTCCTGTCTGCGGCGGACGTGATAGAGGACGTAGATCGCAACCAGCGTGGCGGCAAGGCCGAACCAGGTCAGCGCATACTGGAGATGGTTGTTGACCATCTGCACTTCGACCTGTCCGCCGATCGGGTACCCGCTTCCCGCGGGGATCGGACCGGCCTCGACGATGTAGGGCCGGACCCGTTCGAGCCCGAGCGCCGCCCCCATAGCGGGCGCATCCGGGTAGAACCAGATCTTCTTCGCGGGCTCGTTGTCGGGCGTCCACGGCCCCGGCCTGCCGCCGGTCCGGAGGACACCCGAGACCGTGACCTCGCCTGCAGGGAGGGACAGTTCGCCCGGCCGGCGGTCCTTCTCGGACGGGGCCCAGCCACGGTCGACGAGCACGGTCCCGCTGCCGTCGGCAAGCACGAGCGGAGTGAAAACATGTATCCCCGGCCGGCCTTTGTGGCTGCGGTTGACGAGCGCCAGGGATCGGTCATGGAGGAAGCGGCCGGACACGCTCACCCTTCGCAGCTCGAAACCCTTCCAGCCGTCGGCCGGCACCTGAGAGATTGGGATGGCGGGCTGCGACAGACGGGCCGTCCGCTCTGCGATCAGGCCCTCCTTCCACTCGAGACGCTGGAGCTGCCAGATGCCGAGCCCGACGAGCAGCATCAGCGCCGGAACGGCACAGACGGTCATCCAGAAGTTCAGACGGAACGGCCGCCGCTCAGGCCCCGCCATCGCCGCGTTCGTACTTGTGGCGCAGGTTCTTGTAGTGGAGTGCGATCAGCACGCTCTTGAACGGGCGCAGCAGGGCAACCGAAAGGATCAGGATCACGGGGATCCAGACGAGAAGGTGAACCCAGACCGGCGGCTCGAAAGTGAATTCAAGCCACATCGCCAGCCCGACCACCAGCGCACCCAAGAACAGGATGACGAAGACCGCCGCGCCGTCGCCCGTATCGTGATGGGAAAGATCGAGGTCGCAGACCTCGCAGCGCTCGCGGACGTCGAGGAGGCCCTTGAGGAGCTTGCCCCGTCCGCACCGGGGGCACCTGCAGGCGATCCCGGTGGAGAACGGCGACAGTTCGGGCCACGAGCGGGGTTCGGTCATCGAACCCCGGCCCGGGCCGGAAAGGCAGGGACGCTCAGCGTCCCCACCAGTAGATGCAGCAGAACAGGAAGAGCCAAACCACGTCGACGAAATGCCAGTACCAGGCCGCGGCCTCGAAGCCGAAGTGATGCTCCGGCTTGAAGTGGCCGGCGCGGGCCCGGAGGAAGCAGACGATCAGGAAGATCGTCCCGACGAGGACATGGAAGCCATGGAAACCGGTCGCCATGTAGAAGGTCGAGGGGTAGATGCCGTCGCGGAAGCCGAAGGCGGCATGGCTGTACTCGAAAGCCTGCACGCAGGTAAAGCAGGCGCCGAGGAAGATGGTCAGGCCAAGGCCCTGGAGCATCTGCCGGCGATTTCCCTCGCGGAGCGCATGGTGCGCCCAGGTGACGGTAACGCCCGACATCAGCAGGATAAGCGTGTTGAGGAACGGCAGGTCCCACGGATCGAAGGTCTGCACATTGGGCGGCGGCCACTGACCCTGGATCTGCTCCGGCGGGAACAGGGCGGCGTTGAAGTAGGCCCAGAACCAGGCGACGAAGAACATCACCTCGGAGGCGATGAACAGCGCCATGCCGTAGCGCATGCCGACCTGAACGACCGGGTTGTGGAAGCCGCGGAACTCGGCCTCCTTGATCACTTCCCAGAACCAGCCCGCCATCGTGCCGAGCACGGCGATGAAGCCGAGGACCAGGACCCAGTTGATCTCCGCGTGCATGAAGAGCACGGCGCCGACGGCGAGCAGACCGCCCGACATCGAGCCGATGAACGGCCAGGGGCTCGGATCGACGAGGTGATAGGGATGCTTGTTCCCGTGGAAATCGTACTGGGTGGCGCTGGCGCCGGATTCTGCAGGCGGGACCATTGTTCAGCCGCTCCGTTGTTTAGCCGTCGGTTTTAGGTAAAGCCGTCCCCGCCCGCGCGCTCTTGCCGCTGGCGGTTTCGGTTCGGTGAAAAGTATAGGAAAGCGTGATCGTCTCGACGTCGTCCAGATTCCTGTCCGCAGCGATCGCCGGATCGACGAAGAAGGAAACCGGCATGTCGATCTCCTGTCCGGGCTCTAGCCACTGCTCGGTGAAGCAGAAGCACTGCACCTTGTTGAAGTACTGGCCGACCTTGTCGGGCGTGACATTGAAACTCGCGGTCCCGACGACGGCTTCCTTGGAATCGTTGCGGGCGCGAAAGAAGGCGAGGCCCTCTTCGCCGACGCGCACCTCGACCCTGTCCTGCTCGGGCTCGAAACGCCACGGCAGTGCGCGGTCGACGTCGGCATTGAAGCGGACGACGACGCGGCGAGCGAGAATTTTGTCGGGAAGCGACGTGGCAACCTGCGTGGTTCCGCCGTAGCCGGTTACCTGGCAGAAAATCCGGTAGAGCGGCACAGAAGCGTAGGCGGCTCCGACCATGCCTCCCGCCACGCAGAGCGCAACGAGGGCGGTTCTCCGATTGCGATTACGGAGCGAAGACGCCATTCAGCCCCCCGTCCCCGCCGACATGCGGACGATAGAGAGGACATAGAAAAGCGCCGCGAACGCGAAGATCACGACAACGAGCGCGATATTGCGGCCGCGCCGCTTGCGGTGCATTTCGGAGACTTCTTTCGCCATCGCCGTCACCCCTGCAGAATCCGGGAAACGATGCTGTCGACGATCAGCCCGCTGAACAATAGGAACAGATAGAGCAGCGAGAACAGGAACATCCGGCGCGGCGCGGCATCTCCTTCGGAGTACCGGACGCGGATTGCAAGCCACAGGAATATCGCTCCCAGCACAAGCACCAGCGCACCCCAGACGAGGCTCGCCGTCCCGAACCAGACCGGTGCGAGCGATACGGGAATCAGCAGGGCGGTGTATAGAAGGATCTGCCGTTTGGTCTCGGCGATACCAGCGACCACGGGAAGCATCGGCACGCCTGCATTGGCGTAGTCCTTGCACTTGTAGAGCGAGAGCGCCCAGAAGTGCGGCGGCGTCCACATGAAGATGAGCGCGAACAGCGCAATGCCGCCGAAGCTGATGTCGCCGGTGACCGCAGCCCAGCCGATCATCGGCGGGAAGGCGCCGGCCGCGCCGCCGATCACGATGTTCTG
>JAYOEF010000032.1:0-25472 GCA_038106605.1 Alphaproteobacteria bacterium
TCGGGATGCGCGCCTCGTGCCAGCCGATGCCGGTCGTCAGCACGTTGGCGCCGGCGGCCTCTATGGCGCGGGCGAGACCGGCGGTCTCCTCGCCGGTCATGCCGTCCTCGATCAGGTCCAGGGCCGAAATGCGGTAGAGGATGATGAAGTCGGGACCGAGCCGTTCGCGGATCCGGCGCACGATCTCGACCGGGAAACGGATGCGGTTCTCGAACGATCCGCCCCATTCGTCGGTGCGCGTGTTCGTCCGGGGCGCGCAGAACGTCGCGATCAGATAGCCCTCGGAGCCCATGACCTCGACGCCGTCGAAGCCCGCCTGCTTCGCAAGCTCGGCGCAGGTGACGTAGTCCTCGACCGTGCGTTCGACGTCTTCGGTGGAGAGCGCGCGCACCTTGCGCGGGTTGATCGGCGACGGGATGTCCGACGGGCCGACGAGGTCGTCGACCTTGGCGTAGCGCCCGGCATGGAGGATCTGGAGGACGACGCGTCCGCCCGCCGCGTGAACCGCGTCGGGGATGACGCGCTGCGCCGGCACCTGATCGGGCGAGTTCAGGTAATGCGCGCCCGCATCCATCACGCCTTCGGGGTTCGGTGCGTAGCCGCCGGTGATGATCAGCGAGCAGCCGCCCTTCGCGCGCTCGGCGTAGAACGCGGCGGCGCGCTCCTCGGGCCGGTCCATCAGCTCGAAGCGCATGTGCATCGAGGCCATGAAGATGCGGTTCGGAAGGACGGTGCAGCCGATGTCGAGCGGCTCGAAGAGGTGCGGGTAATGCGGATTCGTCATGTCACTCTGCTCGCCCGGCCCGCTAACGCCGGACCGGTTCGGTGGGAACGGCCGGTCAGGCCTTGACCGGGAAGTACTTCTCCATCCAGTCGCGCAGGATCGAGATCACGCGGGGGTTCTGCTCGCCGAACATGAAGTGGTCGACGTCGGCGAGAAGATGGAGGTCGGCGGGCTGCCTGGCGCGCTTGAACATCTCGATCGACTGTTCCGTCGGTGTGACGGAGTCTTCCGAGCTGTGAAGCAGCAGCAGCGGCCGCGGAGCGATGTTGCCGACCACGTCGTCGGCGCGGAAATCGTACATGCTCTGCGCCGTGTCGGCCGGGAACATCATCACCGAGCCATTGGCGAGGTTGTTGCGGAGATGCTCGGGGATCGGGACGATCTCGTAGCGCGGAACCATCAGGGATTTCCCGGTCTCCGCCTTGTGCTTGCGGCCGCGTTCTAGCATGTCGAGGAAGCGCGGCCAGTCGTCGCCGAGATGCTGGCCGCGGAACTTGCGCTCGCCGTCGCCCCAGCCGCCGGACGAAATGGCGGCTTTCACGCGCTCGTCGACGCCCGCGGCGTAGACCGTGACCGCGGCGCCGAAGCTCGACCCGATCAGGCCGATGCGGTCGGGATCGACCTCGGGCCGTCCCTGCATGTAGGTGATCGCGTTCTTGGTGTCCTCGACCTGCTCGAGGCAGATGATGTGGTTCGGTTCGCCCTCGCTCTCGCCGCAGCTCCGCATGTCGAAGCGCAGCGTCACGTAACCCCAGTCGCAGAACGTCTTCGCCGGCCACATGCTGTTGGCGCTCGACTTGTTGCTGCCGAAGCCGTGGAGCACGATGACGGCGGGCCGCCGCTCGCCCGCGGGCAGGCCGTCGGGCACATGGACGATGCCGCTGATCTTCAGCCCGTCGGAGGTAAAGCTGATCTTCTCTTCCATCCCGTTTCGCTCCCTTGTTGCGGCCGGATTTATTGTGTTTCCGCGCGGTTGGCACGGCCGCCTTATCGGATAAGATCACTACATGCAGGCGACCGGCGACACAACAGGGAACGCCAGCGCATATAGGGATGGAACGGAAGCGCGAACCGCATCCGCGACCGGAGGAAACAGCACATGGCCGAAGCCGCGAACGCGGAGAAGAAGGTGTGGCTCGACTACACCCAGAAGGAACTCGACGACCAGTACAACCAGCGGAAACTGGTTCCCGACGCCGACGACTATATGGCGCGTCACGGGGGCCTCAGCGCGGACGTGCGCGGGAGTGTTCCCTGCACCCTCGACGTCGCCTACGGGCCGAGCGACGACGAGAAGCTCGACATCTTCCCTGCCCCGCAGCCGAACGCCCCGGTCGTCGTCTATTTCCATGGGGGAGCGTGGACGCGCTGGCACAAGGACAACAACTCCTACCAGGCGCCGGTCTTCACCGCGAAGGGCGCGACGTTCGTACCGGTCAATTTCGGCCTTGTGCCCAACGTCGATCTCGACGAGCTGGTGCGCCAGTGCCGGGCGTCGGTCAAATGGGTGTGGGAGAACGCGCGGAGCTTCGGCGCGGATCCCGACAGGCTCTACGTCGCGGGCCATTCCTCCGGCGGGCATATCGTCGGCCTTCTCGCCGTGACGGACTGGGCGCGGGACTGGGGCATCCCGTCGGACATCGTCAAGGGCGCCTTCGCGGCGAGCGGCATGTACGAGCTGGAGCCGGTGCGGCTCAGCTCGCGCAACGGCTATCTGCACCTCGACGATGGGATGGTGGCGCGCAACAGCGCAATGCGCCAGATTCCCGACCGCATGCCGCCCATGGTGATCGCCTACGGCGGCGGCGAGCAGATCGAGTTCCGCCGCCATTCGAAGGATTTCGCGGCCGAACTGCGCCGCCGCGGGCACAAGGTCACCGAGCTAGACCTGCCCGGCCTGCACCATTTCGAGGTTGCCGAGCAGTTCGCGAAACCCGATGGTGAGCTCCTGAAGGCGATTTTCTCTGAGATGGGCCTTTAGGGCGCCCTCCTCAGCCGCGGCCGGATAGTCGGCAGTCCAGACGTCGCGGACGAGCTTCCGGTTACAGACGATCTTCTCGCCCGCACGATAGACGAAGGCGGGCACGAGGCGGCTGTCGACCCTCATCACCTCGCCCTCGGCATCGGGCAGCGACCAGCGCCCTGCTACCGGATCGAGGACGGTGATGCCGGCAAGCGAGCCCGGCGCCAGCGTGCCGATCTAGTCCTCCTCGCGGAGGATCTTCGCGGGATTGAGCGTCGTCCGCCGGATGACGTCGGCGAGCGTGAACCTGAGCGCGACGAGACGGGTCATCGCGCCGCACAGGCTGTAATCGAGCTTGCTGTCGTCGTGATAGGCGTTGAAGTCCGCATGGACGTCGCTGCCGACCGCGTTCGGCAGCACGCCCTTATCCATCATCGCGCGGGCGATGGTCGCTGACACGAAGCTTTGGACGTCGGTCTCCGCGGAATCGGCGAAGTAGGCTTTGAAGCCGCCGACGGTCCACGGCCCGGCAATGCCCTGGTCGATGACCGTGGTCGCGTCGGAATGAGCGCCCGCCTCGTCCGGCCGCTGCCGCGACCGGCCTCGTATTCTGCAATGCAAGATACGTACCAAATTCCGAAATTGTTGGAATTTCGGGCGGGATCGATTGGAGGCTTACGGGATGAAGATTGTATGCGTGTTTCAGTGCACGCGGATCGGGCAGCTCGGCGGTGGGGTTGCCTACGAAATGAACCGACGGCGCCCAATGAAAGGGTGCCGCCGGTGTTTTAGGCCGCGCTGCGGCTAGCCTCGCCGAGCGGGATTACATGCCGAGGAGCTTGCGCAGCTCGTCGACCGTCGCATTCGGCGCACCGACGGTGGCCGCCACGATCTTCTGGACCTTCTCGCCCGGGCCGGCATTGATCGGCAGCGCGCGCTTGTTCGCATCCTCAAGAAACCTGCGGTCCTCGATCATTGAATCGAAGGCTTTTTTCAGAATCGCAAGTCGTTCCGCCGGGACGCCGGGAGGCGCCACGAGCGACCGGCCGACGGCGCCGGCGGACGACATCAGCTCGAACATCGTCCGCGACCGCGCGTCCTTCGCAAGGTCGATCAGGAGCGGTACGTTTGGGATTTCCTTTGCGGGCTCGAGGCCGATCTGGACGATGAAATTGACCTTGCCGTCCTTGAGCCAGTCCTGCTTGCGGGACGTCCAGCTTAGCAGCGAGCCGCCCCGGCCGTGGATCTCGCCCTGCTCGATCGCAACGTCCATGCCGGCGACGCCCTTGTATCCGGCGACCATTTTGAACTTGGTGCCGAGCAGCGCGTTCATGATCGTCGGCACCTGGTAGGTCTCCGAGCCCCTGCCCGTCGTGCCCATGGCGTATTCGGCCTTGGCGGCATCGGCGACGGTCTTGGCGCCCGTGCCGTGCCACAGCGCGACGACGCTCGCGATGTCGGTCAGCGTGCCGATCCAGTTCATCTTCGCCATGTCGAACTTCGCCTTGTCCGGCGACAGGACCTGGAACAGCGGCAGGTTCTGCTGGACCATACCGAGCGCCGTGCCGTCCTTCGGCGCGACGTTGTAGAGGTAGGAGGTCGCCTTGGACCCGCCTGCCCCCGGCTGGTTCTGGACGATGATGTTGGGGTTGCCCGCGATGAAGCGGCCCATGTGGTCGGCGACGAGACGCGCATAGGTATCGTAGGTGCTGCCCGCGCTGGTGCCTACATAGATCGTGATCTGCGCCCCGGCGAAGGGCGACGACTGGCTCGCCGCGGGTTGGGCGAGTGCTGCGGCGCCGAGCACCGCCGTCAGCCCCAGAATCAGGCTTCTCAGCTTCATGTCGATGTTTCCTTCCTAACGCGGTTTCCGGACGCCCGCGCCCGGTACCCGAATGGGCCGCCGGCTTTTATCGCGCCGGTTCCCCCGAACTTTGAAATGAAACAACCCCATGCACAATCGGCGTTGCTATGCAGCCGGACGGCGATTTGCTATGTCGGGCGCATGCTTCCGCTAGGAGCTCCGGATGGGTGGTCGAGCGGTTGAAGGCACCGGTCTTGAAAACCGGCAGGCGCGCAAGCGTCTCGTGGGTTCGAATCCCACCCCATCCGCCAGATTCTCCGCGTGCGCGGATTGGGATAAATCCAATTCATAAGGCTGCGGAACCAGGGTGCGGTAGGGACGCCGGGAAAAGAAATACGAGCAAATGTGTTAACGCCGGGATATTCGGGATAGGAATCTGCGTCGGGTCATAATACCTTGTCGTCCAATAATGACATAAGCCGAAACAAAATCTACAGGGAGATGAACATGAAGCACGCTTTCATCGGTCTTGCCATCGCGGCCCTTGCGGCCAGCACCGCGTCCGCGGAAACGCTCGGCGTCGGTTCTACCAAGGGCACAGCGGTCGGCCAGATGGCGACGATCCTGTCCAAGGTCGTCTCCGAAAAGGCCGCCGGCATCGAGCTTCGCCCGAAGAACATGGGCGGCTCGCAGAAATACGTCCCCGTCGTGAACGCCGGCGAGCTGCACTTCGGAATCGCCAACATCGTCCAGACGACGATGGCGTTCGAAGGCACCGGCCTGTCCGCGGGCAAGGAGTACAAGAATCTCCGCCTCGCGGCGACGCTGATGGCCTTCCGCAACGGCCTTTTGGTCAAGAATGATTCCGACATCAAGACGATCTCGGATCTCAAGGGTAAACGCGTCCCGAGCGGCTTCAACGCGGCCCCCCTCTTCGCCCACTTCTTCGAGGGAATGATGGCGAACGGCGGCGTCGGCATGAAAGACGTCCAGGGCATTCCGGCGATCGGTCTCAGCGCGAGCTGGGACCTGCTGAAGCAGGGCAAGGTCGACGTGGTCATCTCGGCGGTCGGCGCCGCGCCCACGCGCGAGATGAACGCCCGCGTTCCGAGCGGCGTCCGTTTCCTGAGCTTCGACAAGTCCGACTCTTCGACGACCAAGATGCTCAAGGGCGTTTACTACGTCGATCTTAAGCCGTCCGAGAAGTTCCCGGCGATCAAGGGCCCGACGACCACGGTCGGTTACGACTTCATGCTGTTCACGAGCAAGGACATCAGCGACGAAGCGCTGGGCAAGGTCCTGAAGGCGATCTACGACAGCGAGAAGGAAATCAAGGCTTCCAGCCCGCTGTGGACCAACTACTCGTCCAAGGGCATGGCGAAGGACGTCGGTCTCCCCTACCACCCGGGCGCCGAGAAGTTCTACAAGTCCGTCGGTATCTGGAACCGATAATCCGGTCCGGCTCATTCGCGGCGAAGCGGGCGGTGGGAACTCCCTCCGTCCGCTTCGGCGTGCCCCCCGCAGTCCGCCCCGTTTCGCAAGTCCATGACCGATAGAGCAGAATTCCAGGATCGCGAGAGCATCAGCGCCCGCGCCGGCAAAAACCTGTCGCCGATCTGGCTGAAGACGACCGCGGTTCTCGGCACTGTTCTCGCGCTGATCTCGCTCTGCTTCTCGGGCGAGGTTCACCTGAAGCTCGGCTTCGCGCTGTTCACCGAACAGGCGCTGCATGCCATCCTCGGGATCTCCGTCGCCAGCGTCTTCATCAAGGTCCGCGTGTCCTCGAAGGTCCGACAGGATCGGGTTCCCTGGTACGACAAGATCTGCGCCCTTGCCGCGCTCTCTGTCGGCGCGGTCCTCACGTGGCGTTATCCGGCCCTTGCCGACGATTTCTATGCGCTCCAGACGGAAGCCTTCATTCTCGGCATCATCCTCGTCCCCCTAACGATCGAGGCGCTGCGGCGCACCGCGGGGCTGACGCTCACGTTTATCGTGCTCGCTTTCGTGCTGTACGCGCTGTTCGGCGACATCATCCCCGGCAAGCTGTCGGCGCTTACGCAGCCCTTCGTCGGTTTCATTGCCTATCTCGCGATCGACAACGTAGCGCTTGTCAGCCTGCCGCTCCGCATCGTCGGCACCATCGTCGTCGTCTATATCTTCTTCGGCCAGCTCCTGCTGAAGTCGGGCGGCTCCGAGTGGTTCACCGACATCGCGACCGCGATCATGGGCCGCTCTCGCGGCGGCTCGGCGAAGATCGCCGTGGTCGCGTCCGGGCTGTTCGGCTCAATATCGGGCACGGCGGTCGCCAACGTCGCCTCGACCGGCGTGATCACGATCCCGCTCATGCGTCAGGCCGGCTACGCGCCGAAGGTCGCGGGGGCGTTCGAGGCCGTGGCCTCCACCGGCGGCCAGATCATGCCGCCCATCATGGGCGCTGCCGCGTTCCTGATGTCGGAGATGCTGCAGGTTTCCTACGCCGAGGTCGTGATCGCGGCGCTGATCCCCGCCCTCCTCTACTATTTCGCCGTCTTCATCTATGCCGACCTCGAGGCGGCGCGGAAAAACATTGCGCCGATCCCCGACGAGCTGGTGCCGCCGATCTTCCGCGTCCTCAAGGAAGGCTGGTTCTTCTGCATTCCGTTCGCCGTCCTGATCTACGCGCTGTTCACGCTAAACCGCTCGCCCGAGGAGGCCGCGCTGTGGTCGGCCGGCGTGACCGTGCTGGTGAGCTGGGTCTTCGGCTACAAGGGCCGGCGCATCACGATCCGCGACATCTTCGATTGCGTGCGCTCGACCGGCGAGAGCGCAGTCGACATCGTCATCATCGGCGGCATGGCGGGCATCATCATCGGCGTCATGGGCTCGACGGGCCTCGGCGACGGGCTGACGTTCGTGCTGATCCAGCTCGGTGAGAACAATCTCGCGGCCCTTCTCCTCCTGACCGCCATCATCTGCATCGTTCTCGGCATGAGCATGCCGACGACTGCGATCTATCTGCTGGTCGCCGCGATCGCCGCCCCGCCGCTCGTCAAGCTCGGTATCCACCCGATGGCGGCGCACATGTACGTCTTCTATTTCGGCATCGTGTCGCTGATCACGCCGCCGGTTGCAGTGGCAGCCTTCGTCGCTGCCAACCTCGCTGGCGCGAAGCCAATGGAAACGGCGCTGTCGTCGGTGCGCATCGGCTGGACCGCACTCGTCGTTCCGGTGATGTTCGTTATGTCGCCTGACCTGCTGCTGCAGGGAGATCCGTGGGACTCGCTGCTTGCCGTCGTAACCGCCGCGGCTGGCGTGTGGCTCGCGACCGGCGCGCTCATCGGTTACCTGTTCGGGCCCATGGGAATGGCCATGCGGATCGCCTACGGCGCCGTCGGCATCGCGCTGCTCATCCCGGCTGAGGCCTTCCCCGGCGCGGGCTGGCTGGAGATAACCGGCATCGCCGGATTCGTGGTGCTGGTCGGCGTGGGCATGGTGAAACGCCGGAATGCCGCCGCGACAAAGCAGACCGGTTAGGCGTCAGGTCTAGGCCTCCGCTAGGAGATCCGCGACCGCGCGGACGACTACCTCCGTCGCAAGCCTGAGATTCGCGAGATAGAGGTTCTCGTCGCTGTTGTGGCCGCCCGCTTCGCACAGCTGCGCCGCCGCACCCTGCCGCTCGCCTGCGCGGTGTTAGTATAATATCTGTCAGACGAGATGAAACGGATGTGGGGCCGGAAGCAGCGGAAGTATCGGACCGACTCGGTCGGCTGTATTTTCAAGCCGTGAAATCTTCGTTTTTCAGACGGTTAGCGCGATGGTTTAATGCGGCTTCCGAATCCCAGCCGCCGCCCGGAGCTTCCCCAAAATGACCGAGACCTCCCGCGAACTCGCCGGCCGCGCCGCCATCGTCACCGGCAGCGCCAAGAACATCGGCCGCGCCATCGCATTGGCTCTCGCGGACGGCGGCGCCGACGTGCTGATCAACGCCCGCACCTCCCTCGCCGAGGCGGAGGCGACGGCGGATGAGGTTCGCGCGCGGGGCGTCCGCGCCGTCGTCCACATGGGCGACGTGACCCAGCCCGATGTCGCCGCCGCGATGACCGAGGAGGCGCATGCCGCCTTCGGCCGCATCGACGTCCTCGTGAACAACGTCTCGATGCGGGGCGAGGTGCCGTTCGAGGAGCTGACGTTCGAGCGCTGGCAAGAGGTGCTGGCGTCCACCCTCGACAGCGCCTTCCTCTGTTCCAAGGCCGCCCTTCTCCATCTCAAGGCGAGCGGAGCCGCCGCGATCGTCAATATCGGCGGCGTCGCGAGCCATGCAGGGTTCCCGGAGCGCGCGCACGTGGCCGCCGCGAAGGCCGGGCTCTGCGGCATGACCGGCTCGCTCGCGCCCGAGCTCGCGAAGCACGGCATCACCGTCAACACCGTGGTGCCCGCGCTTATTAATTCCAGCCGCCACGGCGGGCACATCCCGCCGCTCTACGCCACGCGGCCCGTGCCCATGGGGAGGACCGGCGAGCCGGGCGAGGTCGCCTCCGTCGTCCGCTATCTCTGCGGGCCCGGCGCGCGCTTCGTCAGCGGCCAGAGCATCCACGTCAACGGCGCGTGGTACGTCACCGTCTGACGGGAGCCGCTACCCCCGCTTCTTGCCGTTCTCGTCGACGCCGTCGATGAGGATGAAGGCGATGCGGCAGAGCTTGTCCGACCGGTTCGCCCAGGCATGGTTGGTGCCGCGCTGGATGCAGACGTCGCCCGCTTTGAGCACCACGTCCTCGTCATCGAGCAGCATCGTGATCTCGCCCTCGAGGACGATCGCGTAGTCGACTGTGTCCGTGCTGTGCATGAAGGGATGGCGCGCGCCGCCGACGAGCTTGTGCGCCGCGCCGACCTCGCCGAACGCCTTTGACGCATCGATGTTGCGGTCAGCCTCGGTTTCCGGCGGATACTCGGAAATGCGGAAGTTGGTTCCTCCCGGAAGCGGCTCCAGCGTGAACTTCACGTCCGCCGCCGCCTCGTCCCGGTCGCCGCCGTAGCGGGCCGGCATCGACGTCGTCCGCCAGATGTTGGTGCGTCCGCCCGGTCGGTGCTCGGAGGTGACGACGTTGGTTGCGGGCCCGTCCATGATCACGACGGCTTTCCCGTTCTCGTCGTGGCCCGTGACGACGCGGCGGATCGGTTTCGGCATGCGGTGGTCTCCCTGTGTCTGCTGTTTCGATCTTTTCGGGGCGCATTCTAGAGCGTTTTGCCGCCCGGTCGATTATCCTGCGGCGATGGAAAACGACGACACGCCATCCGCGCCCCATGTGTTGACCGCGGGCGCCACGCGCGAAGGCCTCGCTGCCTGCGCCGAGCCCTTCCGGGCCCTGACCGGGATCGCCGTCGAGGCCGCGACGACGCACGGCCGCCTGATCCTTGAGCGTCTCCTCTCGGGCGAGACCGGCACCGACGTCGTGCTTTTGCCGAAGCACATGGTCGACAAGCTGATCGGGGACAGGTTCGTCCAGCCCGATGCGAGCGCGGTCCTGGGCTCCATCGGCATCGGTGCGGAGGTGCGCGCGGGGGAAGAGCTTCCTGACGTTTCTTCTATGCCCGCCCTCGTCCGGGCGCTGTTCAGCGCGACCGCGATCCTCATCACCGAGGCGCCGAGCGGCGTTCACATGGACAGGCTGATCGACGGGCTCGGGCTCGCCGACGTCCTGGAGCCGCGCATCGAGCGCTTCGACACCGGGACCATGGTCAACGAACGCCTCCTCGCCGGCTCCGAGCCGGGAGAAATCGCCTTCGGCGTCGCGACCGAGATCCTGTTCTTCCGCGACCGCGGCATCGTTTACGCGGGTCCGCTGCCCGAAGACGCCCAGATGCGCCATGTCTACATGGCCGCGATCATGGCGGGCTGCCTGAAGACCGAAGCGGCGCGGGCGCTTCTCGACTATCTTGTGTCCGAACAGGCCCGCGCAGCGTTCGCCGCGACAGGGGTCGACCAGGGATAACCCGACCGATGAACTCGAACCGCGAAACCGTGATCGCGACGGTGAAGGAAAACGTCAGCCTGTCCGCTTTCGATGCGGACACCGGCGAGATCCTGGGCGCCGTGCCCGTCGGCGTGAAGGACGTCGCCAAGCCGCACGAGATCGCCGTTACCCGCGACGGCAAGACGGCCTTCGTCTCGCTCTACGGCGACCGCGACTACGGCCCGAACAAGCCCGACAGCCGGCTCGGCGTGGTCGACCTGGAGGCCATGGAGTTCATCGGCCATCTCGATCTGGGGCTCTACAAGGGCCCGCACGCGATGACCACCGACCGAGACGGCAAGCTCTGGGTCACCGTCGATCACAACCGCTGCGTCTTGGTCATCGACCCCGAGCGCCGCGAGATCGAACGCACGATCCACTTAGAGGTTCCCGGCCACTTCCTCGCGGAATCGCCAGACGGGAAGACGATGTACTTCTCGGCCAAGGAATACCCCGTGGTGTGCGAGGTCGACGTCGCGTCGAAGGAGATGGTCGCCCGTATTCCTCTGCCCGTCGGAGGTCAGGCGCTCCGCGTCTCGCCGGACGGCGCGAAGCTCTACGTGGGCGACTTCCACCGCCCGCTCCTGCATGTGATCGACACCAGGACGCGGAAGCTCGTCCAGACCGTGCCGCTCGCGGCGGTCCCGGGCTGGCCGTTCAACAGCGCGGACGGCAAGACTGTCATTGTCACCACATGGGACGAACCCAACGGACAGGGTTATGTCGAGCTTCTCGATGCGGCTGACCTGACGCGGCGCCGCGTCGTCGAAGTGCCGGCGGAGCCGTTCCACGCGCTGCCGCTCAAGGACGGAGAGCATATCCTCGTCGCGCTCGGCAACGGCGAGATCGTGAAGATCGACGTCGCCGCGGCGAAGCTCGTGCCAGGAGGGTTCAGCGCCGGCGGCACGATGCCGGAGACGCTGCTTCACCTCCCGGGCTGAGAGCCCTCTCCGCCCCTACTCCGCGGCGGTCGCGATCGAGCTCTGGTAATCGCGGACGACGGGATCGCCTTCCGGGAAGATGCCCCGTTCCATGATCCATTTCTGGGTGTCGGCGTAGATTTCGTTCGAATAGGGCTCGAACACGATGCGCTCGCCCGGCCCGAAGAGGCGCGTATCCATCTGGTCGTGGAAACGGGTCGGGAATTCCTTCTTGTAGAAATGCGTGTAGCGGTGCGCATGTAGGTCGATGTCGGCCTGCGCCCGGCGCAGCGCCTTGTAGTACTTCTTCACGTCGCCCATGTCGGCATTCTCGGCCAGCATCGCCGCCATCATGAAGCTGGTATCGACGATCTTGCGGAAGCCGAGTTGCTCGAGGAAGTACATCGGGCCGCTGAAACAGGTCACTGCCGGCACCTCGCGGTCGATCAGGCGTTCCATGCGGCTGAACAGGAGGCCGTCCGCGAATGACAGGTTGATCTGGTCCGGCTTGAGGAACATGTCGAGCGCCTCGATCGTTGCGTAGTGGCTGCCCGACTGGTAGCCGACGGAGATCGGAACGCCTGCAAGATCCTCAGGGTGACGTATTCCGGAATCCGGGTGCACAAAGATGCCGCAGGGCGCAACCGAATAGGCGTCCGCGAAGATGCGGCCATGGCCGGCGCCCGCGGCCATGTTGACGGTCCAGTGGCAGGCTGAGCTAACGTCGCACGTACGTCCGCGCTCGAACGTCTGGTACGCCCCGACGCGGTCGCCGAGGTTGTTCTTCTTGGCGTCTTTCGAATCCAGCTGCTCGCGGAACTCGTAGTCGAGGCCCTCGGCGGTGAAGTAGCCCTTCTCCTCCGCGACCCATTCGTGCAGGCGCATGTGCGGCCCGATGATGAATTTCGCCATGATGCTCCTCCCGGCGGCATATAACTATTCTCAAATGAGAGTAAATGAATTTCTCCGGAAATCAAATGCCGTATCTGAGCAAAGCGGGTTCAGACGGCGGCCCGGCTCGGCTAGATTGGCACGGATTTTCAGGGAAGAACCTATGTCGAGCAATCCGCGCATTCCGTACCAGATGTCCTCCGCGCGCCCGCCCCTTGAAGGCCCGGGCGGAAAGCCCCTAATGGTGCACCTGGTCGTCAATGTCGAGCACTGGTTGTTCGACCAGGGCATGCCGCGCAAGTATCTCACCGCACCGCACGGGCTGGAGCAGATTCCGGACATCCCGAACTTCAGCTGGGCGGAGTACGGCATGCGCGCCGGAATGCCGCGGCTTCTCGACTGTTTCGCGCGGCGCGGCCTGCCCGCGAGCGTCAGTCTGAACGCGGGCGTGATCGAGGCCTATCCAGCCTGTGCGGAGGCCATGCGCGATGCCGGATGGGAGTTCATCGGCCACGGCGTTCACCAAAAATCGATCCAGGGCGAAACGGACGAGCGCGACGTTATCGCGCTGGCGATGAAGATGATCGAGGATTTCACGGGAACGCGGCCGGGCGGCTGGCTCGGGCCGGGACTCAAGGAAACCTACGATACCCCGGATATCCTGAAGGAGCTCGGCGTCGAATACGTCTTCGACTGGGTGCTCGACGACCTTCCCTGCTGGATGCGGACCAAGCACGGCCCGCTCCTGTCCGTCCCCTACACGCTCGAGCTAAACGACAGCCCGATCTATGCCGTCGAGCGCCAGCATTCCCCAGAGATCCACGACCGGCTGATGACGACGCTCGAGGTCTTCGACCGGGAGCTGAAATCCCAGCCCCGCGTCCTCACACTTGGGCTTCATCCCCACCTGATCGGAGTTCCGCACCGGTTCGTCTGGCTAGAGCGGATGCTCGATCTGCTTCAGGCCCGTTCCGATACGGTTTTCGTGACCGGGCGGGATATCGCCGACTGGTACGTTGCCGCCAGCCCGCCGCCTGCGGATCTCTGAGCCTAACGCTCGGATTTTGCGGACTTCGGTCGAGGGCGGAAAAAACGTCTCTGTAATATCGACGCGCTGCCCCTGTCCAAAGAGCCGCAGCGGCTCCTCATTTGCGCCGACATTGACGGGTTGCCTAGGCGGCTCGCCTGAGCCGCACGCTCATGGATCCTTAATCTTCGGAGTTCATACCTTACCTGCCGATTTGAGGCCTATTCTCCATACTTGCTAGAGGATAAATTGTGGCCGCGAAAAAAAAAGGGGGAAACCGATTTTGGATATTGTCGGCGCGAAAGTTGGCCGCACGGACGCGAAAATCATTGGCCTCGTGTGCTTCCCGCACATGATGAGCCACGTCTACTGGCTTGTGATCCCACCGATGTTTCCTGCCCTCATGGCTGCATTCGACCTCACGGCCCTGGAGGCTGGCGTGATCGTCTCGGTTTTCGCAGCGGCGACTATGGTCGCGCAGACGCCCGTCGGTTTCCTCATCGACCGCGTCGGTGCGCGCTGGATCCTGATCGGCGGCCTCGCGATCGAGGGCGCCGCGATCGCCATGTTCGGTGTCGCGGGCGCCTACTGGCATCTCCTCGTCCTCGCCGGCATCGCCGGTCTCGGGCACACGGTTTTCCACCCGGCGGACTACGCCATCCTTTCGGCGCGGGTGAGCGAACGGCGCATGGGGCGCGCTTTCTCCATCCATTCGGCGACCGGATATGCCGGCTTCGCCATCGCGCCGATCTATATGACCGAGGTTGCGGCGCGCTGGAGCTGGCAGGCGGCGTTCCTCTCCATCGGTGTCATCGGGCTGTTCGCGTCCCTCGTTCTGCTGCTGCAGTCGGGATCTTTGCGGGACGAAGGCGAAGCGGCTAAGGAGCACCGGAAGAAAAAGGACGCGGCGGTGGCCGCATCGGAAAAGCCCGCGGGCGGGCTGTCGAGCGATCTCCGGCTTCTCCTCTCCATCCCCGTGCTGATGTGCTTCCTCTACTTCATCCTGCACCAGCTGGGCGGCGGCGGCCTCCGGGCGTTCCTCGTGGTCGCCCTCGCCGACCTCTACGACACCCCGATCGTCGATGCCGCGCGGGCGCTGTCCGCCTTCACCATCGGCTCGGTGGTCGGGATCCTGACCGGCGGCGTCGTCGCCGACCGCTTCGGGCCCCGTATCATGACCGGGTTCGCGACCCTGGTTCCCGCAGGCCTAATCATCGGTCTCCTCGGCTGGATCGATATCCAGGGTGTCCTTCTGGTCGTGCTGTTGGCGGTTTCGGGCTACCTGATCGGCGTTCTGATCCCGTCTCGCGACTTGCTGCTGCGCTCGGTCACCCCGCCGGGCTCCATGGGCAAGGTGATGGGTTTCGCGTCTACCGGAACTAATCTCGGCGGCGCCATCATCCCCGCCGTCCTCGGCTACGTGATGGATGTCGCCGGCGGCACCTGGGTGTTCGGCATCAGCGCGATCTTCATCGGCGCGGCCTTCCTGACCTTCATCACGGCGAGCCGAAAGTCCGGGCATTAGGCCCGACTACTTCGACAGGCGCAGCTCGGACAGGTGGTTGGCAACCTCCTGGAAGACTGTCTGAAGCGTCGTTGAATCGGGGGCGTAGTGGTAGCACGGCGCGTCGGGTTCGCCCGCGACCAGTGCTCCCGGATTCTCTCGGGTGCCGCTTCTCGCAAGGACGCCGACGTGACCGTCGAACTCCTCCGAAAGGTCGAGCAGGCCTGGTCGGAATATCTCCGCTACGGCGCCGTCTGAGGCGTGCCTGCCCTCCGGCTGGGCCGGTTGCATTGACCACCCCGCCTCTATACCCTCACGACAACACGGCGCAGTAGCGGACCCAGCCGCACGCGATTTCCAATGACACGGGACGACGCCGGCGCTGCATTCGCGGCATCGCCGGTACGGAAATGCGCCCCGGCATAGCCTGACAGGACGAGGCCATGGATAACGTTCACTACCCCGAGGCACTCGTCGCCTTCGTCGATCTCGACCCCGAGATCGAGGATTTCCGCGCGTCGGTGATCGACGGACTTTCGCAGCCGCGGAAGACCCTGCCCTGTAAGTTCTTCTACGACGAGCGCGGCTCCTGGCTGTTCGACCGGATCTGCACCCTCGACGAGTACTATCCGACGCGGACCGAGATCTGCATCCTGGAAGAGCGGATCAGAGAGATCGCCGAGCTGATCGGCCGGCGCGCGCATCTGATCGAGCTCGGCAGTGGCGCGAGCGTGAAGATCCGGAGCCTTCTCAACGCCCTGCCCGATCTCGTGCAGTACACGGCCGTCGACATCTCGCGCGAACATCTCCTGAAGAGCGCGGAGGCGCTTGCCCTCGACTATCCGGCGCTGAACGTCGCCGCGGTCTGCGCCGACTATACCGGCGCGTTCGACGTGCCGAAGCCGTCGCACTATCCGGCGGCCCACCGGGTTGCCTTCTTTCCGGGCTCGACGGTCGGCAATTTCTCGCACGAGGAGGCCGTCGGGTTCCTAGAGCGGATTGCCGGCATTCTCGGCAGCGGCGGCGGGCTGCTGATCGGTGCGGATCTCAAGAAGGACCGCGACGTCCTCCATGCGGCCTATAACGACGCGGCGGGCGTGACGGCGGCGTTCAATCTCAACCTCCTCCACCGCATCAACGACGAGCTCGGCGGCGATTTCGACGTCGACGCGTTCGAGCATACGGCCGTCTACGTGGACGATCCGGGCCGCATCGAGATGCGCCTCGTGAGCAGCCGGAAGCAGACGGTTTCGATCGACGGCTGCTGTTTTGAGTTTGCGCGCGGTGAATACATTCATACCGAGAACTCGCACAAGTTCAGCCCCGAGGAGTTTCGCGAGCTTTGCGCGCGGGCGGGGTTCACCCCGGTCGCCTGCTGGACCGATCCTGACCAGCTTTTCAGCGTCCATTATTTCTCGATAGAATGAGGAACGGCCGGCGCCACCAACTGGGTGCTGCGGCCATTCCGAAACCGTCGACGGGGGGTCGATGAAGGTCGACATCATCGCGGATACGATCTGCCCATGGTGCTATATCGGCAAGCGTCGATTCGAGCGTGCCCTTCAGATCCGGCCTCAGCTTGGCATTCAGGTCGGATGGCGCGCCTTCCAGCTCAACCCGGAGATGCCGCCCGCGGGAATGGATCGAAGCAACTATATCTCCATGAAGTTCGGCGGCGTAGAGCGTGCCCGGGCGGTCCACTCCGGGATCGCCCGAGCAGGGTCCGAAGAAGGCATCACTTTTAACTTCGGAAGAATAGAGCGGACGCCCAATACGATCGACTCCCACCGACTGGTCCGATTTGCGGCCGAGCGCGATCTTCAGAATGAGGTCGTCGAAGCGCTGTTCCGCGCATTCCTGATCGAGGGTGAGGATATCGGCGACCGGGACGTGCTGTCGGGGCTCGCCGGCGCAAACGGCCTCGACCGCGACAAGGTACGCGAATACCTCGACAGTGGCATCGACGTCGAGACCATCCATGCCGAGGACGAACTCGCCCGCCGCCTCGGGGTCAACGGTGTCCCCTGCTTCATCATAGATCGCAAGTATGCCGTCTTGGGCGCCCAGTCGCCCGAGGTTTTCGTCCAGGTCTTCGACCTCGCCAACCAGGAAGCGAAGACCTTCGCGGCGGAATAGAACGCCCGCTTTAAGGTTAACTGTCGCATTTTTTGCGCTTGGCGCTCGACGTTCCCGACGACTTTCTCTCAATACATTGAAAATAAACAAAAAATATGCTTGTATGCATATTGCACGCCCAACACTGTATCTCCGTATGCAGATTTCGGGTGGGCCTGCCAAAATCGGCGCTACGGCGCATCGTATTCGGACAGTGCTTTTCCACGTATCCGGGATACGAATGGAAGAGAGTGGCTGAAGCGTGAGCTAGTAAGGGGACGTTGCTCTTGCTTAGAGGTATCACTTGCCGGTCCAATTTATTCCGGTTCGGACTAATGAAAAGTGTCTTGAACCCGCTCTCCACCGGACAGGCCCGGACGAATGGCGGACTGAAAGCAAAAATTTAGCAACCACTTCTTGCTAGTCTCCGTTGGAAAGACCATTTTGGCCGCATGACCGACAACGAACGAAAAAAGCTCCGCGATGCGGCCCGCGACCGCCTTTCACGGAAACGGCGCGGGAGATTCCGCAAGCATATCCGTGGCTATTTCCTCGCCGGCATCCTCGTCACCGCGCCGATCGGCATCACCTTCTATATCTCCTGGCTTCTGGTTCGCTGGATAGATTCCAAGGTCACGCCGCTGATCCCGGCGCACTACAACCCGGAAACCTACCTGCACGTGGCGGTTCCCGGGCTCGGCCTCGTCATCGTGCTGGTCTCCCTCACCTTCATCGGCTGGGCGACGGCGGGCCTGCTCGGACGCATGTGGACGCGCCTGAGCGAGCACATACTGAGCCGCATGCCGGTGATCCGGAGTGTCTACGGCGCGGTCAAGCAGATCATCGAGACGGTCGTCAAGCAGCAGTCCAATGCCTTCCGGGAAGTGGTGCTGTTCGAATATCCGCGCCGCGGCACCTGGGCGCTCGGCTTCATCACCGGCTACACCAAGGGCGAGGTGCAGAACCTCACCGAGGACGAGGTGGTGAACGTCTTCCTGCCGACGACGCCGAACCCGACCTCGGGTTACCTGCTGTTCGTGCCGCGAAAGGACCTTGTAATCCTCGAGATGACCGTCGAGGAAGGCATCAAGATGGTCGTCTCCGGCGGCATCGTGACGCCGCCCGACCGGCGCCCCGAGACACGGCAGAAGATCAAGCGCGTCGCGGCGGCAGAGGGGGAAACCAAGACCATCCCCTACACGCGCGATGCGGGAGACGGCGGCAAGAACGCCGCCGAGTGACCGCAACGCCTCCGCTCAGCCGGAAAGCGCCGTCTTCACCCCCGCATCCCGTTCGAACAGGTAGAGCAGTGTCCTGAGCGCTTTCCCGCGTGCGCTCTGGAGATCGGGATCGCGGTCTAGGATGAGCTTCGCGTCGTCGCGTGCGGCCGCGACGAGCTCGGCATGGACCGCGAGATCGGCCATGCGGAACTGGGGCAGACCGCTCTGGCGGGTCCCCAGCACTTCGCCGGCGCCCCGGAGGCGCAGATCCTCTTCGGCGATGACGAAACCGTCCTCGGTCTCGCGCATGACGCGGAGCCGGGCCTTCGCCGTTTCCCCGAGCGGCTCGGCGTAAAGCAGGATGCAGGACGACTTGCGCGCGCCGCGTCCCACACGCCCCCGCAGCTGGTGGAGCTGGGCGAGGCCGAAGCGTTCCGCCTGCTCGATTACCATGATCGTCGCATCGGGCACATCGACGCCGACCTCGATCACCGTCGTCGCCACGAGGATGTCGAGTGCACCTTCCGCGAAGTTCGCCATCACCGCGTCCTTCTCGGCGGCCTTGAGGCGTCCGTGCACGATGCCGACACGGTCGCCGAAACGCTGTGCGAGCGCCGCGTGGCGGGCCGTCACCGCGGCGAGGTCCACGGCCTCGGATTCTTCGACCAGCGGGCAGACCCAGTAGACGCGCGCGCCGCCCTTTATCGCTCCCCTCAACCGGTCGACGACCTCCTCCAGCCGCGACAGCGGCACCGCGCGGGTCTCGATCGGCTGACGGCCGGGCGGCTTCTCGGTGAGCCGCGAGGTCTCCAGGTCGCCATAGGCAGTCATCATCAGCGTGCGCGGGATCGGTGTCGCGGTCATGACGAGGATGTCCGCGGCGATGCCCTTCTGCGCCAGCGCGAGCCGCTGGTGGACGCCGAACCGGTGCTGCTCGTCGACCACGACGAAAGCGAGGTCGCGGAACTCGACGTCGTCCTGGAACAGCGCATGGGTGCCGACGACGAGCGGGATCGCGCCCGACGACAGGCATTCGACGATCGCCGCGCGCTTCTTTCCCTTGTCGCGCCCGGTGATAAGCGCGACCTCGACGCCGGCGGCCTCCGCGAGCGGGCGGATGGTTTCGAAATGCTGGCGCGCGAGGATCTCGGTCGGTGCCATGAGCGCCGCCTGCGAACCCTGCTCCACCGCGATCAGCATCGAGAGGAGCGCGACCACGGTCTTGCCGCTGCCGACATCGCCCTGCAGGAGCCGCAGCATGCGCATGTCGGAGGCCATGTCGGCTGCGATTTCCTCCATGGCGCGCTGCTGGGCGCCGGTGAGCGAGAACGGCAGAGCGTCGGTCACCTTGCGCCGCAACCTTCCGTCGCCCCGGATCGTCCGGCCGGCCCGCTTCCGCTGGCGCGCACGTACGATGATCAGGGCGAGCTGGTTGGCGAGCAGCTCGTCGTAGGCGAGACGTTCTCGCGCCTTCGCGTCGGGTTGCAGGTCGGCCTCGGACACGGGAGCGTGCGCGGCAACGAGGGACTCGTGCCAGCCCATCCATTTCTTCCGTTCGAGCCACGGCCCGTCATGCCATTCGGCGAGGTCCGGCGCCTTGTCGATCGCCGCACGGATGGCGCGCTGCAGCGGTTTCGGCGTAAGGCCCGTGGTCAGTGGATAGACCGGCTCAACGCTCCGGATCTCGTCGAGCTCGGCGAGGGTGCCGATATGCTCCGGATGGGTCATCTGCAGGCCGCCGTGATATTCCTCGATGCGGCCGCTTATGACGCGAACCTCGCCTTCCGGCAGTATCTTGTTGAGGTAGTCCTCGCGCCCGTTGAAGAAGACCAGCGTGATGAACCCGGTCTCGTCGCGGCAGCGGACCCGGTACGGCAATCCCCGGCGCGCGGCCGGCTCGTGGCGGTCCACCGTGACGGTCAGCGTGGCGACGATGCCCTCCGCCGCTTCGGCGATCTTCGGCGAGAACCGCCGGTCTATGATCCCGGACGGAAGATGCCACAGGAGATCGACGACATGGGGTCCGGCCAGGCGTTCGATCAGCTTGCCGATCTTCGGGCCGACGCCCGGAAGCGTCGTGACCTGTGCGAAGAGCGGAAAAAGGACCTCGGGGCGCATGGAATCGCGACGAAACCGGCTGACAGGAGGGGACGGGGAATTTATACCAGCCTTCGGCGAGGAGCAGGAATGTCAGATCGGCTTGAGACGCAGCGGCGGAAGCTGCTGTTCCGGAGCTTGCGGCGGGGCACCAAGGAAAGCGATATCGTGATGGGCGGATTTGCCGAAGCCCATCTGGGGGATCTCGACGAGGTCCAGCTCCCCCGTTTCGAGGCGTTGCTCGACGCCAACGATCAGGACGTCCTCGGCTGGGTGATCGGCATGCACGAGCCGCCGCCGGAGTACGATACGGACGTGCTCCGAATGCTGCAGAACTTCAAGAAAAGCCTCTAATACCTTGCCGATAAACGTCGAAAAATTCTCAGGCTCGGGAAATTTCCTTCTCGCGGGTGTCCCCGAGGGCTTCGATGCGCTCGTGCTTGCACAAGCCCTGTCCGCGCCCGGAGGGGCCGCACGGACTCACCTTCACGTCGCCCGCGACGCCACCCGCGCCGCAGCATTGGCGGATGCGCTCGCATTCTTCGCGCCGGGCGTTACGACCGTCACCTTCCCCGCCTGGGACTGCCTGCCCTACGACCGGGTCTCGCCGAATCGAGAGAGCGTGTCGGAGCGGATAGAGGCGCTTTCCCTCCTCGCCGACCGGGATGCCGCAAAGGACGGCATGCTCGTCGTCCTCACCACGGTCAACGCGATCCTGCAGAGGGTTCCGGCGCGGGAGTTCCTGAAGGGCGCGGCGCGCAGGTTCGCTAAAGGCTCCCGCATCGATCTCGACGAACTCGGCGGCTTCTTCGCGCGCAACGGTTTCGAGCGTGTCGGCACGGTGCGCGAGCCCGGCGAATACGCGGTGCGCGGCGGCATCGTCGACATCTTCCCGCCGGGCGAGCCCAATCCGCTTCGCCTCGACCTGTTCGGCGACGAGATCGAGGCGATCCGGGCCTTCGACGCGGTGAGCCAGCGGACGACAGACTCTGTTGCCGGTTTCTCGCTCAAGCCGGCGAGCGAGGTGTTCCTCGACGACGCCTCGATCGCGCGGTTCCGTGCCGGCTACCGCGAGGCGTTCGGCGCGGTCGCCGACGATCCGCTCTATGTCGCGGTCAGCGAGGGCCGAAAGCAGATCGGCATGGAGCACTGGCTGCCGCTGTTCCATGAACGGCTGGAGACGCTGTTCGACTACCTGCCCGACGCCTCGGTCACGCTCGACGCCGACGCCGACAAGGTGCGCGACGGCCGGCTCGAGATGATCGCGGACTATTACGACGCGCGGACGACGTACCTCACCGTCAAGAAGCCAGCCGGAACCGAGGGCCCGCCGCCCTACAGGCCGCTGCCGCCCGCTCGCCTCTATCTCGACGGGCCGGAGTTCGACAAGGCGCTCGACGACCGCCTCGTCGGCCATCTCTCCGCCTTCGCGTCGCCCGACGGGATAGCGTCCGGGTTCTTCACCGGCACGATTGCCTTTAACGCACGCCGCGTGCCCGACTTCGCCGCCGCCCGCGCCCAGGCGAGCGCAACTGCGAAGGGCAAGGACGAGGTGCCGGAGAACGCCTTCGAGACCGTCCGCACGCACCTCGCCAACGATGCCGACCGCGGCCGCCGCGTCGTGATCACCGCGTTCAGCCTCGGCTCGCGCGAACGCCTCGGCCAGCTTCTCCGGGACCATGCCATCGGCCCCCTCCAGGCGGTCGAGGACTGGCCGCAGGCAGCGCGTCTCGCCATGGGGACCGTGGGGCTCGCGGTTCTTCCCATCGAGCACGGCTTCACCTCCGACGATCTCACGCTGATCACCGAGCAGGACGTGCTCGGCGACCGCATCGTCCGGCCCGAGCGCAAAAAGCGCCGCGCGGAGAACTTCATCGCCGACGTCTCGGAAATCGCCACCGGCGATCTCGTCGTCCATGTCGATCACGGCATCGGCCGCTACGACGGGCTGGAGACGCTTAATGTCGCCGGTGCGTCGCACGATTGCCTCCGGATCGTCTATTCCGGCGACGACCGTCTCTATGTGCCGGTCGAGAACGTCGAGGTTCTGTCGCGCTACGGCTCGGGCGACATGCCGGCGAGCCTCGACAGGCTCGGCGGCGCGGGCTGGCAGGCGCGCAAGGCGCGGATGAGGGAACGGCTCAAGGACATCGCCGACCAGCTCATCAAGATCGCCGCCGAACGCTCGCTCCGCCCCGCCGCGCGGATCGAACCGCCCGAGGGTCTCTACGAAGAGTTCGCGGCGCGCTTCCCCTATACCGAGACCGACGATCAGGCGCGCGCGATCGAGGAGACGCTCGACAACCTCGCGTCCGGCAAGGCCATGGATCGGCTCGTCTGCGGCGACGTCGGCTTCGGCAAGACCGAGGTAGCGCTCCGCGCCGCATATGCCGCCGCCATGTCGGGCCGCCAGGTCGCCGTGGTGGTGCCGACCACCCTCCTCTGCCGCCAGCATTTCAAGACCTTCGTCGCGCGTTTCGCTGACCTGCCCGTGCGCATCGACCAGCTGTCGCGCATGGTCACGGGCAAGGATGCCGAGAAGGTGCGCGAAGGGCTTGCGAACGGTGAGGTCGACATCGTCGTCGGCACGCACGCGCTCCTCAGCAAGGGCATCAAGTTCAAGAATCTTGGCCTCCTCATCGTCGACGAGGAGCAGCATTTCGGCGTATCGCACAAGGAGCGCCTCAAGAACCTCAAGGCGGACGTCCATGTGCTGACCCTCACCGCCACGCCGATCCCACGCACGCTCCAGATGGCGCTCGCCGGCGTGAAGGAGATGAGCCTGATCGGCACGCCGCCGGTGGACCGCCTCGCCGTGCGCACCTTCGTCATGCCCTACGATCCCGTGATGATCCGCGAAGCCATCATGCGCGAGCATTTCCGGGGCGGTCAGAGCTTCTACGTCTGTCCCCGGATCTCCGATCTCGACGAGATCGCGACGGAGCTCCGGCACCTCGTGCCCGAGGTTCGCATCGCCGTCGCCCACGGCCAGATGGGTAGCAAAGGCCTGGAGGACGTGATGACGGCGTTCTACGACGGCAACGTCGACCTGCTGCTGTCGACCCAGATTGTCGAGTCCGGTCTCGACATCCCGACCGCCAACACGATGATCGTCCACCGCGCCGACATGTTCGGCCTCGCCCAGCTCTACCAGCTGCGCGGCCGCATCGGCCGCTCGAAGCTCCGCGCATACTGCTATCTCACGCTGCCGAACGACAGGAAGCTCACCGACGCCGCCCACAAGCGCCTCGAAGTGATGCAGGCGCTCGACACTCTGGGCGCGGGTTTCACGCTCGCGAGCCACGACCTCGATATCCGCGGCGCCGGCAATCTCCTCGGCGAGGAGCAGTCGGGCCATATCCGCGAAGTGGGCGTCGAGCTCTACCAGCACATGCTGGAGGAAGCCGTCGCCGTGGCGCGCGGCATGGAAGACAGCGAGGACCGCGACTGGAGCCCGCAGATCAACATCGGCATCCCGGTGCTGATCCCGGAGGGCTACGTCGCCGATCTCGGCGTCCGGCTCGGGCTCTACCGCCGCATCGCCGAGCTCGACGGCGCGGGCGACACGGATGCGTTCGCGGCGGAAGTCATAGACCGGTTCGGGCCGCTGCCGGGCGAGGTCGAGAACCTCCTTCAGATCGTCGCGATCAAGCGCTTCTGCCGGATCGCGGGCATCGCCAAGCTCGATGCCGGGCCTAAGGGCGCGACCGTTGCGTTCCGGAACGACATGTTCGCGAACCCTCTGGGCCTCGTCGAGTTCGTGACGCAGGAGCTCGGACGTACCAAGCTCCGCCCCGACCACACGCTCGTCTGCCGCCGCGACTGGACGAAGGCGACGGACCGGCTCAAGGGCGCCCGCATGCTCGCGGGCAAGCTCGCGAAGATCGCCGAGGCGGCGTAAGGTCTGTCAGTGAGGAGTGAGGAATGAAGGTCGAGGGACCGCTCTATTTCGAGGATTTCGCCGAGGGCCAGGTCTACGAGACCGGAAGCTGGACGCTGAGCGAGGACGACATCGTCGAGTTCGGCCTCAAATACGCGCCGTTGCCCTACCACACCGATCCCATCGCGGCGAAGGAGACCGCGTTCGGCGGCCTCGTTGCGGCGGGCTACCAGACCGCGGCGGTCACCTTCAGCCTGTTCGTCCAGACCGGCGCACTGGCCGAGAGCGGCATGGGATCGCCCGGCGTCGACAGCCTGCGCTGGAAGCAGCCGGTGAAGGCGGGCGACACGCTCCGCGTCCTCGCCAACATCATCGAGGTCTCGCCGGCACAGAAGGAAGGCGGGCGCGACGCGATCCGCATCCGCTATGATACGCTCAACCAGAACGACGACATCGTCATGACCCTGACGAGCCTCCATTTCGTGCGCCGCCGCGCGTCCAAGTAGTCAGAAAGGATCTTCCATGCCCGACAGGCTTTCCATCCGCCTCGCCGCCGGCTCCGGCCCGACCTTCGGCGTCGACGACCTCGCCTGCGCCGCGGCGACCCATCTCGGCACTTGGGCGGACGAAGGGCTCGACGTGACGTGGACGCCGGTCCACGGCGGCGTCGCCGCGATCAACGCCGTGCTCGACGGCAAGGTCGACGTCTCCTACGGCGGGCTCGGCCCGGTCATCAAGACGCGCGCGGAAGGGAAACCGGTGCGCGCGATCGTCTCAATGGCGCGCGGTCTCGCGCAGAACCTGATCGTGCAGAAGCGCATCACGTCGGTCGACGACCTCAAGGGCGTCTCGTGGGCGCTCGACGGCTTCAACGCGCTGAGCCACCACATGGCGCGCCTTACCGTGCGCGCGCTTGGCATCGACGAGAAGGACATCGACTGGCAGGCCGTGGGCCCGCCGCCGGAACGTATCGAGCGCCTCCTCAACGGCACCATCGACGTCTCGCTGATCCGCGTGGAGGAAGCCATTTCCTTGAGCCGCGAGCACGGCGACAAGCTCCACAATCTCCTCGGCTTCGCGAAGCTGAAGGAGCTGGTGCCGACCCAGCCGCACGGCGTGCTCGGCACGACCGAGGCTTACGAGAAGTCCCATCCTGAGGAACTCGCCCGTCTCACCCGTGGCATGATCCGGGCATCGCGCGCGCTCCACGACGAGTACGCGACCTTCCGCAAGGTCTACGACAAGTACGTCACCGTCCCGGTCCCCGACGACCAGAT
>JAYOEF010000033.1:0-24846 GCA_038106605.1 Alphaproteobacteria bacterium
TACGCGACCGAGACCGGACGCATCCTCGGCATCGAGGCCGACGTCATCGTCGATACCGGCGCCTATTCCATATGGCCGTCCGGCCCGTTCATGGAGACCGGCATGGCGGCGCGCAACCTGCCCGGCCCCTATGCCATCGAAGCGCTCGCGGTCCGTACCTGGACCGTCGCCACCACCAAGCCGCCGCTCGGCCCCTACCGCGGGGTCGCACGGCCCGGTGCCTGCTTCGCCATCGAGCGTACGCTGGACGAGGTCGCCCGCGCGGTCGGCCGCGACCCGAGGGACGTGCGGCGCGAGAACATGGTCCGCCCCGAGCAGATGCCCTTTACCTCGATCGGCGGCATGAAGTTCGACAACGGCGACTACCCGCAGAGCGTCGACAAAGCCGCAGACGCAGTGAAGCACGACGAAATCCGCCGTAAACAGGTCACGCCCCTGCCCGACGGCCGGCTGATCGGCGTCGGCTACGCGAGCTTCTCCGAGCAGACCGCGCACGGCAGCGCCGAATGGGTGGCGCGGGGCACGCCGGTCGTTCCCGCCTACGAGACAGCGACGGCGCGCATGCACGCCGACGGTACGGTGGAGCTTCTCGTCGGCATCCACAGCCACGGCCAAGGCATGGAGACGACCTTCGCCCAGATCGCCTGCGAGGAACTCGGCATCCATCCCGACGATATCGTTGTGCGTTACGGCGACACCGCCGTCTCGCCCTTCGGCATGGGAACCTTTGCCTCGCGCTCGATCGTCATGGGCGGCGGTGCGGCGGCCAATGCCTCAAGGGGCCTCGCGCGGAAGATCGAGCGCATCGGCGCCCACCTCCTCCAGTGCGCGCCGGACGAGGCGGAACTGAGGAACGGCGCGGTCCACCACGGCGAGGCGTCGGTCAGCGTGCGCGAGATCGCGGTTGCCGCCCATATCCGCCAGGACCTGCTGCCCGAGAACGTCGATCCAACGCTCGAAGAAACGGCGGTCTACGAACCCGAGATCTCGACCGGCGTGTTCTCCTACTCGACCCACGCGGCCGCGGTCGCGGTCGACCCCGAGACCGGCGCGGTCGAGATCCTCGACTATGCCATCGCCGAGGACTGCGGCACGGTGGTTAATCCGATGATCGTCGACGGCCAGATCACGGGCGGCGTGGCGCAAGGCGTCGGCACCGCGCTGTTCGAGGAAATCCCCTACGATTCCGGCGGCCAGCCGCTCGCCAGCAGCTTCGCCGACTATCACTGGCCGGGGCCGACCGACGTCCCCGCCTTCCGCATCGCCCACATGGTGACGCCCGCGAAGGGCACCGAATACGGCGTGAAAGGCATGGGCGAAGGCGGTGCCATCGCGCCGCCGGCAGCGGTGGCGAACGCCGTTCGCGACGCCCTCCTGTCGGCCGGGATCGACGCGGTGATCGGCGAAACCCCGATCACCCCGCGGCGCGTCTATGCCGCCGTCAGCGCCGCACGGAAGTGACCCGGCCCACCATGTCCGAGCCCGCCATGGCCGCTACGACAACCATCCGCATCGAGCGCGACGGCGCGGTCGCGACCCTCAGCCTCGATCGGCCCGACGTCCGCAACGCCATGAACCCGACGATGATCGGAGAGATCCGCGCGGCGTTCGACTCGTTCGCCGCCGACCCCGAGCTGAGGGTGGTGGTCCTGCAAGGCTCCGGCCCGGGTTTCTGCGCCGGCGGCGACCTCAACTGGATGAAGGACGTTCTCGGCCAGACCGAGGACCAGGTCGTCGAAGATTCGCGCAATCTCCTCGAGATGTACAAGGTGATCGACGGCTGCCCGAAGCTCGTCATCGCCCGGATCCACGGCGTCGCGGTCGCCGGCGCGCTCGGAATCGCAGCCTGCGCCGACGTCGTCGTCGCCGAGAAGGATACGAAATTCTGCGTTTCCGAGGTCAAGATCGGCCTCGTGCCCGGCATCATCGCGGCGTTCATCCTGCCGCGGACAGGGCCCGGCTGGCTCCGCTATCTCGCGAAGTCGGCGGTGACGTTCGATGCCGAGACCGCGCGCACCGCGGGGCTCGTCCACGAGGTCGCCGACGGTGCCGCCGATCTCGACGCCCGCGTCGCCGCGCATGTCGCGCTTGCCCTGTCCTCGTCGCCCGACGCCATCGCGAGAACCGGCGAACTGATCGACGCACTCGGTCACAAGATAGAGGAGGAAACACTCTCTAAGGGGCTGTTGTTCAACGCGAAAGCCCGTCTGTCGCCAGAAGCGCAGGAGGGTATTTCGGCGTTCCTCGGGAAGCGCCGCCCGTCCTGGTTCGCCCGTCCGGGCAATCCTGAATCCGGGCAAGAAACCTGAACTGGCCTTATCGCACCGCGGCTCGGCATTTGCGCCGCGGACGCAACGTAGACGCGATTTCCGCATTTATTTTTCAAAGGTAAGAAATAGTTAACGCGCCCCGGGCCATCCTTAAGGTCAGCGGTATTCCCGTTGGAGGAATGCCCGACCAACCGGAGATATGCGATGTTGGGTAAGTTCGCGGCCGTCGCCGCCCTGATCACAGTAGCAAGCGTTCCCGCCGCCGCGCAGCAGCAGCAGCTCTCCTGCGCCAAGCGCTCGGATGTCCTCAGCCACCTCGCCACCAAATACACCGAAGCTCCCGTGGCCCTCGGGATCGCCAACAACGGCGGCGTCCTCGAAGTGCTGTCGAGCGAGACCGGCTCGAGCTGGACGATCATCATCACGATGCCGAATGGCCCGACCTGCATGGTCGCCGCGGGCGAGAACTGGGAGAAGGTTCCGCACGTCGCTTCGTCCGCCACGAAGCAGGGCGTCTGACCGACAGCTCGATGACGCCGGCGGCCGACGCCGGCGATGCGGCCCAGAGCCGCAGATAACGGCTCAGCGACCGCCGAGGGCGGGTGACTTCACCCGATCGCCCGGCTTGAGGCCGAGGCGGGACGCAGTTCCCGCATTCAATTCCAGCACCGCCACGACCGGATCTCCGGACGGAATGGTCTCCTCCGACATGGGCACCGTGCGCTCCGCGATCTTCGCGATGCGCCCTCCCCGCGCGATAAAGATCATGTCGAGCGGAATGAGCGTGTTCTTCATCCACATCGCAATGCGCTCTTCCCGCGGATAGACGAAGAGCATCCCCGCGTCCGGCGCCATGGACCGCCGGAACATCAGCCCCTGCGCGTGCTGGCGGCTGTTCGTCGCGACCTCCACCTTGAACGGATGGACCTTGCCGCCGGATTCGATGGCGAGTTCCCCCTTGTCGAAGGTCGCAAAGGCGCCCTGAGCGCGCAGTTCACCGCCGGTGCCGACCATCGGCGCGCAGAGGACCGCGCAGATCGCGAGCGCTTTAAATATCCGCTTCATGCGCCCGATATAGCCGCCGCCGCGCCCGTTGAACAGCTTCCGAATAGCCCTTGTCATCGTCCGGGCGCCGTTTCATATTCCCGTCATAACCACTGGGGGGAGCCGGATCGGCCGGCTGAGAGGTCCCGTTGAGGACGACCCCTGGAACCTGATCCGGGTAATTCCGGCGAAGGGATCAGTGAGCCGCCCGATGACGCCCCTCCCCAGACCCCCGATTTCCGCCGTTGCGCCGTCCGTCGCCGCGCCCGGAATCGAGATTTCGGACGCCCGGCTGGAATACGGCGGCGTCGCCCTGTTCGACCTCCTCACGCTCTCCCTTCCCGCGGGACGCTGGACCTGCCTCCTCGGCCCGAGCGGTGTCGGAAAGACGACGCTGCTGCGCATGATCGCGGGCCTCGAGGGCGGCGCTTCCGGCAACGTGGCGGCCGACGACGGCAAGCCGCTCGACGGTCGCATCGCCTACATGGCCCAGCAGGATCTCCTCCTTCCGTGGCTGACGCTGGCGCAGAACGTCGCGCTGGGCGCGCGGCTTCGCGGCGAGCTGACGCCGGCTATTCTCGGAGAAGCCCACGCGCTGCTCGCGAAAGTCGGGCTTGGCGAATACGCCGGTATGCGGCCCGACAGGTGCTCCGGCGGCATGCGCCAGCGCGCCGCACTCGCACGCACCCTGATCGAGAACCGGCCGGTGGTTCTCATGGACGAGCCGTTTTCCGCGCTCGACGCCATCACCCGTCTCCGCCTCCAGGACATCGCGGCCGACCTGCTGCGCGGCAGAACGGTCCTTCTCGTGACCCATGACCCGCTGGAGGCGCTGCGCCTCGGCGACCGCGTCGACGTCATGGCCGGCCGGCCCGCCACCCTCGGCGAACCGCTGGCGCTCTCGGGTGCGCCGCCGAGGCGTGCCGACGACCCGGCAACGATCGCGCGTCATGCGGAGCTTCTCGCCCGGCTCACGGCCGCGAGCATTCAGGATCCGGGGGGCGGAAGATGAAGATTTCGCGCGTCCTGCGCCCGGCGATCATATTCGCCGGGCTCCTCGCGGCCTGGCAGGCCGTCGTCACGCTCTCCGGCTCTCCGCCCTACATCCTGCCCGGGCCGACGCTAGTCGCGCGGGCGCTGGTGGACCGCAGCGATCTGATCCTCGAGAATGCCGGGATCACGCTGTTCGAGATCGTCGCAGGCTTCGCTATCGGCGCCGCCGTGGGTGTCGGCAGCGCCCTTGCGATGAGTTTCTTCCGACCCGCCCGGCGTTGGCTCCTGCCGGTTCTGGTCGTGAGCCAGGCGGTCCCGGTGTTCGCTCTCGCCCCGGTCCTGACCTTGTGGCTCGGCTACGGGATCGAATCCAAGGTCGCGATGGCGGTTCTGATCATCTATTTCCCCGTCACCGCGGCCTTCCATGACGGGCTTCGGCGAACCGAGCAGGGCTGGCTCGACCTCGCGCGGGTAATGAACGGCTCGCGCTGGGCGGTGCTCCGCCATATCCGCATCCCCGCGGCTCTGCCGGCGCTCGGGTCGGGTCTCCGGGTCGCCGCCGCGGTGGCCCCGATCGGTGCGATCGTCGGCGAATGGGTTGGTTCGAGCTCGGGGCTCGGCTACCTGATGCTGCACGCGAACGCCCGCGTCCAGATCGACCTGATGTTCGCCACGCTCTTCGTGCTCGCGCTCGCCGCGTGCGCTTTCTATTTCGCCGTCGACGCCGCGGTCCGGCGCCTCGTCCCCTGGCAGATCGAAACTCCTCCGGACTCCGAAGAAAGCAGAGTATTTATATGAAAATGCGAAAGAAACTCTCTTCCGCTTTAACGGCGATATCGCTCTTCCTGGCGGCGGCATCGCCTGCCGGTGCGGCAACGAAGATGACCGTGCTGCTCGACTGGTTCGTCAATCCCGACCACGGGCCGCTGTTCGTCGCGCTCGAGCGCGGCTACTTCCGGGACGCCGGCCTCGACGTCGCGTTCAAGGCACCGGCCGACCCCAACGATCCGCCCAAGCTAGTCGCCGCCGGAAAGGCCGACCTCGCGATCTCCTACCAGCCGCAGCTTCACATGCAGGTCGAGAGCGGCCTGCCGCTCGTCCGCATCGCGACGCTCGTCGCGACGCCGCTCAGCTCGCTCGTCGTCCTCCGCGACGGGCCGGTCAAGTCGATCGCCGACCTCAAGGGCCGCACGGTGGGCTTCTCGGTCGGCGGCTTCGAGGATGCGATCCTCCGGGCGATGCTGGAGAAGAACGGCCTCAAGCTCGCCGACGTGAAGCTCGTCAACGTCAACTTCTCGCTCTCGCCGGCCCTGATCTCTAAGAAGGTCGACGCGGTGATCGGCGCCTACCGCAACTTCGAGCTCAACCAGCTCGACATCCTAAAGCAGCCGGGCCGGGCGTTCTACGTCGAGGAGGAAGGCGTTCCGGCATACGACGAACTGATCGTCGTCGCCAACCGCAAGGATCTCGCGCGGAAGGAACTCAAGGGCTTCGTCTCCGCGGTGGAACGCGGGGTCCAGTATCTGGTGAACCACCCGGATGCAAGCTGGGAGCTGTTCGTTAAGGGCCGCAAGGAGCTCAACGACGAGCTCAACAAGCGCGCCTGGCGCGACACGCTGCCGCGCTTCGCGCTCCGTCCGGGCGCTTTCGACCGCACGCGCTACGAAACCTTCGCGGCCTTCCTGAAGAACATGGGGCTTCTGAAGGAGGCCCTGCCCGCAGACCGCTACGCCGTCGAGCTGCGCTGAGCTCAGCGCCGGGCGGCACCAGGCCGAAGCCGCCCGGACGCACCTCTCCCGTCGCCGGAAAGCGGGTCTTTCCGGCGGCGGTTCCGCGTTCCGGAGATCAGATCGGTTCGGTTGCCCGGACCTGGGTCGCCTGAAGCCCCTTCGGGCCATCGGCAAGACGCACTTCGACGACCTGACCGGTGATCAGACCGTTCAGACCGGCGCGCCGCAGGGTCACCATGTGGACGAACACGTCGCCCCCGGTCGCATCCGGACAGACGAAACCGTAACCCTTGTGCGGATTGAACCACTTCACGGTCGCGCGCATGAACTCGCCCCCGGACTCGGGATCGATATCGGGCTCCGAACTGCCGGGCTCCATGTCCTGAGGGCTCAGCTCCTCCGTCGCCGTCGACGTGTCGACGGCTTCGATCGTGAGGCACTGCATGCCCTTAGCGCCCTTAACGGCAATACACTCGACGGTGGAACCCGGAGGCAACTGCTCGTAACCCGCCTGCCTCAGCACAGTCATGTGCAGAAACACGTCGGACGTCCCGTCATCCGGGGTTACAAACCCGTAACCGCGAACGACGTTGAACCACTTCACCGTTCCCCGGACTCGCGTCGATTCAACCGAATTTGGAATCGCTGCGGATTCGGCCAACGCCATAACACTCCCCACCAAACATACACACTAAAACAAACCTATAGCAGTTCCGCGTAACCTTTCGTTAATGTTTTTTGGCTTCGGGACCATTCTAATGATCTCGAAACATTCCGACACAACCGCTCGCGACATCTTATGTTTGTCCTGCAAATTCTTGCGGCGCGGACGATGCCGGACCCGCGCGGTTTTGATTGAAAAGCACGTGCCTTATCAGTAGGGTTTCGATGCCGTCGCCGCCCGGCGGGGGCACAGGGACACATAAGGGCGTATGCCCACCCAACAAGAACAAACGGGGCGAGGTTTCGCGTTGGTGCACGCGATATCACTGGGACTCATTCTGTTTGCGACGTGGCTCCTCATGTCGGGGATCATGGAGCCGTTCATCCTCGTGCTGGGAGTGCTCTCCTGCGCGGTGGTCGTCTTCATCGCCATGCGGATGGACGTGGTCGACCACGAGGCCGTCCCCGTTCACCTCACCTTCGCCATCACGCTCTACTGGCCATGGCTCCTCTGGGAGATCGTCAAGGCGAACATCGACGTGACCAAGCGCGTGCTGTTCCGCTCGGCCGGCATCAGCCCGACGATGGCGCGGGTCAAAGCCAGCCAGAAGACGGACCTCGGCAAGGTCATCTACGCCAACTCGATCACGCTGACGCCCGGCACGATCTCGATCGACATCGACGACGACGGCTACATTCTCGTCCATGCGCTCGCCCGAGAAGGCATCGACGGGCTCGTGGAAGGCACGATGGACCGCAAGGTGACCGCCATGGAAGAGGCGTCGCGCTGATGTTCACGGCCGCCACCATCGGCATCCTTATCACGATGGCGCTCGCGCTGCTGCGAGGCCTGCTCGGGCCGACGACGTTCGACCGCATCCTCGCGGTCAACATGTTCGGCACCAAGACGGTGCTGATGATCGCGCTCCTCGGCTTCCTCATGGGCCGGCCGGAATTCCTCGACATCGCGCTGGTCTACGCGCTGATCAACTTCATCGGCGTCATCGCGCTGCTGAAGTACTTCAAGTACGGCAACCTCGCCATCGGACCGGGCGAGAACGGCAACGGCGCTGGTAACAGCGGCCCGGGAAACAAGGGCTGATGCAGGGGCTCGTCGACATCCTGTCGTGGATCTGCCTGCTCACGGGCTGCTTCTTCTCGCTCACGGGCGCGATCGGCCTGTTCCGCATGCCGGACGTCTATACCAGAAGCCACGCCGCCGGCATCACCGACACCATGGGCGCGATGATGATCCTGCTCGGGCTCATGCTGCAGGCAGGCCTCACGCTGATCGGGGTGAAGCTTCTGATCATCCTGATCTTCCTGCTGTTCACCAGCCCGGCCTCGTCGCATGCGCTCAACCATACCGCCTGGGCGAGCGGCCTCCGGCCGATCCTCGACGGCGAGCCGCCGGTAAAGCAGCCGGCCGGAGACGGCGGAGAGGAATGATGGAAGAGGTCGTCAACGTCGTCATCCTCGCCTTCATGGCCCTGTCGGTCGTGGGGATCGTGCTGCTGCGCAACCTGATGGCCGTCGTGATGCTGAGCGGCATATACAGCCTTCTCGCGGCCTCGATGTTCGTCGTGCTCGATGCGGTCGACGTGGCCTTCACCGAGGCGGCGGTCGGCGCAGGAGTTTCGACGGTACTGTTCATCGGCACCCTTGCGCTCACGCCGCGCCGCGAGAAGCCGCCGGCCCATAAGCCGCTGCTGCCTCTCATCGTCGTCGTCGTCACCGGCGCAGTTCTGATCTACGGCAGCCTCGACATGGCACGCTTCGGCGACCCGAGCGGCCCGATCCATCAACATGTCGCGCCCTACTACCTGGAAAAGACCGGGCCCGAGACCGGCGTTCCCAACGTCGTGACGGCCGTGCTGGCGAGCTACCGCGGTTACGACACGCTCGGCGAGACCACCGTCATCTTCACCGCCGGCATCGGCGTGATCCTCCTTCTCGGCAGCTGGCGGCGCGGCCTCACGCCGCCGCCCCATCGCGAGGACGACCGCGCATGAGGGAATATCTCGTCCTCCGGGTGATCACGAAGCTGCTGCTGCCGTTCATCCTCCTGTTCGCCCTTTACGTCCAGTTCCACGGCGATTTCGGGCCGGGCGGCGGGTTCCAGGCGGGCGTTATCTTCGCCTCCGGGTTCATCCTCTACGCACTGGTATTCGGTGTCGGCGCCGCCCGACGCATCCTGCCGAACGGCATACTCCGCGCCGGGATCGCCTGCGGCGTGCTGATCTACGGCGGCGTCGGCGTCGCCGCCCTCCTCCTCGGCCACAACTACCTCGACTACAGCGTGCTGGCGCACGATGCGAAGCATGGCCAGCACACCGGAATCTTCCTCGTCGAACTCGGCGTCGGGACCACCGTGGCCTCCGTGATGATGACGATCTTCTTCACCTTCGCCTCCTGGCGCGAAGACTAAGGGGCTGGCGCAAGTGATCGATTTCGTCGGCCTTTACAACTACTGGATCGTGATCTTCCTCGCGATGGCCGGGCTTTACATCGTCATCGCCCGCGGCAACCTCATCAAGAAGCTGGTCGGTCTCAACGTCTTCCAGGCGTCGGTCTTCATTCTCTACATCTCATTCGGCAAGATTTTCGGCGGCACGGCACCGATCATCGAAAAAGGAATAAAGGTCTACTCCAACCCGCTTCCGCACGTGCTGATCCTGACGGCGATCGTCGTCGGCGTCGCGACGACGGCGCTGGGCCTCGCGCTCGTCGTCCGCATCCGGCAGGCCTACGGCACGATCGAGGAAGAAGACATCCACGTTCAGGACGAGAGCATGTGATGTCGTTCCTTCTCGAACATCTCCCCGCGCTCATCATCGTCGTGCCCCTGATGTGCGCGCCGCTCTGCGTCCTGTTCCGCGGCAAGAACACGCCTTTCATCATCGCGCTCGCGGCAACGTGGTTTGCGCTCCTCTGCGCCTGCCTCCTTGCCGGCGAGGTCTTCGACAAGGGAACCATTGCCTATCACATGGGGGGATGGCCGCCGCCGATCGGCATCGAATACCGGGTCGACGCGCTCAACGTGCTGGTCCTCCTGATCGTCGCCGGCATCGGGTCCGTTGTTGCGCCCTACTCGCGGAGCTCGCTTCTCCTCGAATACGTGCAGGACCGGGCCTACATGTTCTACGCGGCCTATCTGCTGTGCCTGACCGGCCTGATGGGCGTCGCGATAACGGGCGACGCGTTCAACCTGTTCGTCTTCCTCGAAATCTCGTCGCTGTCGTCCTACGTGCTGATCGCCCTCGGATTCGACCGGCGCGCGCTGACGGCCTCGTACCAGTACCTGATCATGGGAACGATCGGCGCGACGTTCATCGTCATCGCCATCGGCCTTCTCTACCAGGCGACCGGCACACTCAACATGGCCGACCTCGCGGCACGCATCCCCGCACACGGATACGATCGCACGATCGTCGCGGCGTTCGGCTTCCTGGTCGTCGGCGCGGCCCTCAAGATCGCGCTGTTCCCGCTGCACCAGTGGCTTCCCAATGCCTACGCTTACGCCCCGAGCACGGTATCGGCGTTCCTGGCGGCGACCGCGACCAAGGTCTCGATATACATCCTGATCCGTTTCCTGTTCACGATCTTCGGGGTCAAGTTCTCGTTCGAGGTTCTTCCGACCGGCATTCCGCTGATGACCATGGCGGTGCTCGCGATGTTCCTGCCGTCGATCGTCGCCTGCTTCCAGAACGACGTGAAGCGGATGCTTGCATACTCGTCGGTTGCGCAGATCGGATACATGATCCTCGGCGTAAGCCTGGTCTCCGTCGTCGGCCTCCAGGCGGGCATCCTCCACCTCTTCAACCACGCCCTGATGAAAGGCTCGCTCTTCCTCGTGATGGGCGCCCTGTTCTACCGGCTCGGCTCCTGTCACATCGACGCGCTCGCAGGCGCCGGAAAACGGATGCCGTGGACGATGGCGGCGTTCGTGGGCGGCGGCCTCAGCCTCATCGGCGTGCCGCTGACCGCCGGCTTCGTCAGCAAGTGGTACCTGATCCTTGCGTCCCTGGAGAAGGGATTGTGGGTGATCGCGCTGCTCGTCGTCGCAAGCTCCCTCCTCGCGCTCGTCTACGTCTTCCGGGTCATCGAGTCCGCCTATTTCCGTCCGGCGCCGACCGATGCGCCCGCGGCCGAGGCGCCGCTCAGCCTCCTCGTCCCGGCATGGGTTCTCGTGGGCGGCAACGTGTGGTTCGGTATCGACACCTCCATACCGGTCGAGCTCTCGCGGCGGGCCGCCGTCAGCCTGATGGGATTCGGCGGATGAGCGTCTCGACATACATCGCGCTTTCGATCCTGCTGCCGTTCGCCAGTTCGATCCTGATCCTGATGTCGGGATCGCGGCCGAACCAGCGCGAGGCCGTGACCATCGTCACCTCGCTCGCGACGTTCTACTGTGTCCTCCAGGTGCTCCCGCCGGTCCTGGCGGGAGAAATGCCGAAGCTGTCCGTGGTCGAGGAGCTCCCGGGACTGCATCTAGCCTTCGCGGTCGAGCCGCTCGGCATGATGTTCGCCCTGATCGCATCGTTCCTCTGGATCGTCACCTCGTTCTACGCCATCGGCTACATGCGCGGGCACGACGAGCCGAACCAGACGCGCTTCTACATGTGCTTCGCGATCGCCATTTCGAGCGCCATCGCGGTCGCCTTCTCGGCCAACATGTTCTCGCTCTTCATCTCCTACGAGGTGCTGACGCTTTCGACCTACCCGCTGGTGACCCACAGCCAGACGCCGGAAGCGAAGCGGGCCGGCCGGGTCTATCTCGGCATCCTGATGTCGACCTCTATCGGCCTCCTGTTCGTCGGCATCATCTGGACCTGGTGGGTCGCGGGCACGCTCGACTTCACCAAGGGCGGCATCCTGAAGGGCAAGATCGACGACGGATTCGTCGTCGTCCTCCTGTTCCTCTACATGTACGGCATCGGCAAGGCGGCCTTGATGCCGATCCACCGCTGGCTCCCGGCAGCGATGGTCGCACCGACACCCGTATCCGCCCTGCTCCACGCCGTGGCGGTCGTGAAGGCGGGCGTCTTCAGCATCCTGAAGGTCATCATCTACATCTTCGGCGCGGATTATCTCCGCGAAACCGGGGCGACGATCTGGCTGATGTACGTCGCGGGCGGCACCATCCTGCTCGCCTCCCTCGTCGCGCTGACCAAGGACAACCTCAAGGCGCGGCTCGCCTACTCCACGGTGAGCCAGCTCTCCTACATCGTCCTCGCAGGCGCGCTCGCCACGTCGATGAGCCTCCTCGGCGGAGCGCTCCACATCGCGATGCACGCCTTCGGCAAGATCACGCTCTTCTTCTGCGCCGGCGCCATCATGGTCGCTTCGCACAAGACGGAGATCAGCCAGATGCGCGGTCTCGGCTGGCGCATGCCGTTCACGTTCGGCGCCTTCCTCATCGGCGCCCTGTCGGTGATCGGCCTTCCGCCGCTCGGCGGTTCGTGGAGCAAGTGGTACATCGCGCTCGGTGCGGCCGACGCCCACCAGATGATCTTCATCGCCGTGCTGATGATCTCGTCGCTCCTCAACGTCGCCTACCTGGTTCCCGTGTTCGCCCGGGGCTTTTTCGGCCCCCGGAGCGAGGAGGCGGCCCAGCTGGCCGACGGCCATCACCATGACGGGGAGCACGGTCATGCCGCGCCCGCCCCTGCTGCGGCTCACGCTACGGCTAATGGGCGCGGCCGGATCCAGGAGGCGCCGCTGTTCTGCGTGGTCCCGCTCTGGATCACGGCGCTGGGCTGCGTTGCGCTTTTCCTGTTCGCCGACCGGATCGTCGCCATGCTCATGCCGATCGTGAAATGAGGGGGCCCAGATGAACGGAAAGCCGCCGTCCCGCAATTCCAAGGCCTACTGGCTCGACGATCCCAAGAACGTCGACAAGGTCTACTGGTCGGTGATCGTCACCTGCGCGGTCCTTTTCCTGCTCGATGCCTTCTACGAGAAGCATCCCGAGTTCGCGATGGAGAAGATCTTCGGCTTCTACGGGCTCTACGGCTTCATCGCCTGCGTCGGTCTCGTCCTTGCCGCGAAGGAGATGCGCAAGTTCCTCAAGCGCGACGAGGACTACTACGACAGGGAGGGCCGCGACTGATGCTCTGGGGGATTCCGCCCGGGCTTCTTCTGATCGCAGGGGCATTGCTCGTGCCCTGCTTCCGCGGACATTGGCGGAAGGCCTACATGACGCTGCTGCCGCTTGCCGGGCTGTGGGCGCTCGCCCACGCCGACGCCGGCAACCATTACGTCTTCTCCTACCTCTCCTACCAGATCGTGCCTGTCCGGATCGACGGGCTCAGCCTGATCTTCGGCTACATCTTCCACATCGCGGCGGCGCTCAGCGTCGTCTACGCCTGGCACAACGACGATACGGTCGAGCAGATGGCCGGTCTCGCCTATGCCGGCGCCGGCATCGGGGCGCTGTTCGCGGGCGACCTGATCACGCTCTTCGTCTACTGGGAAGCGATGGCGGTCACGTCGGTCTTCCTGATCTGGGCGAGGCGTACCGACGCGGCCTATCGCGCCGGCATGCGCTATCTGATCATCCAGATCGGCTCCGGCGTTCTCCTCCTCTCCGGCGCGATCCTGATGGCGCAACAGACCGGCTCCGTCACCTTCGAGAAGATGACGCTCGGCTCGCTCGCGACCTGGCTGATCCTCATCGCCTTCGGCATCAAGTGCGCGTTTCCGTTCATGCACAACTGGCTGCAGGACGCCTATCCGGAAGCGACGGTCACCGGCACCGTGTTCCTGTCCGCCTTCACGACGAAGTGCGCGGTTTATGCGCTCGCCCGCGGTTTTCCGGGAACGGAACTACTGATCTATGTCGGTGCGGCCATGACCGCGTTCCCGATCTTCTACGCCGTCATCGAGAACGACCTCAGGCGCGTGCTCGCCTATTCGCTCAACAACCAGCTGGGTTTCATGGTCTGCGGCGTCGGCATCGGCTCGGCGCTCGCGATCAACGGTGCGGCCGCCCACGCCTTCGCGCACATCCTCTACAAGGCGCTCCTGTTCATGTCGATGGGGGCCGTCCTCTACCGCGTCGGCACGATCAAGGGCTCGGAACTCGGCGGCCTCTACAAGTCGATGCCGTTCACCACCGTGTTCTGCATCGTCGGCGCGGCCTCGATCTCGGCCTTCCCACTGTTCTCGGGCTTCATCGCGAAATCGCTGACGCTGTCGGCCGTGGCGCACGACGGCTACATGGTCGTCTGGCTCATCCTGCTGTTCGCCTCGGCGGGCGTGTTCCACCATTCGGGCATCAAGATTCCCTATTTCGCGTTCTTCGCCCACGATTCCGGCAAGCGCTGCGAAGAAGCTCCCCTCAACATGCTGATCGCCATGGGCGTCACGGCCATCCTGTGCATCGGAATCGGCGTCTATTCGCCCTGGCTTTACAGCCTGCTGCCCTACCCGGTCGACTATCATCCCTATACGGCGAGCCACGTGATCGGGCAGCTCCAGCTGCTGATGTTCTCGGCGCTCGCGTTCGCGGTCCTGATGCGCTACCGCATTTATCCGCCCGAGCTGAAGTCCGTGAACCTCGATTTCGACATCACCTACCGGCAGTGGCTGCCCGCCCTCTATCGCTGGTTCATCGCCACGACGCGCGAGGGCTGGGCGAGCTTCCTCGAGGACCTCCGGACCGGTGTCGGGCGCTTCGTCGACTATATGTTCCGGCATCACGGACCGAGTGCCGTCCTCGCGCGCACCTGGCCGACCGGCTCGATGGCGATGTGGGTCGCGGTGCTGCTCGGCGGGCTGCTGCTGATCTACTACCTCTGAGGGCCCACTCCGAGATCCCGTTAACCGTCGGAGGGCTTTACAAGTGCGCCCGGCGCGGCGTTAACGAATTCCCCTAATCGATTGATAATAATACACATGTCATTTTCGGCATGAAAATTGCATAGATTTGTTTCAGGTAATGCATCCGCGCTGCACGGGCGGCGCGGCGAAACGAGAAAGTAGTATGTCGGCAATCTCCAGGCGTCTCACCCTCACCGCCATCGCGGGCGCTCTCGCCCTCTTCGGTTCCGTCGCCGGCGCGCAGGCGGGACACATCGAGATGTTCGCCTCCAAGGGGTTCGGCTCGGGCGTCGACGCGGGCGAGATCGTCATCCTCAACCAGTCGGACGTGAACCAGTCCACCGTCGTCGGCAACGCGGGCGGCGGGGTCGGGATCACCGGCATCGACTTCGACGGTCAGGGCAACATGTGGGGATCGACCCTCGGCGGGCTCGGCTCCTTCTCGAACCTGATCCAGATCGACCCCGGCACGGGTGCCGTCGTCGGTAATGTCGGCCCGATCCACTCGAACGCGGGAGACGTCAACGGCTCGGTCATCTCGATCGGCGACCTCGCCTACGACCGCACGACCAACCGCCTCTACGGCATCGAGTCGCTCGACCACGACGGCGTGAGCGGCGGCAACGTCTACACCATCGACCTCGGTACCGGCCTCGCGTCGCTGATCGGCGCGACGATCTGGGGCGCGACCGGCGGCCTCGCCTTCGACAGTGCCGGCACCCTCTATGCCCTCGGCTACGATCCGAACGTCGGCCCGTTCGGCACGAACATGCTGTTCACGCTCGACCCCAACGACGCGAGCGAGATCACGCGCGTCACGGTCAGCCAGAACGACTTCCTCTTCTCGGGCCTCGGGATCAATCCGCTCACCGGACAGATCTACGCGACCGAGGACGACTATTTCGGCACCGGCACGGGAACGGGCAACATCTATCTCGTCGACCCGAACACGGGGCTGATGACCTATCTCGGAACGCCGTCCGGCGTCGTCTCCGACATCGCGTTCCGCGTGCCCGAGCCTTCGATGCTTGCCCTGATGGCGCTCGCTGTCGTAGGGTTGGGCGTGGCAAGACGGCGACGCGCCGGCTGAGGCGGCACCCCCACCACACACACGTCGCTTCATCGGTGAAGACACAAGACGGCGGCCCTGTAGGCGGGCCGCCGTTTCCTTTTGCGGGAACGCTCTCGATCAGGCCGCCGCCTGCCGCTTCTTCCCCCGGTCCGCGAACCGGGACACGACGTTGGCGATGAGCCGTACCCCAGCGCCCGCGCCGAAGCTCATGATCGATTCCGGATGGAACTGCACCGCGGCGACCGGCAGCGTCTCGTGCTCTACCGCCATGACGACGCCGTCCGCCGTCTCCGCCGTGACGCGGAGGCACGCCGGCACGCATTCCCGTACCGCGTAGAGCGAGTGATAGCGCCCGGCATCGAACGTATCCGGCAGTCCATCGAACAGCGGCGAGGACGCAGCGACGCGGACCGGCGACGGCTTGCCGTGGACCGGTACCGGCAGGACCCCGAGCTCGCCACCGAAATGCTCGACGATGCCCTGCAGGCCGAGGCAGACGCCGAACACCGGGATGCCCCGTTCGACCAGCGCGCCCACAGTGCCGGAAACATCGAAATCCGCCGGCCTGCCGGGACCCGGCGACAGGATGGCAAGATCGGGCGCGATCCCGTCGATGCGGGCCGGGTCGAAACCCGCACGGAGCGTCGTCACCTCGGCGCCGGTCGCGCGCACGTAAGCCGCGAGCGTGTGGACAAACGAATCCCGGTGATCGACGAACAGTACCCGCTTTCCCTTGCCGGGAAGCGCGACGGGCGTCTCGGCGTCCACCTTTCCGGTATCGTCGCGCCGGATCGCATCGAGAAGCGCCGATGCCTTGAGGGCGGTCTCCGCCTCCTCCGCATCGGGGTCGGAGTCGTAGAGGAGTGTCGCGCCGGCACGGACCTCGGCGATGCCGTCCTCGATCCGGATCGTCCGCAGCGTGAGCCCCGTGTTCATGGATCCGTCGAACCCCGCGAAGCCCATCGCGCCCGCGTACCAGCGCCGCGGCGACTTCTCGTGATCCTCGATGAACTGCATGGCGGCGAGCTTGGGCGCCCCCGTGACCGTCACCGCCCAGGTATGGGCGAGGAACGCGTCGAACGCGTCGAACTCGTCCCGCAGCGTCCCCTCCACGTGATCGACCGTGTGGATCAGCCGCGAGTACATCTCGATCTGGCGGCGGCCGATCACCTTCACGCTGCCCGGCACGCAGACCCGCGACTTGTCGTTGCGGTCGACGTCGGTGCACATGGTGAGCTCGGATTCGTCCTTCGTCGAATTGATCAGCTCGCGGATGCGCGCGGCATCCTCGATCGCGTCCCTGCCGCGCGCGATGGTGCCCGAGATCGGACAGGTCTCGACCCGCCTGCCCTCGACGCGCACGAACATCTCGGGCGAGGCCGCGACGAGGTACTCGCCCTCACCGAGGTTCATCATCGCGCCATAGGGCGACGGGTTGCGCCGACGCAGCCGGTCGAACAGCACCGAGGGCGGCACGGTGCAGGGCTCGAAATACATCCGGCCGGGAACGGCCTCGAACATGTCCCCGCGGGCGAACGCCTGCTGCGCGACGCGGACGGTGCCGGCATATTCGCCCGGCGCATGGTCGCACGCGGCGGCGGGCCGGCCGCCCGGCGAGAATGTGAGGGATTCGCCCGTGCGTTCCATGCCGTCGGTCGACACGCCGCCCTTCGAGAACTCGTAGCGGTAGCGCGTCGCCACCTGGCGGCGATGATCGACCGTCAGGATCTCGTCGGGAACGAACAGCACGAGGTCGCGCTGGCGCGCGTCCCGCTCGAGCCTGCGCCGGACCGGCTCGAACTGGAACGTCAGGTCGTAGCCGAAGGCGCCGTATAAGCCGAGATGGCCCTCGCGGTCGGACCGGAACAGCGAGACGATCGCGCGCAGCACGGAGAAGACGCTCGGCTGGCGGCTCCGCTCCTCCTCGGTGAAGCCGGTTTCCGGCTCGACCACACGGAAAGAGAGACGATCCGCAGCGGTCTCCAGATCGCGGACGATGTCGAGCCCCTCGACGACCGGGGCGACGAAGTCGAGCAGCACCTTCCCGCGCTCGTTGAGCGCGCGGACCGTCGTTGCGCGGTCGCGGGCGACGATCTCGAGCGGCGGGTCGACGAAGCCGATGTCCCAGCGGGTATAGCGGCCGGGATATTCGAACGACGAGGCGAGCAGCACGCCGCGCCGCGCATCGAGATCGGCGATCAGCAGCTCGACGCCCGCGGCGTAATCGGCCTCGACCGCATCCCTGCGGATGCCGATGCCGCCGGCGGTCGTATAGGTGATGGAGGGCATTTCCGGTTCCTTTCCCGTCTGAGGGCCGCATCGGGAACCGGGACGCTGGAAAAAACCAAAGCCGCCAGTCCCCTGGCGGCCCCGTTTCAGCTTCTGTTCAGTCGATGGACGAACGAAATCGCGGCCGCCGGTTCAGACCGGCCACCACCAACGCGCGGCAATGCGGATCGCATTCGTCATCATGGGCTGGACATTCCTCCGCGGAGACGCTTTCTGTCAACCCGGTTCGCCGATTTTGTTTATCGGCGAGACGTACTAGATTATATTTATTCCAAAGAGCGAACGAGCGCGGAGACATCCATGACCGACTACTGGGTCAACAAGCTGATTTTCGACCTCCAGGGCCCGAACGGGAAGGACCGGTGGACCAACCACCGCGAGGAGGTCATCGCCCAGTATCCGGTCTCCCCCGAGATCCGGAAGGCGCTGCTCGAGGACGACATCGGCACCCTGCTGCCGCTCGTGAACCCCTACCTGATGCGGTTCTACCTGCTCGTCTCCGGTTTCAACGACGAGGAATCGATCGCGGAGCTGAGCAAGTACCAGACCGAAGAACAGAAAGAGAGAATGAATGGCTAAAGTCGTCGGCAGCTTCGCCGCATCCCACGCCCCGAACATCGCCCGCGCGTGGAAGGATCTGCGCGAGGACACGCGCGCCTGGCTGACGAGCCGCTACGACGAGCTCGGTCGCCGCGTGAAGGCGCTGGAGCCCGACGTGCTGGTCGTCCATTCGAACGATCACTGGATAAACTTCTTCCTGAACAATATCCCGACCTTCTCCATCGGCGTCGGTGCCGAGCACGATGCGCCGCCCGAGCCGTTCATGAAGGGCCTGTTCGCGCAGGAGAACCTGCCCGGCCATGCCGGCCTCGGCGGCCATATCCTCGACTACGCGCTGAAGCACGACTTCGACCCCGGCTTCTCGCACCGGGTGGCGATCGACCACGGCATCGGCATCCCGCTGTGGCGCATGGGCTTCACCGAGGTTCCGGCCATCGTTCCGGTGTTCGTCAACCTCGTGCAGGCGCCCTTCCCGACGCCCCGCCGCTGCCTCGCCTGGGGCCGCATGATCCGTGCGGCGGTCGAATCCTATCCCGAGGACCTTCGCGTCGTCGTGATGGGCACGGGCGGGCTCAGCCATTCGATCGGCGAGACCACGATGGGCTGGATCGACGAGAAGTTCGACCATGCCTGCATCGAGATGTTCCGGACCGCGTCCGACGCGGAGATCGAGACCAATCTCGAGAAGATGCTCGCGGTCACCGGCAACGGCGGCGCCGAGCTGCGCTCCTGGTGCATCGCGCACGCGGTCGCCGGCGGCAAGGGCTTCGACCTGATCGACTACATCCCGATGCCCGAGACGCTGATCGGCTGCGGCCTCGCCGAGTGGAAACTGGCAGCCTGACTTGAAGGCTTTTCTGGGGAAGCGCCCGGGCTTAAAATTATCCTAACCGCGCCGGTCGCTTGCCGGCGCGGTACCGCTTCCGCGGCATGGGCGCATGTACAGCCGTCGCTTGCCGCATCCGGGCTTACGAACTAAGTTCCGGCAAAATCACATAAGCGTCAAAAGACTGGAGACCGAACCATGGATATGACCGGCGAATACCGGATTCCCGCCCCGCGCGAGAAGGTCTGGGAAGCCCTGAACGATCCGGAGGTGCTGAAGAAGTGCATTCCGGGCTGCCAGGAGCTCAACAAGGACTCGGAGACCGAGCTGTCGGCCAAGGTGAAGTCGAAGGTCGGCCCGGTGTCGGCGACCTTCACCGGCAAGGTGACGCTGAGCGACATCGATCCGCCCAACGGCTACACGATCTCCGGCGAGGGCACGGGCGGCGTCGCGGGATTCGCGAAAGGCGGAGCGACCGTCAAGCTTGCCTCGGAGGGCAGCGATACCGTCCTTTCCTACGCCGCGACCGCGCAGGTCGGCGGCAAGCTCGCACAGATCGGCTCGCGGCTGATCGACTCCACCGCGAAGAAGATGGCGAACGAGTTCTTCGGCAAGTTCGCCGAGGAAGTCGGCGGAGCCGCGGGCGCGGCCGCGCCGGCGGACAATGTCGCGCCGGCCGACGCGCCGGAGACGGTCGCGGCCGACGTGGCGACGGGCGAAACGGTTTCTTCCGCAACCGCTAAGGAAATGGCGACGGAAGCGACCGTCGCGAAGGCCGACGAAGCCGTGAAGACGGGCGGCGGGCTGAGCCCCGCGGTCTGGGTCGGAGGGCTCATCGCGGCGGTCGTGGTCGTTCTCATCCTGCTCAATCTCTGAAACGGAAAACAGCGCGCAAATCGTTCCGAAGCGCGCTTGACCTCCCTCTGCGCTGGCGGTTTACTGGCACCGCAAGGGAGGGTCTATCCGACCTAAACAGTTATCCGCCACCGGGCGCCGCGGCCTGCGCGCGACGTACGAGTATCGGCGATCGGAATCGACCTGCAGCACGATGCTGCAGGTACAATAAGGAGGGTCTTATGGCGACAACCACTGTCTCGATGACGGTGAACGGCAAGAAGGTTTCGGCGGATGTCGAGAACCGCACGCTTCTGGTTCAGTATCTGCGCGAGAGCCTCGGCCTGACCGGCACGCATGTCGGCTGCGACACGTCGCAGTGCGGCGCCTGCACGGTTCATGTGAACGGCAAGCCGATCAAGTCCTGCACCATGCTGGCCCGCGCGGCCGACGGTGCGGAAGTCACCACCATCGAGGGCCTCGCCGTCGGCGACAAGCTGCACCCGATGCAGGAGGCGTTCCGCGAGAACCACGCCCTGCAGTGCGGCTTCTGCACACCCGGCATGGTCATGAGCGCGATCGGCATCGTCGAGCGCAACAAGGCATCGCTCGACGAGAAGACGGTACGGCACGAGCTCGAAGGCAACTTCTGCCGCTGCACCGGCTACCACAACATCGTCAAGGCGATCCTCGCGGCTCACAAGACGATGACTGCCTGAGGCGCTGCGCAGACAATCCGGCAAACGGAGCAGCAGCGCCGAATAGACCTGATAGGGAGGCATTCATGCCAGACGGTTCTATCGGCGCCCCGATCAAGCGGCGCGAAGACCGACGTTTCCTGACGGGAAACGGCCGGTACGTGGATGACATCAACCGGCCGAACCAGACCTATGCCTGGATCGTCCGGTCGTCGCTCGCCCATGCGAAGATCAAGCGGATCGACACCTCGAAGGCCGAGAAGGCCCCGGGTGTCGTCCGCGTGCTCACGGGCGCCGACTGGGCGGCGGACGGCGTCGGCGGTCTGCCGTGCGGCTGGCAGGTCATCGGCAAGAACCAGACGCCGATGCACGAGCCTCCCCACCCTGCCCTCGTCGCCGACAAGGTGCGCCACGTCGGCGACAACCTCGCCGTCGTCATCGCCGAGACGCGCACGCAGGCGCGCGACGCGGCCGAGCTGATCGACATCCAGTTCGAGGAACTGCCCGCAGTCGTCACCATGGCCGACGCCACGAAGAAGGGCGCCGCGCTCGTCCACGACAGTGTGCCGGACAATATCTGCTACGACTGGGAGCTCGGCGATCCCGCCGCGTGCGACGCGCAGTTCAAGGGCGCGGCGCACGTCACGACGCTGAAACTCGTCAACAACCGGCTTGTCGCCAACCCGATCGAGCCGCGCTCGGCAATCGCCGAGTACGACGCCTCGGGCGATCACTACACGCTCTACACGACGAGCCAGAACCCCCACGTCATCCGCCTCCTGATGGGCGCGTTCGTGCTGTCGATCCCGGAGCATAAGCTCCGCGTCGTCGCGCCCGACGTCGGCGGCGGCTTCGGCTCGAAGATCTATCACTACGCCGAGGAAGCGATCGTCACCTGGGCGTCGAAGAAGGTGGGCCGTCCGATCAAGTGGACCGCCGACCGTTCCGACAGTTTCATGACGGACGCGCAGGGCCGCGACCACCTGACGACTGCGGAGCTCGCGCTCGACAAGGACGGGCATTTCCTGGCGCTCCGCGTCAAGACCGACGCCAACATGGGCGGCTATCTCTCCACGTTCGCGCCGGCGATCCCGACATATCTGTATGCGACGCTGCTCGCGGGGCTTTACAAGACGCCCGTGATCTACTGCAACGTGCGCGCGATCTTCACCAACACGGTTCCGGTCGACGCCTACCGCGGCGCCGGGCGCCCCGAGGCCTGCTACCTGCTGGAGCGCCTCGTCGAGCAGGCGGCACGCGAGACCGGTATCGAGAAGACCGAGATCCGCCGGCGCAACTTCATCGCCAAGGCGGAGATGCCGTACCAAACGCCGGTCGCGCTGCAGTACGATTCCGGCGACTTCATCCGCAATCTGGAAGACGGCCTCAAGTCCGCCGACTACGCCGGCTTCGCCAAGCGGCGCACCGCATCGGAGAAGAACGGCAAGCTCCGCGGGATCGGCCTCGCGACCTACATCGAGGCCTGCGGCATCGCGCCGTCGGCGGTCGCGGGCGCGCTCGGCGCGCGGGCGGGGCTCTACGAAGCCGCCGAGGTGCGCATGCACCCGACCGGCTCGGTGACGGTGTTCACCGGTTCCCACCAGCACGGCCAGGGACACGAGACGACATTCGCCCAGCTCGTCGCCGACGGGCTCGGCGTGCCGGTCGAGAACGTCGAGGTCGTCCACGGCGACACCGACCGAATCCCCTTCGGCATGGGCACCTACGGCTCGCGCTCGCTCGCCGTCGGCGGGTCGGCCATCGTCAAGGCGATGGACAAGATCATCGCCAAGGGCAAGAAGATCGCGGCCCACCTGCTCGAAGCTGCCGTCGACGACATCGAGTTCGCCAACGGCACCTTCAAGGTCTCCGGCACCGACAAGGAGATCGGCATCGGCCAGGTGGCGCTCACCGCCTACGTGCCGCACAACTACCCGATCGAGGAGCTGGAGCCCGGTCTCGACGAGAGCGCGTTCTACGATCCGAAGAACTTCACGTTCCCCAACGGATGCCACATCGCCGAAGTCGAGATCGACTGCGACACCGGCGAGGTCACGTTGTGCAGCTTCAACGCGGTCGACGACTTCGGAAAGATCATCAATCCGATGATCGTCGAGGGTCAGGTGCATGGCGGGCTCGTCCAGGGCATCGGCCAGGCGCTGATGGAAGACTGCGTCTACGGCGAGGACGGCCAGCTCATCACCGGCTCGTTCAACGACTACAGCATGCCGCGCGCGGACACCGTGCCGTCCTTCACGGTTGCCGCCAACGAAGGCGCGCCCTGCACGCACAATCCCCTCGGGGTGAAGGGATGCGGCGAGGCCGGAACCATCGGTGCCGGCGCCGCGGTCATCAACGCGGTGATCGACGCCCTCGCCACCCGCGGAATCACCGATATCGCAATGCCAGCCACTTCCCACCGGGTGTGGCAGGCGCTACAACAGTCCAAAGCCTGAAAAGCCTGAACGGAGAGGTCGAAACATGTACGATTTCAACTACAAGCGCGCCAAGTCGGTCGACGACGCGGTCGCGAGCGTCAGCGGCGTCGAGGAAGGAAAGTTCGTCGCCGGCGGTATGACGCTGATCCCGACGCTGAAGCAGCGTCTCGCCAAGCCGTCCGATCTCGTCGATCTCGGCGATCTCAAGGATCTCGTCGGCATCAAGGTCGACGGCAGCTCCGTCACCATCGGCGCCATGACGCCGCATGCGGTCGTCGCCGCCTCGCCCGAGGTGAAGAAGGCGATCCCGGCGCTCGCCAAGCTCGCGGGCCTGATCGGCGATCCGATGGTCCGCAACCGCGGCACGATCGGCGGCTCGATCTCGAACAACGACCCGGCGGCGGACTATCCGTCCTCGGTCGTCGGCCTCGGCGCCACGGTGCATACCAACAAGCGCACCATCGCGGGCGACGACTTCTTCACCGGCCTGTTCGAGACCGCGCTCGAAGAGGGCGAACTCGTGACCAAGGTGGTCTTCCCGATCCCGGAGAAATCCGGCTACATGAAGTTTCCGAACCCGGCGTCGCGCTACGCCGTCGTCGGCGTCTTCGTCAGCAAGGGCCCGCAGGGCGTCCGCGTCGCCGTCACCGGTGCCGGCTCCCACGTCTTCCGCGTGCCGGAAATGGAAAAGGCGCTGTCGTCCAGCTTCGCGCCGGCCGCCGTCGAGAACATCAAGGTCTCGGACGCCGACCTCAACAGCGACATCCACGCCAGCGCCGAATACCGCGCCCATCTCGTGACCGTGATGGCCAAGCGCGCGGTGGCGGAAGCCAACGGCTGATTGCCGCCCGGAGCGGACGCCGCATCCCGGCGCCCGCCCCTTCGACCTCTTTCCGCGGGGAGACCTGATTTTTCTGGTCTCCCCGCATTTTTTGGATAGGGTCTCCCCAGAGTTCCCCTTCACGACGCCCGGAAGCCATGACCGATAACCTGCCCTCCTCCGTCGACACCGTGGTCGACATGCTGCGCGACGGACGCTACGTCGCCGACCGCTCGCTCTCCACGGCTCTCTACCTCGCGCTCAAGCTCGGCCGTCCGCTGTTCCTCGAAGGCGAGGCCGGCGTCGGCAAGACAGAGATCGCGAAGGTGCTGTCGGAGTCGCTGGGCCGCAGGCTAATCCGCCTGCAGTGCTACGAAGGCCTCGACGTGTCGTCGGCGGTCTACGAATGGAACTACTCGATGCAGATGATCCAGATCCGCATCGCGGAAGCCTCCGGCAAGCAGGACATCAACGAGCTCGAGGAGGGCATCTTCTCGGAGCGCTTCCTGATCAAACGTCCCCTCCTCCAGGCGCTCGAGCCCGGCTTCGACGGCCAGCCGCCGGTCCTGCTCATCGACGAGCTCGATCGCACCGACGAGCCGTTCGAGGCGTTCCTCCTCGAAGTCCTCTCGGACTTTCAGGTCACCATCCCCGAGCTCGGCACCGTGCGCGCCGCGAAGCCGCCGATCGTCATCATCACGTCCAACCGCACCCGCGAGATCCACGACGCCATCAAGCGCCGCTGCTTCTACTTCTGGGTCGACTATCCGGACGCGAAGCGCGA
>JAYOEF010000034.1:0-11929 GCA_038106605.1 Alphaproteobacteria bacterium
GACACGAACGCCGCGACGTTGGGGCGGTAGATGCGCGGCATTACTCGGGGATGAGGTACACGGTCCCGGGCACCGGCAGCGAACCAGCGCCGGCGTTGGCCGCTCGGATGTCAGCCGCCCGCTCAGGGGAGCCGTAATAGGTGCTCGAGATGCTCTCCCAGGTCTCGCCGTCGCGGGCCTCGTGGGTCGCCTTCGCCCTGAGCACGGCGGCAAGGAGCGCGTCGCGATCCATCTCCGCCGCTTCCGCGAGCGCGTCTCGGAGGGCGTCCTCCATGAGCGCCTGCGATTGCCCGAGGTCAAGATCCTCGGTCGACCCGGTTCGCACCGTATCGATATCGCGGTTCCATGCGGCCGCCGTCTCGCGCAGGATGAGCCCCGCGCTCGTGAACTGGCCTATGGCCGCCCTCAGCGCGCCGATCTGGGCGAACGCGGCGCGCTCGAGGCTCTGGATATCCTGCGCCGTCCGGAGGACGTTGGAGAACGCCCCGATCGCCGTCGTGGTTGCGATATCGAAGGCCTCGCTCGCGTGATAGGCGAGGTTGTTGAGCCCACGCCGGAACCGCTCAAAGGCGGAGAGCTCGGGGCGCGCGACGGAGGCGCCAGCGCGCTCGAGGGCCGCCTTGATTCGGTTTGCCCGAACCGCGGGCGCGTCCTTCACCACCGCCCGCGCCGTCGCCGCCGCGCTGTTGTCCTTCAGCGCGAGGAGCTTGATCTTGTAGGAGATCTCCGAGGCTCCCTCGAGCCCGAAGGTCACCACGTCGACGAAGACGTTTTGATCGTACCCGAGGATCTCGCAGACGGCGCGGACGCCGGCGAGCCTGCGGAAGAAGGCCTTGATCTCGGCCTTCTTCCGGAGGGCGCCGCCCGTCCCAAGGTCCGCGTCGCGGAGGTACCCGTTGATCTCCTGGTCGGCGATCTTGGTGCCGAAGACGTGGATCGTTGGCTCCGCGTCGACGCCGGCGCCGGGGTAATAGGTGATCTCCCGCCGCGCCTCGTGGCTCTCCTCGACCACGGCGCCCTTGCGAGGGCGCCCCTGCGGCTTCGCCCAGCCGTCGAGACGGAGCTCGGCCCGGTCGCCGTCGAGCTGCCGAAAGACCCAGGAGGACGAGGGCATTAGCGCGCCGAGTAGTTCCGCACGAGCGGAGAGCTGCCCGGGGTGCGCCGGAGCTTCGAGAGCTCAGCGAGCGACAGCCGCGCGATCTGGCCCGGCTCCGCCGCGCTCGTCACCGTGAGGTAGACGTTGCCGTTGATGATCGTGCCGTGGTTCGTGGTGGGCTTCTTCTTCGCGTCGGCCTTCGTCTCCGGTTTCGTGAGGTCCGCCGCCTTCGTCGCAGCCGTTGTCGCCGCGGTGAGCGATTTGAGCGCGTCCGTGCCGATGGCGAGGCCTTCCTGATCGGCCTTTTCTTTGAAGTCCGCAGCCGCATTGCGAACAGCGGCCGCGTACGAGAAGAGTTCCGCCTCGGCTTCCCCGAGCCTTGCTGTGATCTCCATCATGCGGAACTGGAAGTCAAACGACGCCATATTGATGCGCCCCGTGTTCTCGACGAATTGGCCCGTCGCGGCGTTGAATTCGCCGGACATGAGCGCCATCGCGTCAACCTCGCGGGCGTAGATAGCTACCGAGGCCGCTCGCTCGTTCTGGCTGATCTCCGCGTTGGCGCCGTAGAGACCGGCCGCGCCACCGACGACGCCGCCGACAAGGGCTCCGCGCGCGCCGGCCGCATCCCATCCCGCGGCGGCGCCGGCGCCCATGCCGCCGAAGATCTTGCTAAAGATCCCCTGCGCCACCTCCCGGTCCTTGTCGCTCGCCTTGTCGCCCGCGACCTCGCCACCGATCAAGTGTCCAATACCGTAGCCCGCGGCGCCGCCGATGAGCCCAGCTCCAACCGTGCCCTTGATCGAGCCGAGCGCGCCTCCAGCGCCACCACCAGGACCGGGACCGCCTCCGCCCCCAGCGAAGAACGCGACGACCTCGTTCGCCCCGCCCGCGAGCTTGAGGCCAGCGTAGAGACCCAGGACCTTCTCGACCTTATCGAGTGTCCCGTCGGCATCCTTGAGCATCCCCGCAAAGACGCCCGCCGCCTTCGTGAAGTAGGGCTCGACGACCCGCCAGCCGCGCTCGAGCCGGTCCATCGTTTTGACGGCGAAGTCATAGATGATAGGACCCCATTCGAGCGCGAGCGCTATCCCCCTACGGAACGCCTCGACGAGCCCGCGGCCGAGCGTGTTGGCGAAGTCCTTGACGCGCTCCTGGTTGTCCGTAAGCCACTGGTTGATCTCGGCGAGCGTGACCTTTGCTTCCTCGAAGAGCGGCGTCGTCGCGAGCCCGATGAATTGCTTGCCGTTGTCGAGGAGCGTGGACCATTGCGCGTCGAACGTCTTGCCGAACGCCTCGATCGACGGCCCGAACTTTCCGAGGGCCTCCGTGATGAGCCCCGAGCGACCCTCGGCGCTCAGGTCTTTGAATTTCTTATCGACCTTGTCGAGATCCTTGTAGGTCTTCTCCGCGTCAAAACCGAGGCGCATGCCGAGGGTGTTGTCCATGCCCGCGGAGCCCATCAAGAGCTTAGAGAGCTCCCGGCCCGCCTGGTCCATCGGCACGTCAAGCGCCTTCGCCGCCGCCATGGTCTTCGCACTGAGCTGCCGGAAGGTGTCATCCGTGAGCCCCGCCTGGAGCGCGCTCCCGATGCCCGTCTGAAATATGCCGAAGAGGTCCGAGAATTCGCCCGGGAGGTCCCGGGCGTCGATCTGCATTTGCTTCACGAGCCCATGGGCGCGAGCGCGCGCCTCCGGCATCGTCGCGCTGACGCCCTGCGCGTTTAGAACGGCCGCGACGCTGTTTTTCGAGATCTCGAGCTGCGCGTTGAGCCCCTGAACGCCATACACGGCTCCAGCAAAGACGGAGCCAGCACCGATCTTGCCGAGGGTCATGACGACCGAGCCAGCGCTCTCCACAACGCCCGTGAATGTCGAGAGCGCCGCCGCCCCGAATGCCTTGATCGCTCCCTGCGCGCCTTCGGTTGCGCGCTGGAGGCCGCCAACCTTGGTCGTGGCGCCGCCGATCGCGTTCTCGAGGTTGCCCTGCGTCTGGAACGCGACGATCACGTCGTATTGGGTGGAGCCAGCCATTATTGCGGTGCCGTGTACGTAACGTCGAGAGGTTGGTCGGCGAAGTGGTTATGGATGAGCGTGTCGCCGGCGGCGATGGTGCCTGTGTCGTCGACCGGGATCCCGTTGCCGTCGCGGATCCGGACGCGCGAGCAGGTCAGGATCCGCTTTCGGTCGGCCGCGGAGCACAGTGCCTGCAGCGTCTCCGAGCGGATCGTGTACCAGTCCTCCCGGTCGTCGAAGTAGGCGCGGACGAGCGCCTGAAGCGTCGCCGTGAGCTCGGTCGTGTCCTGCAGGTATCGGACATCCCGGACGCTGATCGTCAGCTCGGGGCGGACGAGCCGGTTCACGACCGCGCCCATCCCCCGGAGCCGACAGCCGAGGCCGAGCCAGCCCGTGTCGGGGTCTTTCAGCCCCTGCGCGATCGACGCGAGCCAGCGCTCGCTCTGCGCCCATGACTCGTCGGTGACATAGACGTACACGCCGCCAGCGGCGTAGTCGGTCAGGATGGCCACCCGTGAGGCGCCGAGGCCCCGGAGAGCTCCCGCCACAAGCGCCCGGTCGATCGGTCCCCGGAGCCCCGCGTAGGACGCGGAGGCGGCCTGTCGGAGGGGCCGATCGGGCTGCGCGCCGTCTCTCCCCCCCGCGGCGGCCAGCGACGCCACGGCGAGGCGAGCCTGCTCCGGCTGGGAGGCGTCGAAGAGCGCGACGCCGGCCGTGACGACCGCCTCGGGGCCCTGCCCGGACACCCAGGCCGCAAGGTTTGCTGCCGCGCCCGCCGTTGGGGCCTGGACGGGCACGGTCACCTCGTCCGCCCCCGTCGCGAGCGGGACGTCTGCGGTCGCCTCGTACGTCCCCGCGAGGAGGGGCGGGGAGGCTGTCGGCTGCGCGGCCAGGAGGAACCGCGTTCCTTTGCGGATCGTGCCGGCGCGCGCCTCCAGCCGGACGTGGGCGTTGAAGGCGGAGCGGCAGGCGTTCAGGACGCGCCAAAGACTCGCCTTGCTCGCCTGGCTCTGCGCGCTGTACGCCATCCCGGTGTCGCTCACGAAGGCGTCGTCCACTGTGACCGTGTTCGTCGTGTCGGCGTCCGGGTGCGCGTCGAGGTTTCCCGCGTGCGCCGTGATGACGCTCTTGGCGTCGTTCGCGAGCGCCACGAGGTCGTCCATGGTGGTCGTCGGACCGTCGGAGAGGCTCGATCCGTCGTCCGCTAGATGCGAGCCGAGCCCTGACGACGGGCTCCAGACGCTTCCGAAATGCTCGTTACCGGCCTCGGCGAGCGCCTGAATCAGCGCGAGGCTCGTCGTCTCGTCCGTCGCCTCCGCCGCGGTGATCGGGTCGCCGTCGGTGTAATGGACGACGGCGCGCTCGAGAATGACCTCACCCACGGAGCGGAGCGGGTCGGGCTGCCGGGGCGTGAAAAAGTCGACCGCCGCGATCGGAGTGAGCGCTGCCCCTTCGGCGAGAGGGAGGCGCGCGCTCTTGGCTTCGTCGACGAGTCGCGCGCTGGCCTTCGCGAACTGCCCACGCCAGCCCGAGAGAACGACCGCCCAGACCCCGCTCTCGACGTGCGGCGCCGTCGCGGGGCGCGACTCGACGATCGCGTCCTTCGCGGCGCCGACGACGTCGGGCAGGGTTGGGATCAGGTGGTCGGTCATAGCGAGGGGCGATTGCGGGCTTCCTCAATGGCGGCTTCCTGCCGGTCGTTCTCGTCTTGAACGAGCTGCGCGGTGGCCTCCATTAAGAGGGCCCAATCGAGCCGGCTCAGGGGGCGCCCGTGGTATTCGCCGGGGCTGACGTGGGCGTAACGCGATAGCCAGGCTGCATTACGCCAATAGGTCGCGCGGGGGGTCTGCTCTGGCCCTACGCGACCGTCCGCTCGTTTCCCAGGATACTGGCCACGTCCTCGAGGCTTGGCTCGTGATAACGCCGGTACCAAATCGCGAGCATCTCGAGGTCCTTGGCCTTGAAGCGACCCTGAAGGCTCTTCTCTCCCGGGGTTGTCCCGGGGACGCCGGACCACCCGGAGAGGTCGGCCTCCGTCGTGGGCGTCCAGGTGTCGAGCGTCTTCCGCGCGCTCTCCAGAGCCGTCTCGGCCGCCTTCTTCTGACGCTCGGCCGCGCCCCGTGCTTCAGCCGTTGCATCAGCAGGGAGGAGCGTAATCGCCAGCGTCGCCGCCGCGAGCTCCTGCTCGAGCTGCGGGAGGGACTTCGCTACAGGCTCCGTCACGGCGACGATCGCCATCGCGAGGGCGTGGTCGACCGTACGCGCGGCGACACGCGACCCCGCCTCGCGGCCTTCGAGCCCCTTTGCGTCCGCCACGGCGTTCGCCTGCGCCTTGTCCACCTCGAAGCCGTGCAGCAGCCGGAGCTTGACCGCCCGCCCGCTGTAGCCTGGCCCGAAGAGGTGGAGAACCTTTCGCTCCGTCTCAATCATAGCTTAAAAAACTCCTGCGCCGCGAATGGCAGCTTGAATGAATTGCGATCGGCGCGCCCCTGGATACCGAGATCCCACGCGCCGAAGACGATTTGGCCGCCCGCCTGGTAGAGCCCCGGTGCCGACCCGTCGAGCGTCTCGATGCGGAACCCGAACTCGGGCGCGAGGTCGACGTTCCGATTCTTGAGGTCGTGATACGTCAGCATCGCGTCGAAGAGGGTCAGCGTCTCCATGGTCATATCGAACGAGCCGCCGAAGAAATTGACGATCACGTCGAGCCGCGTGCGCTGCTCGCCGCAGAGGTCATCCTTTACCTCCGTGACGTCGGGCCGGAGGGAGAAGTTTTTGACCGGCAGGCTGCTCTGGAGGTTGCCCCCGACGATCATCGTGAACTTGGCGTTGATACCCTTTAGAAACGACTTATTAGCCACGGCTCAAATCTCCGTTGTGAGGTCAGGGACTACGAGGAGCTGAGCTCGTTAAGCCCGGCCTGAAGCTGGAGGACGATGTGCGAAGAGGCGGATCCGACGCGCACGGTCGTGGGGATCTTAACCAGGCCTGCCGCGATCTCGCTCGGCGTCGTGGCGGTCTCCGGATTCTCCACCACATAATCGTCGATGTAGAAGGCGAAGAGCGCACCGTTTTGCTGCGATGCGCGCTTCCAGGCTTCGAGCTGCGCCTTCCACGCGCCGAAGATGGCCGCCCGGTTCAGCGCCGTATTCGGCTGGTCGGTGAAGCTCTCGAACTTGGCCAGGAAGGTGACGATCATCTCGATCGACACACGCACGACCTTGAGGTCGCCCGCGTTCGCATCGGTGCTGTAATACATCGTCGGATCCGACTCGAACGTGAACGAGCCGTTCGCCCGCTTGATGAGTGTCGCGATTCCCAGCGATGTATTGACCGCGCGCGCTGAGCTCATGTCGCTCTCGAGCCGCGTGATCTTGCTCAGCATGGTCGCCGCTTCCGCCGAGCGATTCGAGATCGCCGTCGACGCAGGCCATTGCGCGATGAGCGACGCGGCGAAGACGCCCGGCGGCACGAGGCGCTCCGCTTGCGTCACGGTGTCCCGCACGTACGCCCACGGCGCCGCAAAGTGCCCGTTCTTCGTCGTGGTGAGCGCCGCCTTCGCGGTGCGCGTGTTCGCCACGGTGAGCCCGCTGTTTCCGTTCACACAGGCGATGCGGTTCCCCATCAGGATCGCGTGCGCGAGGAGCCCGGCGTTCACCGCGGCCCGAAGGCTGTCACCGCAATCGTCGGCGACGACCGCGCGGATCGCCGGCTCGGCCTCGAAGAGCGAGACCCCCTGATCGGGCGCCCCCGCGGTGCCGACGTAATCGGTGCTTGCGACCGAGCCGTTTGCGCCCGACGAAAACGTGTAGGTGGCGTTGACTGGACGCCCGTTCGCGATCCAGGTGAGCGCGCCGATAAGGAGCTTGTCCTCGAACGTATCGGAGGATACGGCGACGCCGTTGACGCTGACCACCCCGGCCGCGATGAGCACGTTATCGAAGACGTCCGTCGTCGTGCCGCTCGCCCCCGTGAGGCTCACGGTGAGCTTGAAATTGGTCGCATCGCCGTTCGTCGCATCGGAGACGACGGCGCTCAGGCTGTTGCCCGTTGTGCCCTTGCAGAGCGCCTCGACCGTGAGGAGGTCGGCCGGCGCCGAGCTTTCGAGCGTCGCTGTCGCCTTTGCAGCGGACGAGCCAAGCGCGCGCACGAGGAAGAGCCGGGGCCACGCCGCCGCGATGACCGCGAGCACGCCTGTCGCTGTGCGATCGGAGCCCTGCGGCGCGAAGATGTCGTAAAACTCCCCGATCGAGGCCACCTCCGTGAGCTCGGCGTCCGGGCCCCACGGGAATTGGCCGACGAGGCCGACCGCGCCGGCGCCGATGGCGGTCACGAGCGGGGTCGCGCCGACCTGGATCGCGGCGGGTCCGCGCGGGCCGGTCAGGATGGCCCCGATGCTGGTTGCGACAATACTCATAACAGAGCTCTCCTACTGGATCGTTAGCGGTGCAGTGACTTCCGTAATTGCTGGCCAATTCGCCCAGCGGATGTCGCTGACGTCGAGCCGGCCCGTGAACATCGCCCGCCATTGCCCTGAGGAGCGGGCGCCCTCGTCGTCGATGGTCCGGTCGCCGTCGAACATGAAGCGGGCATAGGCGCCCTCGTAATCGCCAGCGAGCGGCAGGACGAGCTGCTGGTCCACGGGGTCCTCGCTCGCATTCAGGAGCGGCGCCGTGAGGTACGGGGGGGCGTTCAGGGCTTCGCGAACGCGGCGCCGGAGGTCATCCCTCACCACGTCGCGGGTCGCCCACGTGTCGATCTGGACGGCCTGCTCGACGACGACGGTGCGCCACGCGAAGACCTTGGCGGCGTAATGCGCGTTCAGCGCCGCGACGATCGCATTCGTGAGCGTGATCAGCGTCGGGAGGTCCTCTGCCCCGGCCGCCGTGATCGTGTTCCTCGTGTCCGCCGTGCTGTGGACACTGGTGCTTGCCTCGTGCGTCGGGACATCCGTGCGCATCTCGTTCGCGAGGTCGATCGCCGTGTCCAGGTCCGACGCCGCGGGCTCGCTGATCGTATTCGCGAGGTCAGCCGCGAGGTGTGTCGGCGTCGCGATGCGGTGCGCCTGGTAGCTCGAGCGAGCCGCGTTCAGACGCGCGATAGCTGTCGGGAGGTCCTCCGCGAGCGCCGTCGTGATCCGCGCCGACGTCGCGCCGTGAATTGCCTTGTCGAGGTGTTCGGCGCGCGCGGGCTGGGTCCAGAACTCCGAGGCGTCGCCCACGAGCAGGCACGTCACGAGCCCCGTCGGCGGGTCGGCTTTGGTTGGCGTGTCAGGCCAGCGGTCCGACACCTTGACGCCCGATAGCTGCGAGCGGAGCCATACCGCCAGCGCCGTCATTGACGCCTGATGGATCGATATGCTGAGGGTCACGGCTATCCGAGCGGCTTCGCGAACTCTTCTTCCAAAATCTCGCCGAACAGCGCTTCAAGCGCCGGGACGCTCGAGCCCATAAAGAACGTCGGCGGGATCCCGCGCTCTGCGATCTTCCGGGCGATGAGGAAGGCCACGCGACGCGGGGTATCCGCCCGAGAGCGCTCTCCAACGTCGCCACGCGGAGGACGCCCGCCGACGTCCGCGATCATGCCGGCCATCCGCGGGTCGCCGCCGTCGAGCCCCTGCATGCCCCGGAGCCGCACCCAGCGCTCGATCGCCTCGATCGGCGGCATCTTCGCCCCTGGTCGGCGCCCGTTTTCCACCGCGCCGCTATGGGGAGCCGTCGAGCGGATCTCGGCGCCTTCGGCGGTCCCGTTCGCGACGAGGCCTGCCTTGATCTCGCCAAAGGCGTCCGGTGCCTTCGCTCGAACGACCCCAACGCCGACGTCGGCCGTTCTGTGGATCGCCCGCATCGTGCGGCGCTCGAGCGTCCGCATGTCCTCGCGGAGCGTCGCCACGAACTTGTCGAGGGGCACCGCCTTGCCGCCCACGGCTATGGCGTCGCCCCGCGCCGGCGCAGGGTCAGGTAATAGCCCAGCGGGTCGTCGGTTCGGAGGTCGATGATCTCGTAGTCCCCCGCGAGCGGGCCCTCCGAGAGGCGATAGAGGACGTCGGTGCTCGCCGCGTCCCCCAGGCTCGCGCTCTCGGTGACGTCGGGCTGGAGCTGCTCCGGGGTATACCCGCCGCCGTCGTAGGCCGGCGTTATGGGCCCCACCCGAACATCGGCCGCCCAGTATCGGCCGCCACTCGCAAGCACCTCGCGCGAGGAGACGAGACGCGCCGGCGGCCGCGGGAGGATCTCGGAGGGCCCGCTCGCGTCGGCGTCCTCCGTCGCGTCGGGATCGCCGAGGTGACCCCCGACCACGGACACCACGAGCTCGACCTTGTTCGGGAGGACGCTGTAGCCCTCGCGTCCGTCGAGCGTCTCGGGGCCCGCATAGGCCCGGATGCGGTCCGCGAGCGGGAGGAGATGCGTCAGGAAAGCGGGCACGGGCTATCCAGTGAACGTAGCGAACACGTCGCGCTTCCGGTCGCAGTCGAGGAGCGCCTCAAGCTCGGAGACCAGGGTGCGCCCCTGAATCATCATGGCCAGCATCCCGCGCGCGGGGTCCACCCGCAGATTGGCGGCCACGGTGTCCGCCTCGGTGTTGAGCGCCGCCTGCTGCCGCGCCGCCTTGAGCGCCTCGAGCTTGTCGAGGATATCCTCGAGCACGGCCACGGAGGCGCCACCGTCGACGATCCCGTCGAGCTTCTGGAGGGCATTCTCGAGCCGCGGATCGGTGTCCATGGTCCCGGGCGCATAGCCCATCCACCGGCGCGCCTGCGCCTTCCGCGTGCTCGATATCGCCACGGCTTAGCCTTCAGCCCTCAGCCCTCGGCCGCCGCTTTGCCGGCTTTGCCGGCCTTAACCGGGGTCCCGAGGCCAGCGGCATCGAGCTTCTGGTCAATCTGGCTCTTGCCACCCTCGAGCTCAGCCTTGAGCTGCGCCTTCTCCGCCGCGATCGCCGCTTTGCGGGCTCGGAGCTCAGCGAGCTCCTGCTCCTCGGCCTCGATCTGCGCCTTCACCAGGGCGGTCTCCGCTCCGGGGTGGCGCTCGACCACCCCACGGATGGCGCCCACGATCTCGTCAACGGGCTTGCCAGCGAGGCGACCCGCCGCGCGCGCCGCGCGCTCCTTGTTGCCCTCGGCCGCCGCTTCGACGAGAGCGACGTGCACGGGGACCTCCTCTTCGCCTTCCTTCAGGAGCTGCGGCGCGAGCCCCGAGACGACGACGCCCTTCTTGACGCAGCGGATCGCCTGGTCGTGAATGCTATCGATCTTTTCCGCCGCGCCCGGGCTGATCTGGTAGTGCCTCTTGACCTTGCCATCGAGGTGGATCGTGAAGCGGACGACGTCCTTGGTTGGGTTCTTCCACGTCGAAATGGTCTCTCTATCGTGTGCCATTGGATGCTTTCTGGACGGGATGACCCCGAAGCGCCGTCGAGCCTCGGCGCTTCGGGGCGATGGGTTGGTTATCGGCTCGATGGAGCTATGGCGGTGCCGCGCAGGCCCGCGAGGGCGCGCTCGTGCGCCTCGATGTTGGTCGGCGCCGTCGCGCGCACCGTGGCCAGGAAGTCGGCCGTCGCGCGCTGATAGTCGTCGTGCAGGCCGTCGTGCGTCGCGAGCACCGCCGCGAGCACGTCCCCACCCTCGCGCGCGTCGAAGCCGCTGTAATGGTAGCCGACGCCCTTCGGAAGCAGGTCGCTGTTATGCACCAGCGGGTAGCCGCCGCGCAGGGCGTCGTAATAGGCGTAATTAAGACCGTTCTCCCATTGATGCGCGACCATGACGTCGCAATACTTCGCGAGCGCGTACGGCGTTTTCAGCCGCGGCTCGAACGATATGCGCCGCGCCTTCTGGAGGTCGAGCGACGCCGCGAAATGGTTGAAGGTGACGTGCTCCTTCAGGTGGTCCGCGTTGAACACCATAACGTCCCCCACGAGGTCGGGGCGGCGCCGGAAGGCCCGCTCGACGACGCACATTGGGAGGATGCTCGTTTTGATGATATTGATGTTCGGCTCGAAGATGCCGATCCGTTTCGGGCCCGGGCGCGGCTGATACCCGAACACGAGCCCCTCGGTCATCTCGCGCGCGGCGGCGTCGACGAAGAGAGGCTCCCAGATGTGCGGGAGGACCCGGACGGGCGCGCGGTAGAGGGTTTCCCAATACGAGGCGCAGGTGCTCACGTGCTGCTGGTTCGTCCACACCTCGTCGAACACGGTCCCGTTGAAGATCGAGCCGGCAGGCTTCCCGTGGATCACCCGCTCGGCGTCGATCACGTAGGCGTTGCCGAAGCGGTAGGCGACGGCGCGCCCCCCGCGGGCTCGGACGCGCGCGACGTGCTCGGCGGAGACCTGCGCCCCCGCTTCGATCAGCACGTCAATCTCGTCCACAACATCGGGGAGCGGCACGAACTCGATCTCCGTTCCGGCGAGCATAAGCGCAGGATCTGGCGCCACCCCGTCGCCGCCGTTAATCGCAAACACGCGATGTCCGGCGGCGCGGAGCAGCTGGACCAGGAAGACGCAGTTTTGCACTGCGCCGTTGGCCCATATCGAGCCTCCCTCCTTGCGGAGGAAGAACGTCACGCCGATGGTGAGCAATGGCCTACGGGCCGCCCCACCGCGCGTCGATCGAGGCGACCTGGCTCGCCCGCACCGATTCCTCGGTGCTCAGCCGGGTCGTCAGGGACGTGTCGGCTGAGGCGCGGGCGCTCTCCTCGGTCGAAACCCGCGTCGTTAGAGACGCCGTGGTGCTCGCCTCGGTGCTCTCGGCCGAGCTCGCCCGGGTCGTAAGCGATGTATCAGCGGACGCCCTGGTGCTCTCTTCGGTCGAGACGCGGGT
>JAYOEF010000034.1:12029-17727 GCA_038106605.1 Alphaproteobacteria bacterium
TGCGCTCCGGCGCCGTAGGGGTTCGCGATGTCGCTCGCGAAGTGCGCCGTCGCGACCTTGTGGATATCGATCCCGAGCGTCCGGACGGTGGCCAGCGTCACCGCAGCGTTGGACGCGGTGACCGTGAGCGCCGTCGACGAGGGGTACGGATAACTCCCGGCCGGTTCGCTCACGCGGTCGTAATGGCTGAAGGTGAGATCGTTATCGACGCGATCTCGGGCGAGCGCGTTGAAGCCCATAAGCAGGGCCCTTGCGACGCTCTCCGAGTCGCTACGCGGAATCTGAAGCATGGTCCTTTCCCTCTCCGGCCCCACGGCAGGCTCGCCGCCGCAGGGCCATTCACACGGTTATCGGTTCAGGACCTGGCTCAGCTCTCGCTGATGTCCTCGATAATGGCGGTCGCATTCGGGCGGCGGACGCGAAGCTGGAGCAGCGTCCAGACGTTCACCTTCACGGCGTTGCCGGTGCGGGCGAGCTCCTCGATGACGACGGGGATCACGAACTGCTCCTCGCCGTCCTTGAGCTTCCCGAGCTTGCGGGCATGGAGGGTGATCTCCTGGACGAGCGGGTCCAGTTCCGACGGGTAGACGAGCTCCACGTCGTCAGTGTTGAACATGACGAGCTTGCCGGTCGGCGCGTCGGCGTCGCGCTCCACGGGCATGTTCGACCACATAAGATCGTTGGTGCCCATGGCGAGGACGACGGGCGACTGCCCCGCCGTCTGGACGCGCTGGATCGAGCCGAAGAGGCCCGCATACTTCCGATGCACGCCGCCAGTCGTCAGGATCATGTTCGGCTTCGAGCCGCCGCCCTCCCAGGCCTGCTGCTCCGCCTGCCGGAGCAGGTCGTCGGTCAGGGGGCGCGCGACGCTGCCATTGCCGAGGACGTTGCCAGCCCACTCCGAATAGGTGCCGCGGGCCAGCCCCGCGTAGCTGCCCGAGTTCAGGCAGGCGGCGCCGTGGAAGCCGACGATGGTCGGATTGCTCGAGCCGTCGGTGCCGTCGCCGATGTAGAGGTCCTGATTGAGCTTCTTCGCCAGCGTCGTGAGCGAGTCGTTGATCTCGTTATCGAGCAGCCGCATCAACTCCCGCGGGTTACCCAGCGAATTCGCGGCGTAGATCGCCGCGTCGTCCGTGACCGACGCCGGGCAGCGGTAGCGCCCGTACTGGATGATCGCGGATTCCTTCTTGTTCGTCCCGTATTCGCTCGCGTCGACGTCCGCACCGTCGGCGTACGACGCCGCGGTCTTGCTGTTGGTGAATTTGACGTTCCAGTTGACCGATTTGCCGGAATCGCCAGGGACCGCGCGAAGCTTCTTCAGGCCGACGGCCTGCCGGTTCACCTGGTCGGTCATCTTCATGCTGTAGGTGACCGACAGCGCTGCATTGATATTGGAATACGTCTCGCCTGCCATGGGCGTCTCCTGTAATCGGCCTCGCGGCCGTCAATCGAGGCTATCCGCCGCCGCGCTCGCGGTGAAACTGCGCGAGCTGGCCGAGGACGCCCCCTCCTTGGATTTGCTGATTGCTCCCGAACAGACCCCCATTACCGGGCGCGCCACCGGAGCCCTTGGCGCCCTTGGGGGAGAGATAGTGCTGGGCCGCCTGCGTTTTCGCCCAGGCGGCGAGACCCTCGTCGAGACCGACGGGATCGGCGTCTTTGTCGGCGACGTAAACAATATCGTCGCTGTCGTCGGCCGCGTATCGGACCTTGCCGCGAGCCTTCAGGACGTCCACCTGGTCGTCGATGAGCTCAGGGCGCACTCCTGCCGCGGTCAGGGCCTTGCGAAGACTCGAATCGAGGGCAGAACCGCGGCGCTTATCGCGCTCGGACTTCTCGCGCTTCTCAGCCTCATCGAGCTTCTTCTGAAGGGCCGCCGTTGTGGCCTGCGCCTTCTTCCACTCGGGATGCTCCTCGAGCTTGAGCTCTGCCTTCTCGGCCTCTTTGCGCTCGTCGCGCGCCTCTTTCTTCTCTTTGGGCGAGAGGGCTGCGATTCGCTCCTCGAATGCCTTCCGCTCGGCCTCGCGCTCCGCCTTCCACTCTTCGCGGAGCTTGGTCTCGCGCTCGGCGTACGACTTATCGAGCTTTACGAGCAGCGCCTTTTCACGGGCGGTCGCGCCCTTGTTGAATTCCTCGGTCGTCATATAGACCGGGCTCTTGCTCTCCTTGCCGCCGTTCGACTCGTTATCGGACGAGCCGCCACCGTTCGCGCCTTCCAGCGCGTCTTTCTGTCCTGACACGTTTGCCTCCTGCAATGCCCCGGTGTCGGCGGGGCGCCCGTGCGCGCCGTGGTGGCGCGTGTGCGAGGTATTCGCTCGGTGGAGCAGCGGCCTCGCGCCGCCAGCCCGCCCGGATGGGTTCCACCCGCGCGGCGCCGGGTATCCGCCCGGCCGGTCAATGCGGCTTGCGCCGCGTGCTCAGCAGCCTTTACCTTTGCCCTTGGTCTTCTTGCCCAAAATGGCCTCCATTGGTTATCGACCTTCCCGCCCCCCCCAAGCCCTCACGCTGCCTCGCGCTCAGCGGATGGGATGTTCGCTCGCGCCTCGTCGGTCTGCGGCATCCGGAGCGGCACCGGCAGCACAACGAGCGCCTCGTGGCATCTGCAATGCTTGTGTAACTCCCCCGGCCGCGCCCCCTGGGGCCACTGCATCCCGAGAGGCCGATAAGAGCCGTTTATAGCTCGACAGCGCGCGCAGAGCTTCTTGTCCCGGGTGGCGTCCCATCGCCGGACGATGAGCGGCAGCCAGGGTGCTCCCTTGTGCTCGCGGGCGAGGTAGAGCGCGCCCTCGTCGTGCTCGTCGTTGTAGGCCTCTCCGACGACGATCGCGGCGGCTCCGGCGGGCATGGCGTCCCGCTGCGCCCGCCGGAGGTCCTCTTCGAGGCTTCCTTCACCGCGACGCTCCCAGCGGAGCAGGGCGGCCGAGACATGCGCCCGCCATCGGGCAGCAGCGGCGCCAGCGACTGCTAAGGCGGCGCCCGCGTCCTCCGGAGCGTCGCTGAGGGGAGGCACGGGGATGCCATCCTCGACGCTGAGCTCCCGGGCGGCTTGCTGGAGCGCCATCGCCTGACGGGCGCGGGCGGCCTCCCGAGCATCTCGCTGCCCACGGCTGACGGCCTGCTCGGCGTCCCGGGCGAGGCGGGCGGCGAGCGCGCCGGCGGTGACCAGGAGGGCCACGCGGGCCCGCTTCCGGTCGCTCTTGTCGACCGTGGCGCCTTCCAGGAGGAGCCGATCGGTCGCTTCCTGGACAAGCCTCCTGAGCGCCGTCGCGAGAGCGCGCTCCGTCTCGTCGAGGGCCCGCTCGTGCCCGCGCGCGAGGCGTTCCCAGGCTCCGGAGAGCTCGGGGATGATCCCGGTTTTCGGCACGGGCTAGGCGGCCGACTCGATCGCCTGCTCGAAGGTGACGACTCGCTTGCCCGTGGCGTCAGCGGTCCCACGCGCATTGAACCGAGCCGCGAGCGTTCGGCCAGTGCGGCTCTCGTAGGCATTCACCACCCGATCCCGGCCAGCGAGTAGACGGGCCTTTCGGCGATCCGCCTGGTCGAGCCGCGCCCTCGCGGCGGCGATCTTCTTTTTTGACGCCTTGCTTGCGACGAGATAAGCGTGCTCTTTCCGGGCCTCCTTCCACACGGCCGAGGCCCGCTCGAGCGCCTGCATCCTCCCGTCGAACGCCGTCCGAAGTCCCTCCGGCGTGAGGGCGGCTTTGGCGCGAGCGCCTGCGATCGGCGCTGCGGCCCGCGCCCCCTTAACGGCAGGAATCGTGCTGGTCTTGGAACCATACCCTCCGCCGGCCATTAGTCCTCCGGCCCCTTCGGCGCGCCACCTGGAGGCGGGGGCGGCTCCGGCTCCTCGTCCGAGATATTCGCGTCGATCTCCTCGTGGATCCGCTTCACCTGCGCGGGGGCGAGCCCAGGGAGGATGTCGCCCGCGAGCCTCTTGCGCGCCTCCCGTCGAAACGTCGGGCTCGGGATGTCGAGCGCGCCGAGCTGCGTCGCCTCCTCGATCGCGCCCGCGCGGTCCGGAGCGCTGAAGTCGTCCATTCCGTGCGCCGCCCACGTCGTCGACTCATCGCGGGCCCGGCTGATCATCGTCCAAGCACGCACGGCGACGTCACGGCAGATCTCGCCGTACGCCGCGCAGACGATCCGCGCCGAGGCCATATCCTCGCTCTTGCTCGCGCCGCTCCGGCCGAGAGCCGTGGTCGAGGCGACGAGGCTCCCCGCCATCTGCGAGGAGAGCTGGAAGATGATGTCCCCCAGGTCCTTTAGTTGGGTGTTCTCTTTCTCGAAAGCGGCGCCGCTCGGCTCAGCGAAGCCAATATCGTCCGACGCGTCGAGTTGAACGGCCCCCTTTTCCGCGGCCTTCTGTGCTGGACTTATGCCGCGTCTCGGATCCTGCGCCATGTGCGACGGCATTGAGCCGCCGACCTCGCCGAGCTGAGGGCCATACTTGACCCAGAGGATCGCGTGCATCGCGCGGCTCTGCGCCGCCACCATGAGCGAGCGACGCCGCCAATGCTCAAGATTGAGCGACCCGATGAGATTCCCGAGCCAGAGGTTATAGGGGACCGCCACCTCGAGGACAGGGATCTCGGGAAACGTGACGTCGCCGGTCGCCGTCCGCTCGCAGATCTCCTCGTCGGCGTGCTTCTGCTCGGCGGTATCGAGCGGCTTTGTCCGATAAGTGGCCCAGCGGACGACGCCGTCGTTGCCCTTCTCCCAGACCTTGAACTCCTCGATGAACCCGCCCGGCTTCTCCTCAACGCTCTCGCGCTCGCGGATCTTGCGCTTGGTGACGCACCACTTCAGACGACCATAGGACCACTCCACACGCGGCGCTTTCTCCCCCGGCCGCTGCATCTTCGTGAGGTCCTTCGCTCGGTGGACGACGGCGTCGTATTCCCACCAGAGCATCTCTTCCGGATGCATCACGTAGGCATAAGGCCGGTCGAGCGCGAGGGCCTGCTCGTCGGCGCGGCTCGCTACGGGCGTACCCTCCGGCGGGGCGGGGAAGTCGAGCGCGACGAAGGCCTTCGACGTCACGAGCGCCCACGTGAAGGCCTCGCGGAGAACGTCGCGGAAGCTCCGGCCCTGGAGGTCGGCGTCCTCGCCGAAAGCCGTGTACACGTCCCCCGATGGCGCGCCGCCCTTCTGGTCGGCGCGCATAATCGAAAGCGGCTCCTGGAAGACCATGGCCGCGTAAAAGCCGACGACGCGCCCGAAGTAATTGATATAGGCGACCGGGTCTTTCACCCGCGCTTCGTAACGCGCCTGCGTCTCGTCGGGGCTCTTCGGCAGGTACGCTGCGGCGTTCTCCTGGATCTGGAAGCCGCCGATGTATTCGTCCGTGAGCTGCTGCCAGACCTTCTCGTCATAGCCGCGATCGAGCGGCCCCGCCTTCGGGCGCTTCGCGTTCAGGCGTCCGTAAGGGAGGCCTGTTCCAGCGTCCGAGCCGGGGCGGCTGCTCGGGGGGGCGTTGTCGGTCGGCATTAGGTGAGGTTGCTGAAGTCCCTGCTCGGGAGGTGGCGGACGACGAGATCCCACGAGATGCAATCGGCGATCACGAGGTCATCGTGCGCGAGCTTCGCGGCCTGCGGCTTGCCGTCGCGGACGACGAACGATTGCATCTGGGAGAGGACGGCGGCGTCGGGGGTGTCGATCTGACACGCGGCGATGCGCGCGCGGCGGCGACCCTCGACCG
>JAYOEF010000034.1:17827-24546 GCA_038106605.1 Alphaproteobacteria bacterium
CGAGCCCGCCTTCTTCTCGCGGCCGTAGGCGGAGCGGTAGGCCTTCTCGAGCGCTCCGAGCGCGGCCGCCCGCTTCGGAGCCACGTTGTTCCACCCCGGGCGCCCGTCGGTGTCCTGGAAGATGCGCGGGTATCGGTGCTCTTTCTCGAGCGCGCGCAGGGTCGTGTGCCCGTGGTTGTTCCGCTCGACCCCGATCCAGGCGCCGTTAAACAGCTTCGCCACGTTCACGAGCGGCTCGGCGAAGTCCCAGGGCCGCCACATGCCCCACAGGCTCGCAACCATCCGGCCGGTGCCGCGCTCGCGCACGACGGCCGCGGGCGCGTCATGCTCCGACGGCTTTCCCTGCCCGGCGAGCTCGCGGATCGGGTCCCAATTGTTGTCGAGCCCCTCGCTCGTGTCGCCGCCGATCACGTATTCGGCCCCTGGTTGGGGCGGCGCCCAGATCCGGAGGAGCCCAGCGCCCACGCGCCTGCTCGCGATTGGCTCTACGATATCGAGGCGCATCGCCATGAGGACCTGCGCGTCGAAGAACGTCTGTCCCTCGACGAGGAAGCATGTATCCGGGTCGCAGGGATACTCCTGGTCGACCTTGGCCTCGTCGTTGTCCTTCTCGCGGATCTTGTTTCGACGCCATTTGATCTGCTCTGGCTTCACCCCGAGGCCGAGGAGCATCCGTTCTCGATCGCCGGCGGGTCCGTCGAGCGGCTCGATGACCTCGCCCGGCTCCAGGTCCAGCCAATAGTCCTCGCACCACCACCACGGCAGGAAGTGCAGTTTGAACGCGCTCCGCCCCGCGCGCGCATCCTGGACGGTCTGGTAATACCAGCCAGCCGCGCCGTTCGGGGTGCTCTCGACGACCACCTCCGATCCAAACTTCGCCGGCGGGACGCACTCGAGCGCGGCGTTCATCGTGTTGGCGGGGAACTCCCAGAACGCTGGCTCGGTCGCATGGAGGCGGGTGATCGTGCCCGAGCGGCCCTTCTTGTCGGCCGCGAGCTCGGAGGCGCCCGCCTCGACTACGGAGAGCGTCGCGTCGCGGCCCCCGAGCTCCCAGAACCCACCGGACGCGCGCCGGAAGGGGAGCTGGACGCCGGCGCGCATGAGCGCCTGGAACATGTAATCGAAGCGGAGGATGAGCTGCCGGCTTGGAGCCGTAGCCTTGTCGGCGACCGACTGGCACATCAGCACCGTCCGCGCACCTGGGTGCGTGAGAAAATGCCAGACGTCGCGCGCCTGCTCGCCGGTGGTCATGTAGACCTGCCGGCCTTTGAGTACGACGTCGCGGGGCGTCCGGTTCCTGTTGTATTCGCGCTGCGCCTTGCTCAGGGCGAGCTTGCAGCGCGTGCCGCTCTTCGGGATGATCTCGAGCAGCCCGCAGAAGCGCTCATAGCTCGCCCAATGCCAGCGGAGCATCGCCTCGCGCTGCGCCTTCGCGCTCCGAGCCTTCGGTGGCACGGGGTCAGCTATCGGGTTGAGCATTCAATCTTTGCGTTCGTTGTTCTTGGCGGCAATCCGCGCGGCTTCCAGGTCCGCGATCGACGTCCCCGCGGCGCCCGCGCGCCCCTGGACGATCTCGTGCTCCGTCCGCCACTCCCGTAGCTGCTTCAGGAGCGCCCCCGCCGTTTTGAAATCCTGCTGCGACATGGCGCCGGCGATCATCGCCTCGAGCCGCATCTCGAACACGTGGCTGTGTTCGCGGGTCTTCGCTCGTTTAAGGGTGCGCCGCGCCTCGAGGTAGTAGTCCATAACGGTGGACACATCGACTTTCCACTCCGCGGCGAGTTCGCGGGGCGTAATGCGAGGAACCCACGTGGACGAAACGATCCGATCTTCGATCAGCTCGATCCGGCGCTCTTTCTCGGCGGGGGAGGAGGGTGGTGCCTTCGCGGCGCCCTTCTGGCGTCGCCGGATGGTCGGCATACAGCACCGCTACGCGGCGGCCCTCGTAGCGCGCGCGGCTCGGCTTTCGTTTATGCGAGCGAGCCGCTCGAGCGCCTTCTCCGCTCGCTTGGTGCGCCACGTTCGCGCGCTGCCGGTTTGCGCTGCCAGGATGCGGCCCGTGGTCTTGCCGGAGCGTGCCCCTCGGACCGTAGCCGTTGCGCCGTCGCGGGAGAGTCCAGATGCCAGTGGCTTCCCGGTGCGCTCCGAAATGATGCTGTGCCCGCGTCCTTTGAGCCCGAGATCGGTATCGCGGACGACGTGGAGACCGCCGCCGGATGCGAGCGATGGCACGCGGCCTACCACGCCGAACCGCGGGCGCCCTACGGCCACCATGGCTCCGGAGCCTCTCGCGCTGGCCGTCTCGTTCCGCGCCGCGAAGATGCGATTGTAACGTTGCACCGCTTCCGCGGCGCGGCTCGCTTTCTTGGCTTCTGGCGAGCCCCGGACGGCGCTCATGCCAGCAACATATCGGCCGAATGTCTTGCCGCTGGCGGCGCCACGAAGATAGGAGACGGCTTCTTTCTCGCTATCGAACCGGCGCGCGGCGAGCCCGGTCCTGCCCTCAATGAGGTCGAGTCCCTTCCCGCCCTCCCCACGCGTAATGTGGAGTCCTCCTGCCGAGTAGAGCGAGGGCTTGTTTACCCGCGTTGTCTCGAGCAGCCCCGTCTTGGCGTCGCGGCGGTCGCCTGTCACGGCCGCCGCGACAGTGCCACCCTTCTGGATCCGAACCTTGGCCGTTGCTGGGTTCTGTTGTGGAACGCGTTTGGGTGCTGGCTGAGCCGCAGCGACGGCGCGCTTGCGCACAGGCGAGAACGTCTTGGGCGCTGCGATAGCCGCATCCCGCTCTGCCTCGGCTACTCGGCGGAATCGTGGCTCCAGCGACGCCCGAGCCTCACGCATCAGCCGGAGGGTATCCGTTCCTCCGCGCCGTGCGGAACGGAGCGCCTCGAGGTCGCGGGCCTCGCCTGCAGCCATGTTGCCAAACCGTCGTCGGACATCCTCAACCGCCCGGGGGCCGCCGTGCCGCTCTGCAGAGGCCATCTGCTCCTCCATAGCTGTCGCTCGCCTCGCGCGACTGTCCCGGATGGCAGCTATGGCCGCGCGGGCATCAGCGCGGTGAGAGGCTACGTTTTGCCTTAAGGAATTTAACGAGATCCCGCGGTGCCCCCATCGCCCAACGTCAGATACCGCTCGCTCCTCCGCGCGCCGCTGCTCCTCGGGGGTGTGGCTTGGTCCTGCGCCCGCCGCCCGCGCCCCCTTTACGTCGTTCGCTGCGCGAGCGCCTTTAATGGCAGGGATCGACCCCCCTTTGGTTCCATAGCCGCCGCCTGCCATTACGCCGCCTCCGCGAAGCAATCGCTTGCCTCGATGATCCATCCCGTTTCGGCGAGCTCCCCGTCCGAGACGACCTGCCCGTGGGGCGCGAAGACCAGATACTGCAGGCCGCGCTCGTCAACGTATTCCGTCCACGGCCCTGCGACGTCCCCGTCCTGCGTGCCCGCCCGCGCGAAGCAGCCGAGCCCCGCGGGGTTCAGGCTGAAATTCTTGAGCAGGTGCTTCCAGCCCTCCGCGAGGATCTGCCAGTAGCTCATCGAGTTGGGGTAGTTGTTGTCGCGGAGGAGCGCTGGCTTCTTTGCGCCGATGTAGTTGCCGATGGGGAAGGCGCGATCCGGCTCGGGCAGCCGCGGGATCATCACCCGCTCGTAGTCCGCGAACGAGACGACCTGCCCGGGCTCGAGCGCCTCGAAAGCCCAATTCACGAAGTCCTGCATCACAGGAAAGGTCTTGGGGTAGAGGCGCCGGTACGGCTCCCAGTAGCGCGTCGGCCTGTCGAGGCCGATATGGTAGGGGTGAAGCCCGGCCGCGAGCGCCGACATCTCCGCCGCCTCGTGGAATGCGCGGAGCTCCTCGGGGCGCTTTCGGGCGCGAGCTCGCCGGATGATGCTCTCGGTCAGCACCTCGGCCGCGTCGGGCCGAAGGGCCACCTTCCGATCGCTACCTCCCCGGAGAGCGGCTTCCTGGTCCTTGTTGAAGTGCAGGAGCTCCATCCAGACGCCCCACACCCCGAGCTTCGCGGCTCGCTCGAAGACCGCCGCGGGCTCCGGCATCCATTCGGGGACGAGCGGGTTGATTGCGAGGAGGACCTCGTGCCCCTTCGCCCTGAGCTTCTCGATGAGCTCCCAGCGCGCTTCGAGCGGCGGCGCGCCAGGCTCGATGGCTTTCCGTGCGGCGTCGTCGGTCTGGCAGATCGACACGTACCAGCAGCTCGGGGGCAGGAAGGCCAGCGCCTCGTCGATGCCCTTGCCCCCTCTGGTCTGGAAGGCGACCGGGATCCCGAGCTCCGTCATGGTCTCGAGGAGCGGGAGCGCTTGCTGATAGTTCGAGCCCGCGAAGAGGTCGACCTTGTTGCTCGCGAGGACTGGATACCCTGCCCGGAGCAGCCTCGCCTCGAGGCTCCGGCGCTCCTCGATCCCCGACAGGAGCCCCATCACCTGCTTGATGTTCGCCGTACGTCCTGGCGCGTTGATATTCGCAAAGCAGTAGGCGCAGGCGTGCGAGCACCAGTTCAGGCTCAGATCGAGCGGAATCGGGCTCGATAAGAACTCCCCGTAGAACACACGCAGGGAGGGCGGGAGGGGTTTGGTCACTGACGATCAGGCGCTGAAACTACGCCGCGCGGCGGTTGGTTTGCCCCGTCCCTAGAGCCTTATTGATCGCTCGCCCATCTCGCCGGAACTTGTCATATGCCTTGAGCGCGCGACGCTGTCCCCGCGCGACGCGCGCTTCGTTCTTTTTGGCGGCCATGACGTCTTGTCGAGCCATGTCGAGCACGCTCGGCGGCTTCGTCGCGTTTGCTGCGGCCGCCCTCATCCCGAAGACCGGGCGAGCCGCTCTTGCCCCCTTCATCGCTGGCACGCTGCCGCTCTTGGTCCCGTGGCCTGCTCCTGCTATTGTCTTACTCGTCCTCTCGCGTCGCCGTCGCCATCGCCATCAGAGCGAGCAGCGCGTCCTTGTCCTTCGTCTTGCCGAGGCGCTTCTTGATCGCCTCCCAGGTCTTCCGCTCCGGCCCCGTGAGCACGATAGCGAGCGGAAACTTCGCCTCGCCCGCGGGCCTGCCCTCTTGAGCCTTCCCGCTGTTTCCCTCGCCCGCCGACTCGTCTTTGCCGCCTCCCCCTGACTGGAGGAGCGCCGCCGCTGGCTTCAACCCCTTCAGGAGCCGGTCCAGGTGCGGCTTCGTGAGCCCGACCCCTCGCGGGTTCTTGAGCCCTCTGACCAGCGCCTCGAACGCCCCCTCTTTCCGTACCGCGTGCTTGGCCGTCTCGTTCGCCGCGATGACGATCCGCTCGGCCATCTCCCCGTCAACGTCGATCGTCAGCGTAGGGACGTGCGCGAGCCCTTGCTCTTTCGCCGCTCGCCATGTCTTGTTGCCGGCGAGGATATAGCCTGTCGCCTTCTGGACGAGCAGGGCGCCAAAGAACCCGTTCTCGGCGATGCTGTCGGCGATGTACCCCTCGCCTCCCTCGTAGGGGTTGCCGGGATACTCGCTCAGCGAGGCGACAGGCGTGCGCTGCCGGTATTCCTGCTCATGGACGAAGAGGTCGCTATGAGAGACAGGAGGCGCCTTGGGACGGCGCTGCCTCGGCTTGCCCATCAGGGTACCGCGCGCACGGAGTATAGAGAGAATTTGCCGGTTTCGAAATCGTGTCAAGTGCGGCGAGGGTGCTTTTTCGAGAACGATAGAGGCCGCTTCGATGCTGAATCCGCGCGCGATGTTACCGGCGGTCCGGACGGCATTCTGGATAGCTTCCGGACGGTACTGTATGAATATGCGTCATAACCATACACGAGCCAACACGATAGGCGCCAACACACCGACACGCTAAAAAAGATTCTGCTTGACGGTCGTTCTTAATCGTGCGGGGCTGACAAACCGTGTCCTAGCCCATTGACGAATTCGCGTGATCCGCGGTGATTCTGCCGTAGATTGAGGCTCTGAAGTAAACGCGGCGCTCTCGGCTGGAACCCGAGAGCGCCGCTCAGAGCCGAGCGAGTGACCGCCCGACGCCTGCAAGCCCGGAGCTTGGTCCCTCTCTCGGAGAGAGGCAAGGGGCCTGTGAACGTGCTCTCGACGGAGAAGCGCCTTCGTGTGCTCGCGGCGCTCATCCAGGGTAACAGCGCGCTTGGGATCTCCGAGCAGACGGGCGTCCATCAGCGGACGATCGCCAAGCTCGGCCTTGATGTCGGGCGCGGGTGCATAGGGATCCACGATAGGCTCGTGAGGGACCTGCATTGCTATGACGTCCAGTGCGACGAGATCTGGAGCTACGTCGGCAAGAAGCAGGGGCGGATCGAGCCCGGTGACCCGGCGGAGTGGGGGGAGGCCTATACCTTCGTCGGGCTCGATACCGCGAGCCGCCTTGTTATCGCCTTCCGGGTGGGGAAGCGCGACGCGGCGACGACGGACGCCTTTATCAAGGATCTGCGCGCCCGGCTGCTCGTCGCGGCTCAGATCACGAGCGACGGCTTCCAGCCGTACGTCTCCCCGATCGGCGAATACTTCGGCCCTGGTATCAGCTACGGGCAGTGCATTAAGAATTACACCCGCAAGGGACGGCGCGACGACGATCATCGATACGAGCCCCCGCGCGACCCCTTCATCATCAAGCGGACGATCTTCGGGATGCCCGACGTGGCGAAGGGCTCGACCGCGTATGTGGAGCGTAACAACCTCCAGACGAGGCACGTCAACGGGCGCATGCGCCGGCTCTGCCTCGCCT
>JAYOEF010000035.1:0-24272 GCA_038106605.1 Alphaproteobacteria bacterium
GAGACCTACACCTTTCCCGAGGAGGCCCGCTTCGCCGACCCGGCGTATGCGCGCGCTGCGGCCCGGCTTTTCCTCGATCTCTTGCTCGCCAACGGCACGACGACGGCCGCGGTCTACTGCACCGTCCACCCGGAATCCGCCGATGCCTTCTTCGAGGAAGCGGACGCGCGCGGCCTCCGCATGATCGGGGGCAAGATCCTGATGGACCGCAACGCACCAGAGAGCGTGCGCGACACCGCGCAGCAGGGCTACGACGATGCGAAGGCGCTGATCGGCCGCTGGCACGGACGGGGCAGGGCGCTCTATGCCGTGACGCCCCGCTTCGCGCCGACGAGCACGCCGGCGCAGTTGGAAGCCTGCGGAGCGCTGACCCGCGAACACCCGGGCGTCTATCTCCAGTCCCACGTCTCGGAGAATCTCGACGAGGTGAAATGGGTCGCGGAGCTCTTTCCCGAGGCACGCTCCTATCTCGACGTCTACGGCCGCTACGGGCTTCTCGGACCTCGCGCGCTTTACGGCCACGCGATCCACATGGACGCCGCCGATCTCGCGCTCGCCGCGGAGACCGGTGCGCGCTTCGTCCATTGCCCGACGTCAAACCTCTTCATCGGCAGCGGGCTCTTCCGGCTGCACGAAACGCGGGAGGCGGGCGTCGAGGTGCTGCTCGGGAGCGACGTCGGCGGCGGAACGTCGCTGTCGCCGTTCGCGACGATGAAGGCGGCCTACGAGATCGCGCAGTTCGCGGGCCGGTCGCTGACGCCGGAGGAGGCGTTCTGGCTTTCGACCGCAGGCGGCGCCGACGCGCTCTCCCTGGGCGACAGGATCGGCCGCCTTGCGCCAGGCTACGAGGCTGATATCGCCGTGCTCGACCTGCGCTCGACGCCCATGGTCCGCCAGCGGGTGGATCGGGCCGAAAGCCTCCGCGAGGTGCTGTTCGCCCAGATGATCCTCGCCGACGAGCGCGCGGTACTGGCGACCTATGCCGCCGGGAACCTCGTCCACCGCCGCGACGCCTGAAGAGCGCCCAGGCAAGGGAAACGCTTCGTTAACGCCGTGCCGGGGATACTCGGCCCATGAAAACGATGCCGTTCGTCCTCGCCGCCGCGCTGATCGCGGGCCCTGCGCTCGCCGAGACCGCCAAGGTCACGGTGACCGAGGCGGACTGCGCCAACGTCACGGTCCATACGCCGGATTCGTCCGTCGCCTACCAGCCGGGTGTCACCGCCGACGGGCAGAAGGTCGAGCCCGCCGATCTCGCGGGGTCGAGCTTCACCGTTACGCCGCCCGAGAAGATCACCATCGACATCCAGATCGACCTCCAGAAGCGGCTCGGCATTCCCGCGAACGCCGGCCAGTACTCGACCGAGGGCTCGCTCGGCAAGGTCACGATCGAGAACGGCCGGGCCTATTACAACGGCCAGGAGCTCGCGACCGGCGCCCAGAACGCGGTCGCGGCCGCCTGCCGGGAACTCAAGAAGAAGCACTGACCGCCGGGCCCTGCCGCGCCCGGTTCCCGTCCCCCAAACAGATTGCGGGTGCGACCCGCATTCCCTATGTTCGCCTCGCATTCTTAGGAGGCACGCCGCACCGATGCGCATGTCGCGATTTTTCCTGCCCACGCTGAAGGAAGACCCTTCCGAGGCGCAGATCGTCTCCCACCGCCTGATGCTCCGCGCCGGCATGATCCGCCAGTCGAGCGCCGGGATCTATTCCTGGCTGCCGCTCGGGCTCCGGGTGTTGCGGAAAGTCGAGCAGATCGTCCGCGAGGAGCAGGACGCCGCCGGCTGCCAGGAGCTCCTGATGCCGACGATCCAGCCCGCCGAGCTGTGGCAGGAGAGCGGCCGCTACGAGGATTACGGCCTCGAGATGCTGCGGATCAAAGATCGCCACGAGCGCGACATGCTCTACGGGCCGACCAACGAGGAGATGATCACCGAGATCGTCCGCGCCCATATCCGGAGCTACAAGGACCTTCCGAAAATCCTCTACCACATCCAGTGGAAGTTCCGGGACGAGGTCCGTCCGCGCTTCGGCGTGATGCGCGGGCGCGAGTTCCTGATGAAGGATTCCTACTCGTTCGACCTCACCTACGAGGGCGCGCGGGCAGCCTACAACAAGATGTTCGTCGCCTACCTGCGGACCTTCGCGCGCATGGGCCTGAAGGCGATCCCGATGGCGGCCGACACGGGCCCCATCGGCGGCGATCTCAGCCACGAGTTCATCATCCTCGCCGAGACCGGCGAGAGCGAAGTCTTCTGCCACCGCGACCTCCTCAGCTTCGACGTGCTCGGCGAGGCGCTCGACTACGGCGCCGACCTGCAGCCGCTGGTCGACCGCTGGACGAGCGTCTACGCCGCGACCGACGAGAAGCACGACCCGGCGCAGGCCGCGAAGCTCGGCGACGCGCTCGTGAATGCGCGCGGCATCGAGGTCGGCCACATCTTCTATTTCGGCACCAAGTACTCGAAAGCGATGAAAGCCTCTGTCGCCGGCCCCAACGGCGAGCCCGTGTTCATCGAGATGGGCTCCTACGGCATCGGCGTCTCGCGCCTCGTCGGTGCGCTGATCGAGGCGTTCCATGACGATGCGGGCATCGTCTGGCCCGAGGCGGTCGCGCCCTTCGGCGCCGGGGTCGTAAACCTCAAGGCGGGCGATGCCGACTGCGACGCCGCCTGCGAGGATATCTACGCGAAGCTCGCCGCCTGCGGCCGCGATCCGCTCTACGACGACCGCGACGAACGGGCAGGGGCCAAGTTCGCGACCATGGACCTGATCGGCCTGCCGTGGCAGGTCGTCGTCGGGCCGCGCGGCCTCAAGAACGGGGTCGTCGAGCTCAAGTACCGGGCGACCGGGGAGCGCGAGGAGATCTCCGCCGAATCCGCGCTCGCGCGCCTGTCCGAACGGCCTTCCGCATGATCTTCAACGCCTTCGAGCGCATGGTGGCGTTCCGCTACCTGCGCGCGCGGCGCGAGGAGGGCTTCGTTTCCGTCATCGCTGGCTTCTCGCTCGCCGGCATCGGTCTCGGCGTCGCGACGCTGATCATCGTCATGTCGGTGATGAACGGCTTCCGCGCCGAGCTGCTGACCCGCATCCTCGGGCTCAACGGCCATATCGGCGTCTACAATCTCGGCGGCGGCAACCTTCGCGATTTCGACATCGTTGCAGACGGCGTCCGCAAGATCCGGGGCGTCGAGAAGGTCATCCCCGTGGTCGAGGGGCAGGTGCTGGTGACCGCGAACACGGTGGCGTCCGGCGCCATCGTCCGGGGCGTCCGCCCCGAGGACATCCGGAACCGCGCGATCTTCGCCGACAACATCCGCGCCGGCACGCTCGACGACTTCCATGGCAAGAACGCGGTGATCGTGGGCACGCGCTTCGCGCGCAAGTTCGCCGTCGGGCCGGGCGACACCATCCGCCTCGTGTCTCCGCAGTCGAACGCGAGCGCCTTCGGCTCGGTGCCGCGCAGCAAGGTCTTCCGCATCGCCGCGACCTACAGCGTCGGCATGTTCGAATACGATTCCGGCTTCGTCTTCATGCCGCTCGAGGCCGCGCAGCTCTATTTCCAGGCGGGCGACGCCGTCACCAACCTCGAAGTGCTGCTCGACAATCCCGACCGCGTCGACGCGGTGAAGGGGCAGATCCTCCGGACCTCCGGCGCGACGCTCCGCCTCGTCGACTGGCAGCAGGCGAACGCGAGCTTCTTCAACGCGATCAAGGTCGAGCGGAACGTCATGTTCCTGATCCTGACCCTGATCATCCTCGTCGCCGCCTTCAACATCATCTCCGGCATGATCATGCTGGTGAAGGACAAGGGCAGGGACATAGCCATCCTGCGCACGATGGGCGCGACGCGTGGCATGATCATGCGCATCTTCCTGCTCGCGGGCGCCTCGGTCGGCATCGTCGGCACCGCCGCGGGCTTCGCGCTCGGCGTCGCGTTCGCGAGCAATATCGAGACCATCCGCCAGTGGCTTCAGGGCCTCACCGGGACCGAGCTGTTCGCCGCCGAGATCTATTTCCTGTCGCAGCTGCCGTCGGTCGTCCTCGTCGAGGACGTCGTTGCGGTCGTCGGCATGTCGCTCGCGCTCTCGTTCCTTGCGACGCTCTATCCGGCATGGCGCGCGGCCCGGCTCGATCCGGTGGAGGCGCTCCGCAATGAGTGACGCGGCGCTTCTGCTGGACGGCATCGTCCGCACCTTCCGCCAGGGCGAGCGCGACCTCCACATCCTGCGGGGTGCCGCACTCCGCCTCGCGCCGGGCGAGGTCGTCGCCCTCGTCGGCCCGTCGGGCGCCGGCAAGTCCACGTTCCTCCACATCGCCGGACTCCTCGAGCGGCCGGACGGCGGCGAGGTGACCGTGGCGGGCGAGCCCTGCAGCGGCCTCAGCGACGAGCGGCGCACGGCCCTCCGGCGAACGGCGATCGGCTTCGTCTACCAGTTCCATCACCTGCTGCCGGAGTTCTCGGCGCTCGAGAACGTCGTCGTTCCCCAGATGATCGCGGGCGTCGCGCGCTCGAAGGCTCGGGTCCGGGGCCGCGAGCTCCTCGGCCTTGTTGGGCTCGCGGAGCGCGAAAGCCACCGACCGGCGAAGCTCTCGGGCGGCGAGCAGCAGCGCGTCGCCATCGCCCGGGCGCTCGCCAATTCGCCGTCGGTGCTGATCGCCGACGAGCCGACCGGCAACCTCGACCAGGAGACGGCGGAGCGCGTGTTCGACCTCCTGCTGCATCTTGCCCGCGATACCGGCGTCGCGGCCCTGATCGCGACCCACAATCCAGATCTCGCGCGGCGCATGGACCGCACCCTCGTGCTGCGCAACGGCGTCCTCGAAGCGGCCTGAGCCCCGAGCTGCCAGAGCCGGGCAAACATATCCACAGCCGATTCGGTCTACACTTCGCCCATGAGCGAACCCGGCTTCATCCATCTCAGGGTCCACACGGCCTATTCCCTGTCCGAAGGCGCGATCAAGCTGCCCGCGCTGGTCGGCCTATGCACGAAGCAGGGGATGCCGGCGGTGGCCGTCACCGACACGAACAACCTGTTCGGCGCTCTCGAATTCTCGCTCGCCGCGTCGAAGGCCGGAATCCAGCCGATCATCGGCGTGCAGATGGACATTCTCCGCGACGAGGGGAGCGGCGCGCGCCAGGGCGTGAATGCGTCCGCCCGCCGCCACGACCGGCTGGTGCTGATCGCCCAGAACGAGACGGGCTACGAGAACCTGCTGGAGCTCGTCTCCGACGCGTTCCTCACGACCGAGCATGGCGACACTCACACCACGCTTGAGAAACTGGAGGCCCGCACCGAAGGGCTGATCTGCCTCTCCGGCGGGCCGGACGGCGCCATCGGGCGGCTTCTCGGCGACGGCCAGACCAAGGCTGCCGAGGAGATGTGCGCCCGGCTGGAAGCCATGTTCCCTGGCCGCTTCTATATGGAACTGCAGCGCCACGGGCTCGAGTTCGAGCAGCGGATCGAGCCCGGCCTCCTCGATCTCGCTTTCGACCGCAACATCCCGCTGGTCGCCACCAACGACGCCTATTTCGCGACCGAGGACCTGTACGAGGCGCACGACGCGCTCCTCTGCATCGCCGAGGGCGCGCATATCGACCGGTCCGACCGCAGGCGCCTCACGCCGAACCACCATTTCCGCACCGCCGCCGCGATGCGGGAGCTGTTCTCCGACCTGCCGGAAGCGGTCGACAACACGGTCGTGATCGCGAAGCGCTGCGCCTTCATGGCGACCGAGCGGAAGCCGATCCTGCCGCCGTTCGAGGTGGAGGGCGGGCTGACCGAGGAGGAGCAGCTTCGCGTCATGGCCCGCGAGGGTCTTGAAGAACGCCTCGAAAGCCAGGTCTACACGCCGGAGATGGACGCCGAGGCGCGGGAGGCGGCGGCGAAGCCCTACCGCGAGCGGCTCGATTTCGAACTCGGCGTCATCATCGAGATGGGCTTCCCCGGCTACTTCCTGATCGTCGCCGACTTCATCCAGTGGTCGAAGGAGCAAGGAATCCCGGTCGGACCGGGCCGCGGATCGGGCGCGGGCTCGGTGGTTGCCTGGTCGCTCACCATCACCGACCTCGACCCCTTGCGCTTCGGCCTTCTGTTCGAGCGCTTCCTCAACCCGGAACGTGTGTCGATGCCCGACTTCGACATCGACTTCTGCCAGGACCGGCGGGACGAGGTGATCCGCTACGTCCAGCACAAGTACGGGCACGAGAAGGTGGCCCAGATCATCACCTTCGGAAAGTTGCAGGCCCGCGCCGTGCTGCGCGACGTCGGGCGCGTGCTCGGCATGCCCTACGGACAGGTCGACAAGATCACCAAGCTGGTGCCGTTCAATCCGGCGAAGCCGCCGACGCTGCAGGAGGCCATCGACGGCGAGCCGCAGCTCCGCGCGCTCCGCGACGGCGACGAGACGATCAAGCAGCTCATCGACATCTCGCTCAAGCTCGAGGGTCTCTACCGCCACGCCTCGACGCATGCCGCTGGCGTGATCATCGGCGACCGGCGCCTCGCCGAGCTCGTGCCGCTCTATCAGGACCCGCGGTCGGACATGCCGGCGACGCAGTTCTCGATGAAGTACGCCGAAGCCGCCGGCCTCGTGAAGTTCGACTTCCTCGGCCTCAAGACGCTGACGGTGCTGGCGCGCGCAATCGACCTGATCCGCGAGCGAGGCGTCGACATCGACCTCGCGCACCTGCCGCTCGACGACCGGAAATCCTACGAGATGCTGGCGAGGGGCGAGACGGTCGGCGTGTTCCAGCTGGAAAGTTCGGGCATGCGCGACGTGCTGCGCCAGCTCCGCCCCGACGCGTTCGAGGACATCATCGCGCTGGTCGCGCTCTACCGGCCGGGCCCGATGGACAACATTCCGCGCTACATCGCCTGCAAGCACGGCCAGGAGGAGCCCGACTACCTCCATCCCGCGCTGGAGCCCATCCTGAAGGAGACCTTCGGGGTGATGATCTACCAGGAACAGGTGATGCAGATCGCCCAGACGCTGTCGGGCTACTCGCTCGGCGGCGCCGACCTGCTGCGCCGCGCCATGGGCAAGAAGATCAAGGCGGAGATGGACGCCCAGCGCGAGAACTTCGTCGCGGGCGCGGTCGAACGCGGCGTCGATAAGGCGCAGGCGGCCCGGATCTTCGAGCAGGTCGACAAGTTCGCGGGATACGGCTTCAACAAGAGCCATGCGGCGGCCTACGCGCTCGTCGCCTACCAGACGGCCTATCTCAAGGCCAACTACCCGGTCGAGTTCCTCGCGGCGTCGATGACCCTCGATCTCGGCAACACCGACAAGCTCAACGTCTTCCGCCAGGAGCTCGACCGCCTCGGCATCGCGCTGCTGCCGCCCGACATTAACCGCTCGCGCGTCACCTTCACCGTCGAGACGATCCGCCGCGACGGGCAGGAGGAATACGCCGTCCGCTACGCGCTCGCCGCGATCAAGAACGTCGGCAGCCAGGCGATGACCGACGTCGTCGCCGAGCGCGACCGCAACGGCAGCTTCACCGACATGGCCGATCTCGCGGGCCGCCTCGGCGCGTCGGGCGCGAACAAGCGCCAGTTCGAGAACCTTGTCAGGGCAGGGGCGTTCGATGCCATCGACCGCAACCGGAAGCGCCTTTACGAGGGCGCGGAATCCGTGATGCGGCTCGCCAACGCGTCCGCCCAGGAGCGCGACAGCGGCCAGGAGAGCCTGTTCGGCGGCGGTCCGGCCGACAACGCGTCGCGGCTCCGGTTGCCCGACACCGCCGACTGGCCGGTGATGGAGCGCCTGACCCACGAGTTCGAGGCCGTCGGCTCCTATATCTCGGCCCATCCGCTCGATGCCTACGCCGGCCAGCTGCGGCGGCTCCGCGTGACGCCGTCGAGCGAGATCGGCCCGCGCCTCGCCGGCGCCTCGCCCAAGGTCGCGGGCGTCGTGATCAGCCGTCAGGAACGCACGTCCGCGAAGGGCAACCGCTTCGCCTTCGTCCAGCTCTCGGATACGGCGGGCGTCTACGAAGTCGTCGTGTTCTCGGAGATTCTCGCGACGTCCCGGGAATTGCTGGAGCCCGGACAGCGGGTGCTGATCGCGCTCGAGATCCGCGCTGACGGCGAGGGGGCCCGCATGTCGGCCCTCGGCATCCGGGCGCTCGACGAGGCGCTCGCCAGCGCGTCCACCGAGCTCAAGATCGTCGTCGTCGATCCCATCGCCATCGAGGGCGTGAAGCAGGCGATCGAGGGCGGCCAGCCGGGCAACTGCAAGGTGGCGCTGATCCTCGACGTCGGCGGCGACCAGGAGGTCGAGGTCAGGATCCCGCGCAAGGTGGCGCTGACAGGCGACTTCCGTGCCGCGCTCGGGCACCTGCCGGGCGTGGCGGCGGTTCTGGATCCTTAGACGGGCTAGATTGCCGTCGATATTTTGGCTATGACAAAATAATGTTGTGGATCATAAACTTTTACGACGTTACTTCGTTCAAAATAGCCAAATTGATAGAGAGAAACATATTTTATATATTCGCCGTAATGGCAGTCATTTTTGTTGTTATAGTGATTCTGCCATGGATATTAAACCCAATTATTCCCAGAATCTATTCTTATATTGCGTTAGTGACTGTCGTAGGGCCGTATTTTATTCTAATTCCATTGAGGTTTTTGCTGGGCAAGTGAAGGCGCGGCAATCGTTCGATTGAAACAGATTGCTCATGGCGTGCCGTGCGTTGACCTTCGGTTCTAATCTTACGCCGTAAGTTCTCTTTTTGTTCTCCGTGTGGTATTATGATCTGCTGCGTCACCGGGCGGTCCGCGCCGGTACTCGGTGCCGATGAGGCCGCGCGGAGGGCTGGCGGTGCGTGAGGTGGTTTCGGGTGCATGGGGTTGTTTTCGCGTTTTTCTCCCGGCGGGCGTCGGGGGCGGCGGAAACCCAAGATTTCCCTTGCAAACCGGGCGCTCCGCCTGTACCAACCCGCCCGTAAATCCGCACGCGGGGGTACGGGGCTTGGCGCCATATGCCAAGAACTCGGTCCGGTGTCGGGAAGGAGGGGCCAAGTCCCTGTAATTCCAGACGTTTCCCGCGGAGGTTCAACCGGAAAAGGAAACGATCATGGCGATGCCTGATTTCACGATGCGTCAGCTTCTCGAGGCTGGCGTGCACTTCGGCCACCACACCCGTCGCTGGAACCCCAAGATGGAGCCGTTCCTTTTCGGCGTCCGCAACGGGGTCCATATCATCGATCTGGCGCAGACCGTCCCGATGCTCCATGCGGCGCTCGCGGCGGTGCGTGAGGTTACGGCCCGCGGCGGTCGCGTCCTGTTCGTCGGCACCAAGCGCCAGGCCTCCGACATCGTGTCGGCGTCGGCGTCGCGCTGCGGCCAGTACTTCGTCAACCACCGCTGGCTCGGCGGCATGCTGACCAACTGGAAGACGATCACCCAGTCGATCAAGCGCCTGCGCGAGCTCGACGAGATGCTCGGCTCGCCCGAGGTCGCCGAAGGGCTGACCAAGAAGGAGCTGCTGGTCCTGACCCGCGAGCGGGAGAAGCTCGAGCGGTCGCTCGGCGGCATCAAGGACATGGGCGGCCTGCCGGACCTGCTGTTCGTGATCGACACGAACAAGGAGGACATCGCGGTCGCCGAGGCGACCAAGCTCGGCATCCCCGTGGTGGCGGTCATCGACAGCAATTCCGACCCGGCGGGGATCACCTTCCCGATCCCGGGCAACGACGACGCCATCCGTTCGATCGCCCTCTATTGCGATCTCGTCTCGGCGTCGGTCCTCGACGGCCTCCAGCAGGAAGCCATCCGTTCGGGCGCCGACATCGGCGAAGCCGCCGAAGGCCCGGCCGAGGAGATCCCGGCCGAAGCTGAAGCGGCCGGCGGCGAAGCCGCGGCTGAGTAAGAAGTTTTCTTCTTATCAAGGCCTTGGACGAATTAATTGAGAAGGTGAGTTATGGCTGATATCACGGCCGCTATGGTCAAGCAGCTCCGCGAAACGTCTGGCGCGGGCATGATGGATTGCAAGAAGGCTCTGACCGAGAGCAACGGCGACATGGAGGCGGCGGTCGACTGGCTGCGCAAGAAGGGCCTCGCCGCCGCCGCGAAGAAGGCCGGCCGCGTCGCCGCCGAGGGCCTCGTCGCGGTCGCGACCGACGGTGCCAAGGGCGTCGTCGTAGAGGTCAACTCCGAGACCGACTTCGTCGCCCGCAATCCGGAGTTCCAGGAGTTCGTGGGCGACGTCGCAAAGGCGGCGCTCGGCACGGACGGCGCCTCTGAGAGCGTCGCCGAGGCGAAGCTCGCCGGTGGCAAGTCGGTAAAGGACTCGGTGACCGAGCTCGTCGGCACCATCGGCGAGAACCTCTCGTTCCGCCGGAGCGCCGGGCTTGCGGTCGGCAGCGGCGTCGTCGCCAGCTACATCCATAGTGCCGCGGCGCCCGACATGGGCCGCATCGGCGTCCTCGTCGCGCTCGAGTCCACGGGCGATGCGGCGAAGCTCGCCGATCTCGGCAAGAAGCTCGCGATGCACGTTGCGGCGGCGAACCCGCTGTGGCTGTCGCGCGATAACGTCGACCAGTCGGCGCTCGACCGCGAGCGCGATGTGCTCTCCGAGCAGGCCCGCGCCTCTGGCAAACCCGACGACATCATTGCCAAGATGGTCGAAGGCCGCCTCCGCAAGTACTACGAGGAGGTCTGCCTCCTCGACCAGGTGTTCGTCATCGACGGCGAGACGCGCGTCTCTAAGGTCGTCGAGGGCGCGGCCAAGGACGTTGGCGCGCCGGTGAAGATCGCCTCGTTCGTGCGCTTCCAGCTCGGCGAAGGCATCGAGAAGGAAGAAACGGACTTCGCCGCCGAGGTCGCCGCGACGGCGGGCGGCTGAGGCCGGGACCGGGGGCAAGCCGATGTCGGAGAGCGGCAAACCGAAGTTCAAGCGGGTGCTTCTCAAGGTCTCGGGAGAGGCCCTGATGGGCGACGACCCCTACGGCATCAACCCCGGTACGGTCGAGCGGATCGCCAAGGAAATCAAGGCGGTAACCGAGGTTGGGACGCAGGTCTGCCTGGTCATCGGCGGCGGCAACATCTTCCGCGGCATTTCCGGTGCGGCGTCGGGACTGGAACGCGGCACCGCCGACTACATGGGCATGCTCGCCACCGTGATGAACGCGCTTGCGATGCAGGGCGCGCTCGAGCGGCTCGGCGTCGATACCCGCGTGCAGTCGGCCATCCCGATGGACACGATCTGCGAGCGCTATATCCGCAGGCGCGCCGTCCGCCACATGGAAAAGGGCCGCGTGGTGATCTTCGCGGCCGGCACCGGCAGCCCGTTCTTCACCACCGACACGGCGGCCGCGCTCCGCGCCACCGAGATGAACTGCGACGGCATCTTCAAGGGCACGCAGGTCGACGGCGTCTACACCGCCGACCCCAAGAAGGACCCGAACGCGAAGCGCTACGAACGGCTGACCTACATGGACGTGTTGTCGCGCGATCTCAAGGTGATGGACGCTTCCGCGATCTCGCTGGCGCGGGAAAATAACATTCCGATTCTGGTCTTTTCGATACACAATCCCAACGCCTTTGCGGCCGTTGTCCAAGGCAACGGGACATTCACGATCATCAGCGAAACCGCCTGAAGACGCGGATCGGGTAGGGGAGCTTAGCCATGGCAGATCCTGACATCGACGATATCGAACGGCGGATGGGCCGGGCGGTCGAAGTCCTCAGGAACGAGTTCGCGGGCCTGCGCACCGGCCGCGCCGCGCCGGCGCTGCTGGAGCCCATCGACGTCGATGCCTATGGCAGCAGGATGCCGATGAACCAGGTCGGCACGATCAGCGCGCCCGACGCGCGCATGCTGGCGGTCCAGGTCTGGGACCAGTCGCTCGTGGCCGCGGTCGAGAAGGCGATCCGCGAATCCGATCTCGGCCTCAATCCGCAGCGCGACGGCAACGTCGTCCGCGTTCCGGTGCCGCAGCTCTCCGAGCAGCGCCGCACGGAGATGACGAAGGTCGCGAGCAAGTACGCCGAACAGGCCCGCGTGGCGGTGCGGAACGTCCGCCGCGACGGCATCGACATGCTGAAGAAGATGGAGAAGGACGGCGAGCTCTCCCAGGACGAGCAGCGCGCCTGGGCGGACGAGGTCCAGGAGCTCACCGACAAGACGATCAAGGCGATCGACGAGGCCGTGACGGCCAAGGAAGCCGAGATCATGCAGGTTTGAATTGTAGAGCGAGTTGAATGAAACCTGTCCCAACGCAGCCTGAGTCGAACGGCTTTCCCGTCCACGTGGCGATCATCATGGACGGCAACGGGCGTTGGGCGCAGGCGCGCGGTTATCCGCGTGTCATGGGGCACAAGCAGGGGGCCGAGGCCGTCCGCCGCACGATCAAGGCGGCGAAGCAGCTCGGGGTCCGCTATCTCACGTTCTACGGGTTCTCGCTGGAGAACTGGAAGAGGCCGGCGACGGAGATTGCCGACCTGATGTCGCTTCTTCGCATCTATCTCCGCCAGGAAGTTTCGGAACTCCACCGCGAAGGCGTGCGCATTCGCTTCATCGGCGAACGCGAGCGGCTCGAACCCGAGATCGTCTCGCTGATCGAGATGGCCGAGCAGAAGACCAGGGGCAATACGCAGCTGAACCTGATCGTCGCGCTGAGCTACGGCAGCCGTCAGGAGATCACCGCGGCCGCGCGCAGGATCGCGCGGGAAGCCGCCGCCGGCGAACTCGACCCCGAGACGGTGGACGAGCAGGCGATCGCGGGCCGGCTGTTCACCTCCGACATTCCCGATCCCGATCTGATCATCCGCACGAGCGGCGAGAAGCGGATCAGCAACTTCCTTCTCTGGCAGTCCGCTTACGCCGAGCTCATCTTCACCGACGTGCTGTGGCCCGACTTTTCGCGCGAGGAGCTCGAGAATTCGATACAGGAATTCGCCCGCCGCGAAAGGCGCTATGGCGCAACAACGGCCTGACGGCGGTTCCGGGAACCTCGCACTGCGCATCAGGTCCGCGGCGATCTTCGTTCCGGTCACGGTCGCGGCATTCCATTTCGGCTTTCCCTGGTTCGATGCCCTGATCGTCGCGGCCGCCGGCCTGATGCTGTGGGAGTGGGCGCGGATCTGCGGGTCCGGCCGGTTCGGTGTCGCCGGATGGGCGATGGAGGCCTCCGTCGTTGCCGCGCTTGTCGCACTCTATCTCGGACAGGCGGGCGTGTCGGTCGCACTGCTCGCCGGTGCGGCGGCGGGCTTCGCGATCCTCGGGCGGTCGGGCGAACGGGCGCACTGGGGCTATCTCGCTCTCGGCGTCGCTCTCGTCGGCGCCTTCTGCATAGCCTTTCTCGCGATCCGCGCCGCGCCCGAATACGGGCGGACCTATGCGTTGTGGCTGCTGTTCGCGGTCTGGATCACCGATACGGGCGCCTATTTTTCCGGCCGCGCGATCGGCGGGCCGCGCCTTGCGCCCCGGATCAGCCCGAAGAAGACCTGGGCGGGGCTTGTCGGCGGCACGCTCTGCGCGGCGCTCTGGAGCGTGCTGTGGCTGCCGCGGGAGGAGGGGATGACCCTGCCGGTCGCGGTCGCGGCCGGCGTGCTCGCGGGGCTACTCGCGCAGGCGGGCGACTTGTCGGTCTCGGTCGTCAAGCGCCGGTTCGGCGTCAAGGATGCAAGCGGGCTGGTTCCGGGCCACGGCGGCGTTCTCGACCGGCTCGACGGAATGCTGCTGACCGCCCCCGCGCTCGCGCTAGTATTGGCGCTGCTCTCGGGCGGAGGAGGCGGCGCATGACGGGGATTGAGAAGGCCGCGGCCCCGGACGGGCCCCGCAGGATTTCCATTCTCGGGTCGACCGGTTCCATCGGCTGCAGCACGATCGACCTGATCGACCGCGAGCCGGATGCCTATACGGTCGAGGCGCTGACCGCGAACCGGAACGTCGCGCTTCTCGCCGAGCAGGCCCGGCGGCTTAATGCGCGTTTCGTCGCCGTCGCCGACCCCGAGCGCTACGAAGAGCTGCGCAGGGCGATGGAGGGGACGGATGCCGAGGTTGCGGCCGGCCCTGCGGCGATCGCGGAGGCCGCCGCGCGGCCGGCGGACTGGGTGATGGCGGGGATCGTCGGCGCTGCCGGCCTGGAGCCGACGCTCGAGGCGGTTCGCCAGGGGGCCGTCGTCGCCTTCGCCAACAAGGAATGTCTCGTCTGCGCGGGCGATCTCATGCTCGCCGAGATCGCGCGGAGCGGTGCGACCCTGCTTCCGGTCGATTCCGAGCACAATGCGATCTTCCAGGTCTTCGAGTTCGACCGGCGGGACGCGATCGAAAAGATCATCCTGACCGCATCGGGTGGGCCGTTCCGCACGTCGACGATCGACGAGATGGGCGCGGCGACCCCGGCACAGGCGGTCGCGCACCCCAACTGGTCGATGGGCGCGAAGATTTCGGTCGATTCCGCGACCATGATGAACAAGGGGCTGGAGCTGATCGAGGCGTACTACCTGTTCGCCATGCCGGAGGACCGGATCGACATCCTCGTCCACCCGCAGTCGATCGTGCACAGCATGGTCGCCTATGTCGACGGGTCCGTGCTGGCCCAGCTCGGAACCCCGGACATGCGTACGCCGATCGCCTACACGCTTGCCTGGCCGCGGCGGATGCCGTCCCCGAGTGCCCGACTCGACCTCGGCAAGATCGCGACCCTTACCTTCGAAGCCCCTGATTCTCAACGATTTCCTGCGCTCACGCTGGCCCGAGAAGCCTTGAAAACCGGGGGGGCTGCTCCTACTATCCTCAATGCCGCCAACGAAGAGGCGGTGGCGGGATTCCTCGGCGAGAGGATCGGTTTCCTGGACATTCCCCGGGTCGTCGAGGAGACGCTCTCCCGGGTGACGGAAAGCGAAGTGAATTCCGTGGAAGACGTGCACGCGGTCGATCGGATCGCCCGCCGCACGGCGAAGGATTTTATGTCGAAGTTTCGCCTCGGTGCCGGCTGATGGCGGCGATGCTTCGAGAGTAGCGTGGACCCGATGATAGACGCGATTTCCGTGCTCTGGACCTACATCGTGCCGTTCCTGGCGGTGCTGACCGTGCTCGTGTTCGTGCACGAGCTCGGGCACTACCTCGCCGCGCGGCGCTGCGGCGTGCGCGTCGAGGTCTTCTCCGTCGGATTCGGGCGCGAGCTCTTCGGCTGGAACGACAGATCCGGCACGCGCTGGCGGCTCAGCCTCATCCCGGTCGGCGGTTACGTGAAGATGTTCGGCGAGATGCAGTCGCGGGGCGAGGGCGAGGGGCACGACCACGACCACGAGCATGGGCCGCTGAGCCCGGAGGAGGCCGCGGTCTCGTTCGAAACGAAGTCTCTCGCGCAGCGCTCCTTCATCGTTTCCGCCGGGCCGCTCGCAAACTTCCTGTTCGCGATCGTCGTCCTGTCGGCGATGTTCATGTCGATCGGCCAGCCCTTCACGCCGGCGGACATCGGCCAGGTCCTGCCGGGGAGCGCCGCCGAGCGTGCCGGATTCAAGGTGGGCGACGTCATCACCGAGATCGATGGGAGGAGGGTCGAGCGTTTCGAGCAGGTCATCCGGAACGTGCAGCTCCATCCCGGCACGCCGATGGATTTCAAGGTGCAGCGCGACGGCAGGGAACTGCTCATTCCGGTGACCCCGGACGTGATCGACCGGACCGACCGCTTCGGCAATCCGCAGCGGATCGGGCGCCTCGGCGTGTCGCGGCCGGGCACGGACATGAAACTCGTCCGCCACGATCCGCTCACCGCCGTCTGGCGGGCGACCCAAGAAACCTACGTCCTGACCGAGAGCATCTTCTCGGCGATCTGGCAGATCATAAAGGGCACGCGCACCACGAAGGAACTCGGGGGCCCGATCCGGATCGCTCAGATGTCGGGAGACGTGGCACAGACCGGCCTGATCAGCCTGCTGATGTTCGCCAGCGTGCTGTCGATCAATCTCGGGCTGATCAACCTCTTCCCCGTGCCGATGCTCGACGGCGGACACCTGCTGTTCTATTCCATCGAAGCGCTTCGCGGCCGGCCGCTGGGGGCGCGCGCCCAGGAATACGGCCTCCGGATCGGCGTCGGGATGGTGTTCGCCCTGATGGTATTCGCCACGTGGAACGACCTGGTCCAGTTGCGGGTGGTGGACTTTCTGGTCGGTCTGGTAACCTGAGCCGATCTGGTGGGGGATTTCCTTTTGCGGTTCTTGCGTTGTCTGGTCCTGTGCGCGCTTGCGGTTGCGGGCCCTCTGCTCGCGTTCGCGCATGATGCCGGGGCGCAGACCCGCATCCGCGAGATCAGGATCGAGGGCGCTCAGCGCGTGGAGCCGGATTCCGTTCGCTCCTACATGAATATGAACGCCGGCGACGCATTGACGCCCGGTTCGCTCGACGCCGCCCTCAAGGCCCTGTTCGCGACCGGGCTGTTCGCCGACGTGACCGTGCAGCAGGACGGACCCGACGTCGTGGTGCGGGTCGTCGAAAACCCGATCATCAACCGCCTCGCGTTCGAGGGGAACCGGCGCATCACCGACGAGACGCTGCGCGACGAGGTGAAGCTGCGGCCCCGCGTCGTCTTCACCCGTTCCAGGGTGCAGGCGGATCTGCAGCGGATCATGGACATTTACCGTCGCAGCGGCCGTTTCTCGGCGACCGTCGAACCGAAGGTGATCCAGCTTCCTCAGAACCGCGTCGACCTCGTCTTCGAGATCAACGAAGGAGATCTCACCGGCATCCGCAAGATCAGTTTCATCGGCAACAAGGACTTCACCGACAGCGAGTTGCGCGACATCGTCCAGACCAAGGAGTCGGCCTGGTACCGGTTTCTGTCGTCGAACGATACCTACGATCCGGATCGCCTGACCTTCGACCGCGAACTGCTCCGGCGCCACTATCTGGCGAAAGGGTACGCGGACTTCCGGGTCGTCTCAGGGGTCGCGGAGCTTACGCCGGACAACAAGTCGTTCTTCGTGACGTTCACGCTGGAAGAGGGCGAGCGCTACAAGTTCGGCAAAATCAACGTCAGTTCCTCGCTAAAGAACCTGAAGGGTGAGGATCTGAACGAGCACGTCACGGTCAAGACCGGCGACTGGTACAACGCGGACGAGGTCGAGAAGACGATCGGCGCCCTGACCGATGCCGTCGGTGTCCTCGGCTATGCCTTCGTCGATATCCGTCCGCGCGTGCGCCGCGAGCGCAAGGACCGCCTGATCGATGTCGAGTTCGTCATCCAGGAAGGTCCGCGCGTCTTCGTCGAAATGGTCAATATTTCGGGCAACGTGCGGACGATCGATAAGGTCGTTCGGCGGGAAATGCTTCTCGTCGAGGGCGACGCCTTCAATACGTCGAAAATCCGCCGATCGCGCACGCGGATCCGCAATCTCGGTTTCTTCGAACTTGTAGACATCGACAACGCGCCCGGTTCCGCACGCGACAAGACCATCATCAACGTGAAGGTGAAGGAGAAGTCGACGGGCGAAATCTCGTTCGGTGCGGGTTTCTCGACGACTTCGGGCGTGATCGGCGACGCGAGCATCCGCGAGCGCAATCTCCTCGGGCGCGGCCAGGATCTCCGCCTCGGCCTGCAGATCGGCCAGAAAACCCAGCAGATCGAAACCTCGTTCACGGAGCCCTATTTCCTGGACAAGAACCTGAGTGCCGGTGTCGACGTATTCCGTACCGTGCGCGATCTGCAGAGCGAGAGTTCCTTTGACAAGAAGACGGTAGGCTTCTCTCTGCGGACGGGCTACCGGATATCGGAGGCGCTGAGCCAGCGCTGGCGTTACACGCTGCGCCAGGACGACATCACGAACGTGCCTGCAACCGCCTCGACCGCGATCAAGGAGCAGGAGGGCAGTTTCATCAGCTCGGGAATCGGCCAGTCGTTGCGGTACGACATGCGGGACGACAAGTTCAATCCGACGGCGGGCTATTTCATCGAACTCGAGAACACCTATACCGGGCTCGGAGGCGACACCAACTATTTCAGGACCGAACTGACTTCGACGTACTACTACGAGATCGTGGACAAGTGGGTGCTGAGCCTGGGCGGCGCCAGCGGCTACCAGTTCAATCTCGGGGAAACGATCAGGGTGGTGGACCGGTTCTCCCTCGGTGGATCGAGCCTGCGCGGCTTCCGGCAGGCGGGCGTGGGGCCGCGGGATCTTGGGACGGGCGACAGTCTGGGCGGTAACTGGTATTATCGCTCGACGCTGGGGGTGGGATTCCCGCTCGGTCTGCCGAACGAGTTCGGCCTCAGGGGACACATGTTCACCGAGGCGGGCAGCATCGGCGACAGCGACAGCACCGTTGGCCAGGTTACGGATACGGCCTCGATCAGAGCTTCCGTCGGCGTAGGTGTGGAATGGTCGTCGCCCTTCGGTCCGGTGAGCATCGATCTGACGCAAGCCGTGGTAAAGGAAGAGTTCGACAAAACCGAATTCTTCCGTTTCAGCTTCGGAACGAGATTCTAATGAAGATTGGGCATATGACTGTTTTCCTTCGATCTCTGGTGATCGCCGTCATTTCGGCCCTCGCATTCAGCACGAACGTTTCGGCTCAGACTCTGGAAGATCCGCATATCGCGGTCGTCGACGTTCAGCGCGTCCTGACGGATGCGAAGGCTTCGAAGAGCGTGCAGCCGGACATCGACAATCTCCGCAAGGAGTTCCAGAACAAGGTCCGTGACGAGGAGCGGGCGCTTCGCGAGGCGGAGCAGCAACTCGCCCAGCAGCGCGCGATCCTGGCGCCGGATGCATTCGCTCAGAAGCGGCGTGAATTCGCGGACAAGGCGAGCGAGGCCCAGCAGATCGTGCAGGAGCGGCGGAAGAACCTCGACCGTGCGTTCAATGCGACGCGCTCGGTGATCATCCAGAACCTCGCACTGGTGACGCAGGAGATCGCGAAGGAGCGCAAGCTCAACATCGTGCTCGACAAGAAGTTCACCTTCATGTCGGCGAATTCGCTCGATATCACCTCCGAAGTGATCGCACGGCTCGACAAGAAGCTGCCCCGGGTGAAGATCGAAGTCGAAGCCGATTCGAACGGTGCGGGTGGCGCGAAGGGCAAGCAATAAGCCGATGCCCGACGCGCGGTTTTTCCCACCTGCCGGCCCCTTCAGCCTGAAGCAGCTCGCGGAAGCTGCGGGCGCGGACGTCGGGGCGGGCGGCGACCCGGAAAGATCGTTTGCGAACGTCGCGCCGCTGAATGTGGCGGGTCCCGACGACGTCGCGTTTCTCGATAACAAGGCCTACGCGAAACAGTTTTCCGAAAGCCGGGCGGGATGCGGAATCGTGGCGCCCGAGTTCGCCGATCGCGCGCCGTCCGGGATGCAGCTCCTGATTACGCCCAATCCCTACCTCGCCTATGCGCAGGTGGCGGCGGCGTTTCATCCCGATACAGAAGCGACCTATATCCCGGAGACGCCGGAGGAGAATATCCATCCGAGCGCCGAAATCGGGCCCGGCACGGTCCTCGGCAGCGGCACCGTCATCGGTCCGGGCGCGCGCATCGGGGCCCGCTGCCGGATCGCACCCAACGTCTATATCGGCGGATCGGTGACGATCGGGGACGACTGCCGCATCGGCCCCTCCGCGTCGGTCCGCTACGCGATGATCGGCAACCGCGTCGCCCTGTTCGCCGGCGTCCGCATCGGCGAGGCCGGGTTCGGTTTCGCCCGCTCGCCTCGCGGAGCGGTTACAGTGCCGCAGATCGGGCGGGTCATCATCCATGACAACGTCGAGATCGGTGCCAATTCGACGATCGACCGCGGGGCCGGCCCCGACACGGTCATCGGGGCGGGAACCAGGATTGATAATCTGGTCCAGATCGGGCACAACGTTGAAATCGGTCAGGGATGCATCCTCGTATCCTTGGTAGGCATTGCCGGGAGTACGAAACTTGGCAATGGGGTCGTCGTTGGCGGGCAGGCCGGTATCGCGGGCCACCTTACGATCGGCGACGGCGCCCAGATTGCGGCGCGTTCCGGCGTGATCGGCAACGTCGAAGCCGGAGCCACCGTTTGCGGCATGCCCGCTGTGCCGATAAAGAAGTTCTTCCGGCAGGCGGCCGTTCTGTCCCGGCTGGCGGAGAAGAAGGGAAAATAGCGATGGATACCTTGGAGTCGGAGTCGGGTAGCAAGCTGGAACAGATCGATATCGAGAGGATCATGAAGATGATCCCGCACCGGTATCCGTTCCTGATGATCGATCGCGTCATCGATATCGTCCCGGGCGTCAAATGCACCGGTCTCAAGAACGTGTCGATCAACGAATCCTTCTTCGCCGGTCACTTTCCGACCCAGCCCGTCATGCCAGGCGTCCTCCTCATCGAGGCCATGGCGCAGACTGCGGCGGTGTTCGTCGTTCACACCCTCGGACCCGAATCCGAGGGCAAGCTCGTCTATTTCATGACCGTCGACGGCGCGCGGTTCCGCAAGCCCGTGCGTCCCGGCGATCAGGTGCATGTCGAGGTCACCAAGGAAAGAAATCGCGGCAACGTCTGGAAATTCGCCGGACGCGCGACGGTGGATGGCCACCTTGTCGCGGAAGCTACTTTTGCAGCGATGATCCTCGACGACTGAGGTTTTATCCATGTCGGGAATCCATCCCACTGCGCTCGTCGATCCGGCTGCGCAAATCGGCGCGGGCGTTTCGATCGGGCCTTTCTGCGTGATCGGTCCGCACGTCCATCTCCACGACGGCTGCGAGCTCGTTTCCCATGTCACTGTCGGCGGGCGGACGGAAATCGGGCCGAACACGCGCATCTATCCCTTCGCCTCCATCGGCCACCCGCCGCAGGACATGAAGTACCAGGGCGAGCCGTCGCGGCTCGTGATCGGCGCGAACAACATCCTGCGCGAGCAGGTGACGATGAATCCGGGCACCGAAGGCGGCGGGATGCTGACGAGCATCGGCAACAACTGTCTCTTCATGGTGGGAGCCCACGTCGCCCACGACTGTCACGTGGGCAACCACGTCATCATGGCGAACAACGCGACCCTCGCGGGTCATGTCGTCGTCGAGGAATTCGCCATCATCGGCGGGCTCTCGGCGATCCATCAGTTCTGCCGCATCGGCCGCCACGCCATGGTCGGCGGCATGTCGGGCGTCGAGAGCGACGTGATCCCCTATGGCTCCGTGATGGGCGACCGGGCGAAACTCAGCGGCCTCAATATCGTCGGGCTCAAGCGGCGCGGCTTTTCGCGCCCCGATATCTCCGCGCTCCGGAAGGCCTACCGGCTGATGTTTGCGGAGGAGGGCACGATGGTCGAGCGTCTGGTGGACGTCCAGGAGAGCTTCGGCGCGCACGAGGCCGTGATGGAGATCGTCGACTTCATCCGCAAGGATTCCAACCGCGCGATCTGCCAGCCCAAAGCGGAGCAACGTGGCTAGGCTCGGGATCATCGCCGGGGCGGGTGCGCTCCCGGGCCGGATCATCTCCGCCTGCCGCGACACCGGCCGGGACTTCTGCGTTCTCGCCTTCGAAGGCAGCGCCGACCCGGCGGATTACCAGGACGTTCCGGTACAGTGGATCCGCATGTCGCGCATCAGCGGCGCGTTCGATGCGGCGCGCGCAGAAGGCGTAGACGAACTGGTGATGGTCGGCAAGATTCCGCGGCCGACCGTGTTCGACCTGATGCGCGATGCGCGTTCGGCCAAGTTTCTCGCCAAGGTCGGCACGCGCATGCTGGGCGACAACAACATCCTTGCGGCCGTCGTGAAGGAGCTGGAGGAGACCGAAGGCTTCCGGGTGATTGCGCCCGAGACGCTGCTCGGCGACATCCTCGCACCCGAGGGCGCGCTCGGATCGATTAAGCCGGGAGATGCGGACCTCGATGATATCCATCGCGGCATCGTCGTCGCGCGCGAGATCGGCCGCCTCGACATCGGTCAGGCGGCGATCGTGCAGAACGGCACCGTGCTCGGCGTCGAAGGCGTCGAGGGAACCGACCGGCTGATCGAGCGCTGCGCCGAGTTCGTCGATCCCGCGCTTCCGGGCGGGATGCTCGTCAAGGTCGCAAAGCCCGGCCAGGAGCGCCGCGCCGATCTTCCTGCGATCGGCGCGAACACGGTGGCGAACGTTGCCCGAGCCCGGCTGCGCGGAATCGCGGTCGAGGCGGGCGGCGCGCTCGTCGTGGACCGGGAGGAGACCGTCCGTGCGGCCGACGCCGCGGGAATCTATGTCTACGGCATCCGGATCGCGGACTGACCCCGCATGAGCGATGCGCGTCCCCCGTTCATCTGGCTGATTGCCGGGGAGCCCTCGGGCGACCTGATCGGCGCACGCCTGATCGCGGCGCTGCGCGAGCGCACTGGCGACAGGGTGCGGATTGCGGGCGTCGGCGGCGACGCGATGAAGGCCGAAGGGCTGGAGACGCTGTTCCCGATCTCCGACATCGCCTTGATGGGCGTGGTCGAGGTCGTTCACAAGATTCCGCTGATCAAGCGGCGGATGCGCGAGACGGTCGCAAGAATCCGCGACGACCGGCCCGACATCGTCGTCTCGATCGACGTGCCCGGGTTCTGCTACGGCGTCTGGAAGGGGCTCCGCGGCAGCGGCATTCCGCTCGTCCACTACGTCGCGCCGACGGTCTGGGCGTGGCGGCCGAAGCGGACGAAGAAGTTCGCGCGCGAGCTCGACCACCTGATGGCCCTGTTGCCGTTCGAGCCGCCGTTCTTCGAAGCCGACGGGCTCGCCTGCACCTTCGTCGGCCACCCGGTTCTCGAGGGCGGCGCGGACCGGGGCGACGGTCCCAGTTTCCGGGAGAAGCACGGTATCGCGCGGGACCGGACGGCGATCTGCATCCTGCCGGGCAGCCGGCGCGGCGAGGTCGACCGTCTCACGCCGGTCTTCCGCGATGCGGCCGAGCGTCTCTCCGCCCGCTATCCGAACGCGGTCTTCGTCTTTCCGACGGTGTCCTACATCGAGGATTTCCTGCGCGAGCGGATCGCGGGCTGGCCCGGCAAGTCCATCGTCGTCACGTCGATGGAGGAGAAGTTCGACGCAATGGCGGCCTGCGACGTTGCGATCGCCGCATCCGGCACGGTTTCCCTCGAGCTCGCGCTCGCCGGCGTGCCGCATCTGATTGCCTACCGGCTCAGCCCGGTGACGATCGCCGTCGTCCGCATGCTGCACGGCGTCCGCCAGCAGTTCGCCAACCTGATCAACATTCTCCTCGAGCGCGAGGCGGTGCCCGAGCTGCTGCAGGAGCGTTGCCGGGGAGACCTGATCGCGGCGGAGGCGCTCAGCCTCCTCGACGACCGCACGGCCCGCCAGCGTCAGCTTTCGGACGCGCGCGCCGCGCTCGAAATGCTCCGCCCGCCGGGAGGTTCGCCGAGTAATGCGGCCGCCGATGTCGTAATGTCCTATCTTGGGAAATCCGCTGGAAAGGGATGAGGGGAGCAATGGCCACCGATACGAACGCTTTCAGACTTCTGCACACGATGATCCGCGTGAAGGACGTGGAGAAGTCGATCGATTTCTATTCGCGCCATCTCGGCATGAAGGTGCTTCGCCGGAAGGACTACCCGAGTGGCGAATTCACCAATGTTTTCATGGGTTACGGCGACGAGGATTCGAATACGGTTCTGGAGATGACCTACAACTGGGGGCAGGAAGAGCCCTATACCCACGGCAGCGGCTTCGGCCATCTCGCCGTCGGCGTGCCCGACATCTACGGCACCTGCGAGAAGATGAAGGCGGAAGGCGTCAGCATCCCGCGCCCGCCCGGTCCGATGAAGCACGGGACGACCGTGATCGCCTTCATCGAGGACCCGGACGGCTACAAGATCGAGCTGATCGAGCGCTGACCGCGCCAGGCAGGAACCTGCCTCGAACAAGGCCGAAAAGGAAACGCCCCGCAGAGCGGGGCGTTTTTCTTTGTCCGATTTGCGTACGGAGTACGGATCAGCGTTTGCTGATCGGCACGAACTTCCGCTGGTCCTGGCCGTTGTAGAGCTGGCGCGGACGGCCGATCTTCTGGGCCGGATCCTCGATCATCTCGTTCCACTGGGCGACCCAGCCGACCGTGCGGGCGACCGCGAACAGCACCGTGAACATCGAGACCGGGATGCCGATCGCCTGGAAGATGATGCCCGAGTAGAAGTCGACGTTCGGATAGAGCTTCCGCTCGACGAAATATTCGTCCTCGAGGGCGATGCGCTCCAACTCCATCGCGAGCTTGAGGAGCGGCTCGTCGGCGTTGCCGAGCTCCTTCAGGACCTCGTGGCAGGTCGCACGCATGATCTTGGCGCGCGGATCGAAGTTCTTGTAAACGCGGTGGCCGAAGCCCATCAGGCGGAAGG
>JAYOEF010000036.1:0-24114 GCA_038106605.1 Alphaproteobacteria bacterium
GGTCTACCTGGCCGAAAGGCGAGAGAACCGTAGCGAAATGCTCCTTCGCGATACCGACGCCGGTATCGCGGACGTCGAAGCGGAACCCGCCGTCGTCGGTGATCGACACCACGAGGTCCACGGTGCCGCCGGAACGCGTGAACTTGAGCGCATTGGACAGGAGGTTGAGGAGCATCTGCTTGAGCGTACGAGGATCCGCGAGCAGATAAGGAAGGTCGTCGGGCAGCCCCTTGACCAGGGTAATCCCGCCCTCGTCGGCGCGCCCCTTGACGATGTGGAGCACCGAACGGCAGAGGTCGCCGACCTGTATCTCGGTTTCGTTGAGGTCGAACTTGCCCGCCTCGACCTTCGACAGGTCGAGAATATCGTTGATGATCGCGAGCAGATGGGCGCCGGAGTCGTAGACGTCGATGGCGTACTGCTTGTACTGCGGCACGCCGACGGGACCGAAGAGCTCGTTCTTGATCACCTCGGAGAAGCCCATGATGGCGTTGAGCGGCGTCCGAAGCTCGTGGCTCATGTTCGCGAGAAATTCGCTCTTCGTGCGGCTCGCCGCATCGGCGACTTCCTTTGCCTCGGCCAGCCGCTCCGCCAGCACCGCCAGCTGCGCGCTCTGCTCGTCCGAGACCGACTTCGCCGCGGCGAGTTCGGCATACCGGGCCTGAAGGTCGTTCTCGACCTGTTTCATCGCGGTCACGTCGCTGAGGACCATGACCGTGCCGCCTTCGTTCGTCTTGCGTTCGGTCAGCTTGAACCAGCGGTTGTCGACGGTCGCGACCAGGATGTTGCCGACCGGGTCCGAGTGGTAGGCCATCTGGCCGACCAGCCATTCGCGGTTCTGCCCGTCGCCGTCGGGCACGACCGCCATGTTCGCGAGCGCTGCGATCAGCTCCCCATACGAAACGCCGAAGCTGATCTTCTGCGCGGCGGCGCCGAAAGCGGCGGAGAGCTGCTCGTTGTACATCACGAGGCGGTCGAGTGCGTCGAACAGCGCAAAACCGTCGGCCGAGACCTTGATCGCATCCGCTAGACGCATCTGGGCCCGGCGGGCGCGCAACTCGGCATCTGCACGGGCTTCTTCCACCATCTTGCGGTCCGAGATGTCCGACGACGTGCCGACCAGGCGGGTCACCCGGCCGCTTTCGTCGCGAATTCCGCGGCCACGCATGTACATCCAGGCATAACCGCCGTCGCTCCGGCGCATCCTCAGATCGACGCTGAAGAAATCCGTTTCGCCCTTGAGGTGTGCCCGAATGGCATTGCGGTGATATTCGAGGTCGTCCGGATGAACGAGTTCGCCGACGGCCGCCGAACTGCTCCAGACGGCATTCTCCTCGTAATCGAGGAGCCCGAGCATCGTGGGCGAAAGGTAGAGATCGTCGGCGAGCACGTCCCAATCCCACACGCCATCCTGAGATCCCTCGATCGCAAGGCGGTAACGCTCTGCCTCCGAGAAACGATTCTCGACCTGGCGTGCCAGAGCCTCCCGGTTCTCGGGAGTCGGTACGAGGGCGGGCCCGTTGCCCGACGCAGGGACAACCGGGTTCACGTGTTGCACCGGCCGCGGGCCCTGAATTGCACCGTCCGCTCGTCTGCTGTTTCCAGTCATTCGACTCTGCTGGTCTAACGCCTATGATTAACGGGCATGTTCACCTGCGAACTTAAATTTTTCGTTAAATATCAATTGCCCGGTATATTGGCGCGGCCCGGACATTCGACCGAAACCACTGGAACGCCAATGATTTACGCCTTCACCCCCGCCCTTCCGCCCGCCATTGCAATACAGGGATCGGACGAGATGTTTCCGGTCCGGCGAATTTACGCTATCGGGCGTAATTATGCCGATCATGCAGCGGAAACCGGTCTCGGCGGCACCGCGAGCGTTCCCGGAATTTCTCTCAAACCCGCGGATTCGATCCTCGGGGACGGCGCGATACTTCCCTATCCCGCGGCCACCGCCCAGCTCGAACCGGAAGTCGAAATGGTTCTCGCAGTGGGCCGGGCCGGCACCGACATCCCGCCCGACCGCGCGCTCAAGCACGTGTTCGGTTATGCCGTCGGCTTCGACATGATCCGGCGCGACGTCCTTCGCGAATGCATCGCCAACCAGCACTCCTGGGACCTCTGCAAGAGCTTCGCCGGCGCGTCCCCCGTCGGTCCGCTGCGCCGGGCCGATGAAATCGGCCACCCGACCGCCGGGGAGATTGCGATCGACGTCAACGGCGCCGCCCGCCAACGAGGCAACCTCTCGCAACTTATTTGGAGCCCCGCCGAAATCGTCTCCCGGCTGTCGGCCTACGCCCCGCTGGAGCCGGGCGACATCGTCTTCACGGGGACGCCGAAGGGCCCTGCCCCGGTGGTTCGCGGCGACCGCCTCGAAGGGCGGATAGAGGGTGTCGGCACGCTGAGGGTCACCATCGGCTGACTTCCTTTTGCCCGTTCACGAATGCTTAAGCGGAAGCGGTGAAAATCCCGCTTCTCTCGGCCTGAAAGCACGGGTTTTGAACATGAGCATCTCCGAAGCAGTCGTCGTGTATGGCGGCCGCGGCGTCACCTCCAAGGTCCGGAGCGTTTCGACTGCGTCCATGAGCATCAACTCCGACATCGTTCCGAATGCCGGCGAGAACCTGACGGTCTTCATCGATGGCGTCGGCAAGTTCGATTCCCGCGTGGTCTACGTGAACCCGCCGCGTATCGACCTCGCCTTCCTGACCGATACGCAGGAACGCTGGCGTCAGCTGCAGTCGCTTCGTCACGAGATCGCCTGACCGGCAGAATACGCTGACGGACGGCCACACGCCCGAACAGGGCCGCCCAAAATTTCGATTGCCCGACATCGTCGCCTTCGGCACAAATCGTGACGATGGCAGACTCGAACCAATCCCTATCGGCGACAACGGCCGGATCGACGGGCGGATACGTCCTCGTTCTGATCGGCGCGCTCTGCTTCGCCGGAAACAACGCCTTCGCGGTCGTCTCCTATGAAGGCGGCGCCAACCCGCTGACGCTGATTACCGTACGCATGGCCGCCGCACTCGTCGCACTGGCGTTGTTTCTCCGCCTTACCGGTACGCCCATTCCGCTGCCTCCGCGCGAGCGCAATTCGGCGCTCGCCCTCGGCATCCTCAACGGCGCGATGGCCTTCTGTCTGATTTCATCCTTCGATCACGTCGCCATCGCCCTCGCCATTCTCGTGTTCTACCTCTACCCGATGCTGACCGGCATCGGCGCATGGCTTCTCGGACAGGAGCGGCTCGGCCGCGGCCTCGTGGTGGGTCTTATCGGCGGATTTGCAGGGCTCGTGCTCGCGCTCGAAGTCCGCGGCGACGTCTCGGGCGCCTTCGGGACGGGCGTCGGCCTCGCTCTTGCAGCGGCACTCCTCATGGCCTGTGTCGCGCTTTACGGCGTGCGGGTGATGCGGACCTCGAATACCCGTTCGGTGATCTTCCACATGCACGTATCGGCGGTGACCCTGTTCGCCGTCGCAAGCCTCGTTTACGGGGATTGGGCGATGCCCTCCACCACCCGCGGCTGGATCGGATTCACCGCCAACGCTGCATGCTATACCGTCGCCATCGTCGCCTTCTTCACCGGAATGGCCCGGATCGGCGCCGTGCGGTCGTCGCTTCTGATGAACCTCGAACCGGTGGCGAGCATCGGTTTCGGCTTCCTGCTCCTTGGCCAGGTGCTCGATGCGCGTCAGCTCGCAGGTGCCACCCTGGTGATCCTCTCGGTCACGGCCGTCAAATGGCTGGGCGGCGCCCGGCACTGAACGCCGCGCCCGCTCCCGACGATTTCTCTCACACGAGATTAATTCGAGGCGAATTTACGGATAATTCGCATATGGGGCGTATTGGTGTCCGACCTGCGTAATGCGGGAAATCAGCCCAATAACAAACGGTAACGTCGAATGTCGGTCTTTCGGAACCTGTCCATCGCGAAGCGCCTCTATCTCCTCAACGTCGTCGCGGCGATCGGCCTGATCATCCTGAGCGCGATCACCATCTACTCGACTGCCAATGACCTGAAGGAAGGCAAGAAGGCCGACCTGAAGAACCTGACCGAAGGCGCCGTGAGCCTGATCAAAGGGTTCCACGCACAGGCCCAGAGCGGAAAGATGACGGAAGCGCAGGCGAAGGAAGCCGCGAAGGCCGCGATCGCATCGATGCGCTATGACGGGCAGGAGTATTTCTGGATCAACGACATGACGCCCACCGTCGTCATGCACCCCATCAAGCCGGCCCTCAACGGCAAGAACGTCGGCGACATGAAAGACCCGAACGGCAAGGCGCTCTTCACGGAGTTCGTGAAGACAGTTAAGTCGAGCGGATCGGGCTTTGTCGACTATTACTGGCCGAAGCCCGGAAGCGAGAAGCCGATCGCCAAACTGTCCTATGTGTCGGGCTTCGCACCCTGGGGCTGGGTCGTAGGCACGGGCGTTTACACCGACGCGCTGGACGCGCAGATCTACGACGAGGCGATGATCCAGATCGCGATCCAGATCGTGCTGCAGGTCGTCATCTTCCTGATCTCGATGACGATCAACCGGAGCATCCGGAAACCGGTCAACGGTCTGATCGGCGTCATGTCCCATCTTGCCGAAGGCGACACGGATGTCGATGTTCCGGCGACCGATCGGGGGGACGAAATCGGCGAAATGGCCCGCGCCATCGAAATCTTCAAACACAAGACGATCGAAAACCAGAAGCTCGCGGACGAAGCGGCGGAGAACGAGAAGGTCCAGACCGAACTCCGCCGGAAAGCGAAGGAACAGCGTCTCGAAGCCGACCGCAAGCACGCCGAAGAACAGGCCGAGCAGGCCCGCGCGACGGCATCGCGCGCGGAACACATCACGAAACTGTCCCGCGAGTTCGACGAGAAGGTCTCGGGCATTCTCGACGTGTTCAACAGCTCGGCCGCGAAGATGCAGAGCTCCGCCGAGGTCATGTCGAAGACCGCCGCACAGACCTCTCAGCAGACCTCGGCCGTTGCCAGCGCTGCCGAGCTCGCCACCCAGAACGTGCAGACCGTCGCGGCCGCCGCCGAACAGCTCAAAGCGTCGATCAACGAGATCTCGCGCCAGGTGTCTCACAGCTCGACGATCGCTGCCGACGCGGTCAGCGAGGCGGAGCGGACGAACGCCGAGGTCGAAGGCCTTGCCCACGCCGCCGAGAAGATCGGCGAAGTGATCAGCCTGATCAACGACATCGCGTCGCAGACCAATCTGCTCGCGCTCAACGCCACCATCGAGGCTGCGCGTGCGGGCGAGGCCGGCAAGGGCTTCGCGGTCGTGGCGACAGAGGTGAAATCGCTCGCCGACCAGACCGCAAAGGCGACCGAGGATATTTCCTCGCAGGTTGCCGGCATCCAGTCCGCAACGACCAGCGCCGTGAGCGCGATCCGCGGGATCGGAGAGACCATCGACCAGGTCAACGGCATCGCCTCCTCCATTTCGGCGGCGGTCGAACAGCAGGGCGCATCGACCGGCGAGATCGCGCGCAACGTCCAGCAGGCCGCGACCGGCACCCAGGAGGTGTCGAGCAATATCGCGAGCGTGACCCGCGCCGTCGCGGAGACCGGCTCCGCTGCGGGTGAAGTCGTCGATTCGTCGCGCAACCTGACCGAGCAGGCCCACCTCCTCCGTACCACGGTGGACGAGTTCCTCGAAAAGGTCCGCGCCGCCTGACCCCCGGAAATCCTTTCGAAACCGGGGCGTCGCCGTAAGGCGGCGCCCCGTTTCTTTGAGCCCGGCTCCGCACTTGCACACGCGGCGCGGACCCCGCACACTCCGCCCGAATAGTCGAGTGGAGGAAAACTCATGGCCGCGAAGATCGAAGGCGTTCACTGGCCCGACGCCCCCGACATGTGGATGCCCTATGCACCCGCGATCAAGGTGACCGGCGGAACGACCGTGCACCTTGCAGGCGTTACGGCGGCCCCCACCTATCACCACCATCCGCACCGCCCGGAAGAGTTCGACAAGATGCCGGACGACATGGCCGGTCAGACACGCGCCGCGCTGGAGAATCTCAAGCGCAGCCTCGATGCCGTCGGCGCCTCCTTTTCGGATATCGTCACCGCGACCCGCTTCGTCACCGATCTCTCCGACCAGGACTCGATGAACCGGGTGTGGGGTGAATTCTTCGGCGACGCCAAACCGGCGACGACGACGGTGCAGGTGGTCCAACTCGCGACCGATCCCCGCTGCAAGATCGAGATCAACGCCGTCGCCGCACTCTGAGCAGCTTGTAATAAAAAAAACGACACAGGGACGGAACGAGAAGATGGCAGACAGCCAGGAACGCCAGGCGTTCAACAGCGAGATATTCGAGTACTGGATTCCCCGCCTCGTCGCCGACGGCGTCGACGCGAACGATGCGCAAGCGGTCCGTCCCAACGTAACGAGCTGGGACGATTGGCCTGGCGCGTGGGCCGAACGCGCGGAATCCTATCTCGCCCTCGCCGCCGAGCGAAAAGCGAGCGGTAATGGGCTGACCGCGGGCGAGGCGCTCGTCCGCGCCAGTCTCTGCTTCCATGTCGGCCAGGTCGTCGCGTTCCACATGCCCGACGTGAAGCGCAAACTTCAGGGCCGCAAGGAAGCCGCGTTCCGCGAAGCCGCTCCGCTGCTCGACCCGCCTGCAGAACGTCTGGAAATCTCCCACGCCGGCGTGACGCTTCCGGGTTACCTCCGGCTGCCCAAATCCGGCAAGGCCCCGTTCGCTTGCGTCCTCCTGGTGCCGGGACTCGACTCGACCAAGGAGGACTTCATGACCCTATCGGAGATGTGCGCCCGCCGTGGCCTCGCAAGTTTCGCTTTCGACGGACCGGGCCAGGGCGAAGTGTGGCCGTCAGCGAAGCTCGCCGAAGGCTACGAGAGTTGCATCCAGTCCGTGTTCGATGCGATCGCTGCGCGGCCCGAAATCGACGGCGCGCGGATCGGCCTCCTCGGCCGCAGCCTCGGCGGCTATTACATCCTCCGCGCCGCCGCGGCGGAGCCCAGGATCAAGGCGCTTGCCGTGTTCGGCGGCACCTACGACCTGTCCGACTGGGACAACATGCCGAAGACGATCTTCGACGGCTTCCGTTATGCCACAAACTCGAAAACGGGCGACGAGGCGCGCGCGAAGATGGGTGCAGCCACGCTCGACGACTGCATCGGCAAGGTGAAATGCCCTACCCTGGTGGTTCACGGCAAGCGCGATGCGATCTTCCATTACACCCAGCCGCAGCGTATCGCGGCGGCGCTCGGAGACAGGGCAACCCTGGTTATCGAGGAGAACGGCGTCCACTGCTGCCACAACTACGCCTTCCGCTATCGCACCCTGATGGCGGACTGGTTGTCGAACACGCTCTGACGGAGCCCGCGGGCAGTCCCGCGTTCATGGCATGGGACGCTTCAGGCGGAAGCGGACCGTTTCCGCCGGAACATACGACAGATCCGGTCGATCCAACGGCCGAGCAATGCGCGGCAGGCATCCCAGAACGACCGGCGCCGGGCGGCATCCAATGCGAGCACCAGCAGAAGCGGTAGCAGCATCAGCGAATGGCGGTAGTTCTCGCAACATGCCAACAGAATGCTCGTAAGCAGCGGCGGAACGATGCAGGCGGACAAGAGCACGGCTTCGCCACCAGCGCCCGCAAGGCCGGCCTCCACCTTTCCCCTTCCGCGGGTCCTTAGGAAGGTGACGCCCGTGCGGACGAAATAATAGAGTCCAAGAGCCGTCCCCAGGTAAAACAGCGGAATTCCGGCCAGATTGAACAGCCACTGAACCGTCGGCTCCTCATAAGCCGCCCGGTTGCGTTGCACGAAGCTGAGCGCGCCGTTGTAGAGCCAATGCTCGAAGAACGTGCGGTAGGCACGGCGTATAAAATAGTCCGGCTTTGTCAGTAGCGTGTCCAACATGATGTGCGAACTGATCTGGCCGTAGGCGACGCTGACACCTGTACTCCGGAGGGTGACCGGCCCCGCCCAGAGCCACGGACGGCTCCGCACGATCTCCGCGTCCTTCTCGACGAGGGCGCTCAAGCGCGGGTCTGGATGGGCACGGAAATATTCCTGAAGCGGACCGAAGTCCGGAACGATTTTCCCATCGACCAGGCGGAACATGCAGGTGCCATACCAGCCCGCCCAGTTCGGGAGCGGATGGAGTTTCCTTCGCTCCGCCTCGTCGTAGCACCAGAGCCACCAGTCGGGATATCCGTTCCGTTTCGCCAGAAGGTAGGCACCGCGGTTGCGACCCGACGGGTCTTTCAGGCCTGAATTATAAGCCTGCATGATGTTCTGCCCGGCACCGGAGGACATCGACCACAATCCATGCTCGGTGCCGTTCTTGACGGTGACGGAGACGATCGCGGCCGCAGGAGGAACAAGCGATATTACGAGAAGAATTGCGACGGAGCGGATGCGGGTCCCCCGCCGCGCCATGAGCCAGACCGAGCAGAGGATCCCCGGGACGACCATAGGGGCCCCGAAATTGAAGGCCAGTGCGGTCAGCCCCCCAACGACACCGGCAACGATCGCCGTCGGCACGCGCGGTTCCTGAACCAGCTTGACGAGGGAGAGCGTAAACGCGGTTACCAGGAAAGGATCGAGCGTATCCCATCCATCGCCCAGCCCCCGTGCCTCCCAAAGCGCCAGGCGGGATGTCACGAGGAGGCCGGCGAAGACCGACATCCAGACTCCGATGCCGAAGCGTCGCGCCAGAAGGACGGTCATCGCCCCCGTCAGCGCGTCGAGAATCGCGGCTAACCCGAGTTTCGCATAGGTAACCCCATCCGGCCCGAACCAGATTTCCGCGAGCCAGTCGCGCACGATGTTCAGCGGGGGAACCGTGTGATTGTAGATCAGGTATTCGGCGAAATGGTGCGTCAGCGCAAAGCTGTATTCGGGTGTATGAGCGACACGCGCCGACACCGCATCGGAAAACGGCGTGCCGAACCACCAGAGAAGGAAGAGACGGCCCGATATTCCGACGAGCAGGACGAGCAGAAAATACCTGTACCCGTCGCCGTTCTTCGCTCCGGTTCGCGCCGGTTCGGTCATTCGGTTTTCATCCCCAGACGGCGTGCCTTTGGGCGCGTTGGCGCCAACTTAGTCGAAACCGTGCGAATCCGTGAAAATCGAAGACGACGGTCAGGGCTTTAGGACGATTTTCCCGAAGATCTCCCGGGAATCGAGGATTTCGTGCGCCTTCCGTGCATCGGCAAGCGGCAACCGCTCGTGCACGGGCGGGTGGAAAGCACCGGCCGCGAACAGATTCACCACTTCGCCGAGGATACGGGAGCGCTCGTCGGGCGCGTGGTCGTAGCAGTGCCACGAGAAGCAGCGTACGCCCGGGCTCCTCCCGAGATTCGCGCGCATCTCGACGAACAGGTCTTTCTCCGGCATGCCGGCGAGCGCATTAAACGAAACGATTGTGCCGAGCGGTGCGATCATGCGGAGATTGTCGGTGAAACCCGCACCGACGCGCTGGTCGAGGATAAGATCGACCCCCTTCCCCTTGGTGATCTTCAGAACGGCGTCAGCGACGTTTACCGCAGAATAGTCGACGGTGTGCCCGGCCCCCGTCCGTTCGGCGAACGCGCATTTCTCCGCGCTGCTCGCCCCGGCGATGACGTCGATGCCGAAATGGCGGCACATGTCGACAACCGCCGAGCCGACGCCGCCCGAGGCCCCGTTTACATAGACGGATTTTGGCGGGACGCCACGCGCCGCTTCGAACAGGAGGCACCAGGCGATGGCGTAGTTCGGGATGCTGACGGCGTCGTCCGGATCGATACCCGGCGGCAACGCCGTGACGATGGATACGGACGCGACGACGAATTCCGCGTGTCGGCCGCCGCCGGTCCCGAAGACGAGGACCGACTGACCGACCGCAAGGTCGGTTACGCCCGTGCCGACAGCCTCGACCCGGCCCGCCATCTCGTTTCCGATCACGGCAGGAAGCGGCGGCATCCACTTGTAGACGCCGGTCCTGAGCAGGACGTCGGGCTTGCCGACGCCGAACGCGGCGGCGCGCACCAGCACTTCGCCCGGTCCGGGCGTCGGCTTCGGAAGATCGACATATTCGAGGATGTCCGGACCCCCGGTCCGGCTGAATTGTATGGCTTTCATGGGTGTACGTTCCTCGATTGCGGAGCGCACGCCGCGCCCCTTTTCCGGCGCAGTTTAGCCCGCAATCGTTGGACTCGGACGACCCCATTTCCACAAGGCGAGGCGGCCAGGTCGCGCTCCCCGAAACTTAAAGATCAGCCGGGCCGCGCGTTGATCATGGGATCGCGGGAGACGCCGGTTCGCTCTCTAGGGGATCGAAGCCGAACCGATTGGGCCCGCTTCCGCCCTGTCTGATCGCCCAGACAATCAAAATTATCCACCCGATGAGCGGAATGAGGACTATCAGCATCCACCAACCGGAACGATCGATATCGTGAAGCCGGCGTACTCCGACTGCGAGTCCGGGAAGGAAAGTCGCAACGCCGAAAATCGTCGACAGCGGTTCCCAGCGCAATTTCGGGAACAGGACAGAATCGAGAGTTCCAAGAATGATGCTCGCTATCACCGCGAACAGAACCCAGTACCAATACTCCGCGCGTCGAGCGCGTCCGGAAAACTCCACGTACTTCGAAAAGCAGACAGATATAGCTTGAAAGAAACTCATCGGCTGCACTCCTTGTTCTTATCCGATGCCAGACGCGCGCATTCTCATCAGCCGTTTGGTAGTCACTATTGAGTTTAAACAATTCTATTTTTGCAGAAATACTCTACCGCGCAAAATTAAACCGCCTTATTGCCGCGTTTCATTGTGGATAAGACTGTGAAAGCGACCACGGAGGGAGAGCCGGTCGGTCTATGGGTCGCGACATGGTCACACGCGCGGGCGCAAACGATCGGCGCCCGGCCGATCCTCATACCGATTTTCACTAACAAGTAATGGCGACCCCAACGGGAGTCGAACCCGTGTCTACAGCGTGAAAGGCTGTTGTCCTAGGCCTCTAGACGATGGGGTCGCTGGCGTGCGGGAATAAACGGTAACGCGGGGAAAATCAACCGTCGAAGTACCTTCCGGGGATTCTCTTCGGGATCGGTCTAAATTGCCTCGCCTGCCCCGCCGCGGCGCTCTTCCAGACGCTCGGCCCGGCGCTGCTGCCGGCGAAAGCGCCAGCGGCGGACGATCCTGAGCGTCCAGTGATACCCGATCACGTAGCCCAGGGCCGCATAGGGGATCGATCCGACCAAGAGCGCGAGCCCCCAGCCCTCGATAATGACGGAAAAATAGGTCTTCCAGGCATCGATGCTCGTCGGATCGCCGCCGGTCGCCCCCATCGCCGTATCCCAGAACTTCTGGAAGCTTTCGTAGCCCGAAAGATCGTCCCAACGGCCGAGCGCGATCTGGCCCGTGATGAAGAACGTGTAATAGGCCGGCGGAACCGTGAACAGGTTGGTTACCCAGGTCCACGCCATGGCGACGACCACGTTGAAATCGCGGCGGAAGAAGGTTCGGGCGATGTACCAATGCGTGACGGCGAGCGCCATCTGGATACCGAAAGTGGGGGTAAAGGCCCACAGGAGGCCTACAGCGACCGCGCGCGCCGTATTCTCCGGCGGCTGACGGGATCTGACCATCGGAATGACAAGCCTGAGGCGCATCATGCGCCGGAAGCGCCGCCAAGGGCCGTTGCGCGGCCTTTTCCGCGGGCTCGACGTCTTCGTCCTTGGGGTTTCCGACACCTTCCGTCCCGATCGTCGTCGTTTGTCTTGCCCGGCGGAATATTGCCCGGGAGCACGACTATACCATGCCGCCTGCGCCGGAAAAGGCTGCGTCAAGCCGCCTCAGGGGGGGATCGGACCGGAAGCTCGGGCGGGGCACGTTCAGATGGGGTGAGCTCAGACGGGCCAAGCTCAGACCGGACGGGCGACGTCCTCGATCACGAACTGGGGCGCCCGCCTCCCCTGCCAGGTATCAATATTGAGATGGCCGGCGACGTTGAGCACCCCGCCCCGGGCGCCGAGCAGAGCGTCCCCGACCTCGGTGCCGACCGCCCGGAAGGCGATGGACTTGAGGCGCGGCCCGCCCTCCGGCATGGCGAGGAAACAGCGCACGTGATCGCTGCCGACAACGTCGGCACGGACCGGAACCACGCCCGGCAGGACGAAGCGCGGACGCGGGTTTCCGGCGCCATAAGGGCCGGCCGCGTCGAGGAGGTCGATCAGCTCGACCGTCGCGCCCTCGGGCGTCAGCACGCCATCTATGCCGATGTCGGGCGCGAGCGCTGCGCCGCCGAGTTGCGCGGCGATATGTTCGGCGAGGAAAGCCCGGAACTCCGGCAGCCGATCCTCGGCGACGGTGAAGCCCGCCGCCATCGCATGCCCGCCGCCATTGACCAGGAGGCCGGCCTGGTGCGCGGCGATCACCGCGGGGCCGAGCGCAACGCCGCGGACCGAGCGGCCCGAGCCCTTGCCGAGCCCGCCATCGAGCGAGACGACGCAGGCCGGACGGTTGAACGCCTCCTTGATGCGCCCGGCAACGATGCCGATGACGCCCGGATGCCAGCCTTCGCCGGCCGCGAGGATCAGGGGGACGTCGCTCTCGGCCTGTTGTTCGGCCTGGCGCATCGCGGCGTCGAGGACACCGGCCTCGATCTCCCGCCGCTCTTCGTTGTAGCGGTCAAGGCGCGTCGCGATCCCGGCTGCTTCGTCACGGTCCTCGGACGTGAGAAGCCGGACGCCGAGCCCTGCCTCGCCGACGCGCCCGCCCGCGTTGACGCGCGGCCCGAGCATGAAGCCGAGATGCCAGGCCTCGGGCTTCTCGTCGAGCCGGGCGACGTCGCAGAGCGCTGCAAGCCCCGGATTGCCGCGCTGTGCCATCACGGAGAGCCCCTGACGGACGAGCGCCCGGTTCACACCCGTGAGCGGCACCACATCGGCCACGGTGGCGAGCGCCACGAGATCGAGAAGCCGCCGGAGGTCGGGCTCGGCATGCCCTTCCCCGTACCAGAACGCCTCGCGCAGTGCCCGGTTGACCGCGACGATCAGGAGGAACGTGACGCCCGCGGCACAGAGCTGGCCGACCGGGCTCGTCTCATCGAGGCGGTTGGGATTGACCACGGCGACGGCCTGGGGAAGACGCGGCTCGGCGACATGATGGTCGACGACGATCACATCGAGCCCGGCATCGGCGGCTTCTTCGAGCGGACCGAATGCGGTGGTACCGCAATCGACCGTGATGACGAGCGACACTCCGCCTTCCTTGAGCTTCCGGAGCGCCGCCGCGTTCGGGCCGTAGCCTTCCTTGATACGATCCGGAATGTAGACGTCGACCTCGCGGCCGATCGCTGCGAAGAACTTCGCGAGGAGGGAGGTCGAGGCCGCTCCGTCGACGTCGTAGTCGCCGAACACGCCGATCCGCTCCCCGGCGTTGATCGCGGCGACGATGCGCTCGACGGCCCTGTCCATGTCGACGAGGTGCGACGGATCGGGCAGGAGGTCGCGGAGCTTGGGATCGAGGAACGCCTCGGCTTCGTCGACGCCGATGCCGCGGGCCGCCAGCACGCGGCCGAGAATTTCGGGCAGGCCGAGCTTCTGCGAGATCGCGAGCGCCGTGCGCTCGTTCTCGAGGCGCGGTCGCCAGCGCTTACCGCCGCAGGAGCGTTCGATACCGAGAAAGGCCGGTTGGGTCATTCCCCTTTATAGCAGTGGCGCGCGGAATCTGCGCCGCCGGCACACGGGCATCAGGCGCCGACGATCTCCCCGCCGTTGGGGTGAAGGATCTGGCCGGTCATGTAGGAGCCGTCCTCCGAGGCAAGCAGCAAATAGCACGGCGCGATCTCGTTGGGCTGCCCCGGCCTTCCGAGGGCGGTGTTACGGCCGAATTCCGGGATTTCCGAGGCTTTATAGGAGGCCGGTATCAGAGGCGTCCACACCGGGCCGGGCGCAACACCGTTAACGCGGATGCCCCGTTTCGCCAGGGACCGGGCGAGCGATCGGGTCAGCGCCACGACGCCCCCCTTGCTCGCCGCTTAGTCGATCAGGAAGGCGCTGCCCCGGTAGGCGGTGACCGAGGCGGTGTTGACGATGTTCGCCCCCTCCCCCATGTGCGGCAGCGCCGCCTGGGTCAGGAAAACGTAGCTGTAGAGGTTGGTCTCGACCGTCCGGCGGAGCGTCGCCTCGTCGAGGTCCTCGGGCCGGTCCACGCCGTGCTGTTCGCCGCAATTGTTGACCAGCACGTCGATACGCCCGAACCGGGCCACGACCTGCGCGACCGCATCGACGCAAGCCTCGCGGCGTCCGGCATCGAAAGCGAGCGTCAGACACTCGGCGCCCTCGGCCTCGCAGAGATTGGCCGTGTCGGATGCGTCCTCGTGCTCTTCGAGATAAAGGATCGCAATCTTCGCGCCTTCGCGCGCGAACAGCACGGCCACCGCGCGGCCGATTCCGCTGTCGCCGCCCGAGATGACGCAGACCTTCCCGGCCAGCCGGCCCGATCCGGGAAAGCGCGGCATGAAATTGGGCGCGGGCGACATGTCGCGCTCGCGCCCGGGCTGGCGGTCCTGGTGCTGGGGCGGCAGGCGGGTCATCGTCATTCTCCGCGCCGCGCCCGGCGCCGCATCAGCGGTCGGCGGGCTCGAAGCCGGTCTTGCGGTCGAAGTTGTGGTGGGCCTCGATGTAACGCACGGTGCCGGACTTGGAGCGCATCACCATGGAATGGGTCGTGGCGCCGCCGGAGAAACGCCGGACGCCGCGCAGCATGGTGCCGTTGGTCACGCCGGTCGCAGCGAACATGACGTCGCCATGGGCGAGATCGAGCATCGAGTACTTGCGGTCGAAATCGGTGATGCCGCAACGCTCGGCACGCAGGCGCTCGTCGTCGTTGCGGAAGATCAGCCGGCCCTGCATCTGGCCGCCGATGCAGCGCAGCGCCGATGCCGCGAGAACGCCTTCGGGCGCGCCACCGCTGCCGAGATAGATGTCGACGCCGCTCGCGGCTTCCGACGTCGCCATGACGCCCGAGATGTCGCCGTCCGAAATCAGCATGATGCGGGCGCCGGAATCGCGGACCTTCTTGATCAGGTCCTGGTGGCGCGGCCGGTCGAGAATGCAGGCAACGAGGTCTTCGACCGCGCAGCCCTTCGCCTTGGCGAGGTTGCGGAGATTCTCGGAGGGTTCGTTGTCGATGTCGACGACGCCTTCCGGAAGTCCGCCGCCGACGGCGATCTTGTCCATGTAGACGTCGGGGGAATTGAGGAAGCCGCCCTCTTCCGCCATGGCGACGACCGCGAGCGCGTTCGTCAGGCCCTTCGCCGTAATCGTGGTCCCTTCCAGCGGATCGAGCGCGATGTCGATCTTGGGACCCTTGCCGGTGCCGACCTTCTCGCCGATGTAGAGCATCGGCGCCTCGTCGCGCTCGCCCTCGCCGATCACAACCGTTCCGGCAATGTCGAGGCTGTTGAGCGCATTGCGCATGGCATCGACGGCGACCTGGTCGGCGGCCCGCTCGTCGCCCCGCCCCATCAGCCGGGATGCCGCGAGCGCCGCGGCCTCGGTCACGCGAACCGCTTCGAGCGCCAGATTGCGATCCATCTTGTCTGTCGACGTCATCTCTTCATTCCTTCCTGTCTACGCCTTCCTGTACAACACCACTGTTACAGGTCTTCTATCCTAATCATCCGCGGCGGTTCCACCACCGTGTCGAGTTGTCCGATCCGAGCGAGAGCCCGCTGCATCGAGGCCTCCTCGGCGTCGTGCATCGTGAGGACCACGGGCACGGACTCGCCCGGCGAACGGCCGCGCTGGATCAGCGATTCCACCGAAACCTGCTCGTCGCGAAGCGCAGCCGAAACGTCGGCGATGACGCCCGGCCGGTCCACGACCGTGAGGCGAACATAGTACGGCCCGGTGCGGCGATCGATCGATACCGGCCGCGAGGCCGCGAGCTTCGACACCGGCAGTCCGAATACGGGAAGCATCTTGCCGCGCGCGATATCGACGAGATCGGCAACGACGGCGGACGCCGTCGGCCCGGCTCCGGCGCCCCGGCCCTGGAGAACGCTGGTACCCACCGCGTCGCCCTCGGCGACGACGGCGTTGAACACACCCTCGACATGGGCGAGCGGCGCCGTCAGCGGCACCATGCAGGGATGAACGCGCTGCTCGATGCCGTCCTCGGTCGCCGCGGCGATGCCGAGAAGCTTGATCCTGTAGCCGAGTTCCTCGGCGAAGGCGATATCCTCCGCCGACACGTGCCGGATGCCCTCGACGTGGACGGCGTTGAAATCGACCTCTGTGCCGAAGGCGACGCTGGCCAGAAGCGCGAGCTTGTGCGCCGCGTCGATGCCGTCGACGTCGAACGTCGGATCGGCCTCGGCGTAGCCCAGCTTCTGGGCCTCGGCGAGCACGTCGTCGAAGTCGCGCCCGGTCTCCCGCATGGTCGTCAGGATGTAGTTGCAGGTGCCGTTCAGGATGCCGTGGACACTTCGAATGCGATTGCCGGCAAAACCTTCGCGCAGCGCCTTGATGATCGGGATGCCGCCGGCCACCGAAGCCTCGTAGGCGAGCGCCACGCCCGCCCCTTCCGAGGCGCGCGCGAGCGCCGTGCCGTGATGGGCGAGCATCGCCTTGTTCGCGGTGACGACGTGGCGTCCCTTTCCGATTGCCGTGTCGCAGACAGCCTTGGCGATGCCGTCTTCGCCGCCGATAAGCTCGACGACGATGTCGGCCTTAGCCTCCGCCGCCATCTTCGCCGCGTCGTCGAACCAGGCGCAGCCCGAAAGATCGACGCCGCGATCGCGCGTGCGGTCGCGCGCCGAAACGGCGACGAGGTCGAGCGGCCGGCCACAACGGTCGGCGATCAGCTCGCGGCGCGACAGAAGAATATCCGCAACCGCCGCGCCGACCGTGCCGAGCCCGGCGATCGCAATCCGAACGGGTTCACTCATCGCTGGATCAGGAGGCTGCGGCGCGCTGTGCGGCACGCTCCAGGATGCTGTCGGCGTTCGAGAAGAACCGCTTGATGTTGCGCGCGGCCTGGCGGACGCGATGGCGGTTCTCGACGAGCGCGATGCGGACGAATTTGTCGCCGTACTCGCCGAAGCCGAGGCCCGGCGCGACGGCGACCTGCGCCTCGGCAAGCAGGAGCTTCGAGAACTCGAGCGAGCCGAGATGGCTGAACGGCTCCGGGATCGGCGCCCAGGCGAACATGGTCGCCGGCGGCGGCGGAATGTCCCAGCCGGCGGTGGCGAACGAGTCGACCAGCACGTCGCGCCGGCGCTTGTAGACGTCGCGGATCTCGTCGATGCAGTTTTGCGGCCCGTTGAGCGCCGCGGTCGCCGCGACCTGAATGGGCGTGAACGCGCCGTAGTCGAGATACGACTTGATGCGCGCGAGCGCGGCGATGATCTTCGCATTGCCGGTGGCGAAGCCGATGCGCCAGCCGGGCATCGAGTACGTCTTGCTGATCGACGTGAATTCCACCGCGATGTCCTTCGCGCCCGGGATCTGCAGGATCGAGGGCGGCGGCTCACCCTCGAAGTAGATCTCGGCATAGGCGAGATCGGAGATGATGATGATGTCCTCGCGCCGGCAGAAGTCGACGACCTCGGCGTAGAAGTCGAGGCCGACGGTCATCGCCGTCGGGTTCGCCGGGAAGTTGAGGACGAGCGCCAGCGGCGGCGGCACGCTGTATTTCACGGCACGTTCGAGCTCCGTCATGAAGTCGATGCCGGGTCCGATCGGCACGTGGCGCAACGCCGCGCCAGCGAGCATGAAGCCGTAAGCGTGGATCGGATAGCTCGGGTTCGGGACCACGATCACGTCGCCGGGCGCCGAGATCGCCTGGGCGAGGTTCGCGAAGCCCTCCTTCGAGCCCAGCGTGACGATCGTCTCGCTGTTGGGGTCGATGTCGACCCCGAAGCGTCGCTGGTAGTAGGCGGCGTTTGCCTTGCGTAGGCCCGGAATGCCGCGCGAGGTCGAATAGCGGTGGGTGCGCGGGTCGCGCACGGTCTCGATCATCTTGTCGACGACGTGCTGCGGCGTAGCGGAGTCTGGGTTCCCCATGCCGAAGTCGATGACGTCCTCACCAGCGGCCCGCGCTCGCGCCTTCATGTCGTTGACTTCGGCGAATACGTACGGGGGCAACCGCTTTATGCGGTGAAAGTTGTGATCCATCTGAGTTGTTCCAAAGCGACCGCGCGCACGCGGATCAGTTGACGAAATAGATCTCCACCCGCTGGTTTCCGGCTTCGCCGGCGGGCATGACTTCGTAGTAGATCGGCCGGGAATCCGACATCGCCGCGACGAAAACGGCCTCCGCCGGGACGCCCTGCCGGATGAGCTCGCTCGCCACGGCGTTCGCCCGGTTGAGCGAGACGTCGAAGTTCACGAGCTGATGCTGGACCGGCTGCATGTCCTTGGTTCGGCTGCTGGCATGACCCTCGATCCGGATCGCCCCGCCGCGTTGGCGGTAGTTCCGGGCGATCTGGACGATCTGCTGACGGTCGCCGGCGTCGAGCGCCGACGATCCCATCGCGAACTTGATCGTCGCGATCTTCTCACCGTCGACCGGCCCGGCGGACGCGAGCGTGCCCGCCGGCGCCCCAAGCGGTGCGGCGAAGCCGGTTCCCTGCATCGTCGCCGCCGGCGGCGAACCCGCGCCGAGCGCGGCCGCGATATCCGCGGGCGGCGTGCCGAAGCTCGGATTGCCGATGCGCGCGATCGACCGCGTGCTCGGCGTCGGGCGCGAGACGAGCGAATGCACGAACTGGGAATCGTTCGCCATCTGCGGCGATGCCGGCGGCGGATCGAAGCGCGGCGGCTGCGAGGCGATCGGCGGTAGCGGAGCAACCGGAGGGATCGCTCCGGGCAGCGGCGGCTGGCTCGCGGGTGCAGGGACCGACGGCGGCACGGCAGCCGGCGGCGGCAGCGGCGCGCGCTCCACCTGCGGAGAGCTTCGCGCCGGTGCGGACGTCGTCGTAGCGGACGGCGTCGCAGCCGATGAGAGGGACGGCGGAACCGGAGCGGCCGAAGACGCCGATGACGGCGCGGCGGCGGACTCGGTCTGACGGCGGATCGTTTCGTCGCTGTATCTCGCGTTGGCACGATCGGCGGCGAGCGACTTCGCCATCCGATCCTTCTCTTCCTCCGTCGGCCCCTGCGGGCGTTCGGGCACGCTCGCGAGATTGGGAAACGCTTTGTCCTTGCCGGGAGTGGATTTCTCACCGGAAGCCGCGCTGGTTCGCGCCCCCGACTTGGTCGTCTTGCCGCTGTCGGTACCGGAAGCCGATTCGTCCTTGTCGGACCCCACGACGGCGTCCTTGGCACCGCGGTACCATTCGACCGGGTTCGCCCAATCCGGCGTGCTCGAGCAGCCCGCGAGCATCAGGAGCGCCGTGCCGGCACAAAGCGCGCGCAGCGAACCGCCGCCCGTCGCCGGACCGCGTCTTTGAATGAAAGACCTCGTCATCGCCAGCAAATCCTCGCTTCGCCGCCTTCTTCCGGTCGTCCGTCGGGCCTCGCCGCGAATCCCGATAATTGTGCAGTGCAGCACAATCGGATATCTTCGCGCGCATCCCGACACGCCCCGGCCTGACGTCCGGTTTCTTAACCGTTGGCCAGCGGCGCGCGCAAATTATACCCTATGACGCGAAAGGCAATAAAGGATCGCCCTATGGCCGAGAACAGGGAAATCCCGGAGGGAGGAGAAGATGCGGCGGAGCTCGCTGCGACGATCGGACGGATCGCCGAGCAGAGCCAGCGGCTCGTATCGGAATTCGTCTCCCGCCAGGGGAACCAGGGCGGACAGGCCGAGATCGGCGGCGACCCGCTGAACATAGGCTCGGCGTTCCTCGCGATGACGGCGCGCCTGATGGCGGACCCGACGCGCCTCGCCCAGGCCCAGGTCGAACTGTGGAACAGCTACGTCGATCTCTGGCAGCAGACCGCTAACCGCTTCATGGGCAGGGAAGCCTCGCCGCTGGCCGCCCCTGCCCCGGACGACAGGCGTTTCCGCGACGCCGCTTGGGAAGAAAATCCGCTCTTCGACTACATCAAGCAATCCTACCTGATGACGTCGAAGTGGATGATCAACACCGTACGCGAGACGGACGGCCTCGACGCCGAGACCGCGCGCAAGGTCGATTTCTATACCCGCCAGTTCGTCGATGCGATGGCGCCTACCAACTTCGCGATGACCAATCCCGAAGTCCTGCGCGAGACCGTCGAATCGAAGGGCCAGAACCTGCTGCGCGGCCTGTCCAATCTTCTGTCCGATCTCGAAAAGGGCGAAGGCAAGCTGCACATCACGATGGTCGAGGACGATGCCTTCGAGCTCGGCAAGACCATCGCCACGGCCCCCGGAAAGGTCGTCTTCCAGAACGACCTGATGCAGCTGATCCAGTACGACGCGGCGACCGACAAGGTCAGGCGAAACCCCATCGTCATCGTGCCGCCGTGGATCAACAAGTTCTACGTCCTCGACCTGCGCGAGAAGAACTCGTTCATCCGCTGGGCGGCCGCCCAGGGCCACACGGTCTTCGTGATCTCCTGGGTCAATCCCGACAGCAGGCTCGCCAGGAAGACGTTCGACGACTATCTCGTCGAGGGGCCGGTCGCCGCCATCGGCGCCGCCATCGACGCGACCGGGGCGGATCAGGTCAACATGGTCGGTTACTGCATCGGCGGCACCCTGCTTGCGGCCTCACTGGCATGGCTCGCGAAGAAGGGCGATGAGCGGGTGGCGAGCGCGACGTATTTCACGACCATGGTCGATTTCGACGAGCCGGGCGAGCTCGGAGTCTTCATCGACGAGGAGCAGCTCGCCAACCTCGAGGAAAAGATGTCGGAGCGCGGCTATCTCGAAGGCTCCGAGATGGCGACGACCTTCAACATGCTGCGTGCGAACGACCTGATCTGGTCGTTCGTCGTCAACAACTACCTGCTCGGCAAGGAGCCGTTCCCGTTCGACCTGCTGTTCTGGAACTCGGATTCGACGCGGATGCCCGCGGCGATGCATTCCTTCTATCTGCGCCGGATGTATCAGGACAACGCGCTCGTCATCCCGAACGGGATCGAGCTCGCGGGCGAGCGCCTCGATCTCCGCGACATCAAGGTGCCGTCCTACATCCTCTCGACCAAGGAGGATCACATCGCGCCGTGGAAATCGACCTTCGCGGCGACGAAGCTCTACAGCGACCCCGTGAAGTTCGTGCTCGCCTCGTCGGGCCATATCGCGGGCGTAATCAACCCGCCCGGCGCCAACAAGTATTCCTACCGCACGAACGCCAAAAAGGCGGCTACGCCGGACGGCTGGCTCGAGGGCGCCAAGGAACAGCCGGGTTCGTGGTGGCCCGACTGGGACAAGTGGGTGAACAAGTACGCCGGCGGCGAGGTTCCTGCCCGGAAGCCGGGCGACGGCAAGCTCAAGGCCATCGAGCCCGCCCCCGGATCCTACGTCAGGGTGCGGTCGCGCGGAGAATGATCCGGCTGGCGATGGTGCCTCGCACTGCGCCTTGGCGCGTTCGGCACGTTACGGAGAGATGACCTTCCGGCCCCTGCCCCTTGCGCTCGGCGGCATGGTCGCGATGGCTGCGGCGATGGGCATCGGCCGCTTCGTCTATACCCCTATTCTCCCCTACATGGCGGATGCCCTGTCGCTGTCGCCGAGCGACGCCGGCCTGATCGCATCGGCCAATTTTCTCGGCTACATGGGCGGTGCCTTGTTTGCGGCGACCGGCATTCTCGGGGGCGACCGTCGGACCTGGGCGCTCGGCGCGCTCGCGGCAAGCGCCGCGACCACGGCGGCGATGGCCGCAACCGTCTCCCTCCCCCTCTTCCTCGCGCTCCGGTTTGCGGGTGGCGTCGCCAGCGCCCTCGTGATGGTCTTCGGCTCGGCGCTCGTCTTCGACCGCCTGGCGGAAGCGGGACGACCCAACCTGTCCCACCTCCACTTCGCGGGCGTCGGGCTCGGCATTGCCATTTCCGCCGTCGTCGTCACGTCGGTCGGAGCCGCCGGAGGATGGTCGGGTCAATGGGTCGCCGCCGGCGCGGTCGCGGCGGCGGGCTTCGCCGCCGTCCTGATTCTCGTCCCCGGAGATACAGGCCCCGCCGCAGGGTACGCATCGCCGCCAGCGGCTCCCGGGCGCTCGGCGGCGCCGCTCGCCGTCGCCTACGGGCTCTTCGGCTTCGGCTACGTGATCACGGCGACATTCGTCTCGGCGATGGTACGCACAACACCCGCCATCTCTTCGGTGGAGCCCGTGGTGTGGCTCGCCGTCGGCCTTGCCGCGATCCCCTCGGTCGCGCTCTGGACATGGATCGGACGCCGCATCGGCAACCCGGCGAGCTTCGCGCTCGCCTGCCTCGTCGAGGCGGTCGGCGTGGCAATCACGGTCGCCGTCGCTCACCCCGCCGCGGTGGTCGCGGGCGCCGCTCTGCTCGGCGGCACGTTCATGGGGCTCACCGCACTCGGGCTGATCATGGGACGCGGCCTCGCCACAGGCGACCCCAGGCGCATGCTCGCCGTGCTCACAGCCTCATTCGGTCTCGGACAGATGATCGGTCCCGTGTTCGCGGGCTACCTTTCCGAGATCACGGGAAGCTATGCCGCCCCCTCCTACGCCGCCGCAACGCTCCTTGTCATCGCCGCGGCGCTGACGAAACTCATTCCCGCACCGGCGCGAGGTTAATCGTCGACGTGCTTCCCGGCTGACCAGCCGTTCGACGCAAGCACGCGCTCCGCATATTCCACGGGTTCCTCCTCCAGCGTCGTCGCCAGCGTGTCGTTCCACCGGTTGAGGAAGCCGAAGGTCGCGATGACGCCGACGATCTCGACGATCTGGAAGTCGGTGTAGTGCTGCCGCAGCTCGGCGAAATCGGCGTCGGTGACCATGTTGGGAACCGCCGCGGCCGCTTGCGCGAACCGGAGCGCGGCGCGCTCGGCCTCATCGAACAGCGGGCTCGTCTCGAATTCCCAGACAGCCGCGATCTTCTTCTCGTCCATGCCGACGATCCCGCCGGTGGCACCGGTGTGCGCGACGCAGTACATGCAACCCGCGGCGAGGCTCGCGGCATGCGAGACCATGGTCCGGAGCGACGGCGAGATCGAGCCCTCCTCGACCAAGAAGACGGCGCGCACGAGGCCGGCGAACGCCCGCAGCAGTTCTGGCTTGTAGGCCATCACGCGCTGCGAGTTGGGCACGAAGCCGAGCACCTTGAGCGTCGGCGCGAAGACCTCGGCGAGATCGCCGATCTCGTCGTCGCCGAGGGGACGGACGCGGGTCACTCCGCGGCCTCCGAAGCGACCGGCTTCACGTGCTTGCCGCCCGACCAGCCATTTTCCGCGAGCGCCCGCTCGGCGAATTCGATTGGCTCTTCCTCGAGCGCGGTCGCCATGGTGTCGTTCCAGCGGTTGAGAAAGCCGAACATCGCGATCACGCCGACGATCTCGACGATCTGGTAATCTGTGTAGTGCTTGCGGAGGTCGGCGAAGTCCGCGTCGGTCACCATGTTGGGAACCGCCGCGGCGGCCTGGGCGAACCGGAGCGCGGAACGTTCCGCCTCGGTGAACAGCGTGCTCGTCTCGAACTCCCAGATCGCGGCGATCTTCTCGTCCTCGATCCCGGTGCGGCTCGTCGTCGAGCCCGTGTGCGCGATGCAGTACATGCACCCCGCGGCGAGGCTCGATGCGTTGGCGATCATGGACTTGAGCGAAGCCGGGATCGAACCCTCGGTCTGCCCGTTCACCGCCTTGCCGAGCGCCGCGAACGCCTTCAGAAGCTCCGGCTTGTAGGCCATGACGCGCTGCGAATTCGGCACGAAGCCCATGCGCTTGATCGTCGGCTCGAAAACCTCGGTGAGGTCGCCGAGCTCGGCGTCGGTCAGCGGGCGGATTCTGCTCATTATCGTTCTCCCTGTTCGGTTCGTGTGCCCGATCCTCGACGTGCCGGCCCGGCTTGTAAACCGGTACCGTCGGAAACACACCTTCTCGCAGTACGCGGGGCCGAGGCGCCGGGACGATCAGACGAACTTCAGGATCCAGAGCGACAGCCAGGGCACGTAGGTTACGACGGCAAGGACGCCGATCGAGATCGCGATGAACGGCATCAGGCCGGGATAGAGGCTCGACA
>JAYOEF010000037.1:0-23570 GCA_038106605.1 Alphaproteobacteria bacterium
AGATCGCGCGGGTGGTGCGCGCGCGCGTCGTGAACCCGAAATGGATCGCGGGCGTAATGCGCCACGGCTACAAGGGCGCGTTCGAGATGGCGGCGACGGTCGATTATCTCTTCGCCTTCGCCGCGACCGCGCGCTGCGTCAAGGACCACCATTTCGACCTCGTGTTCGACGCCTATCTCGGCGACGAAGACGTGCGGGCGTTCCTGGAAGCCAACAACCCGGACGCGCTCCGCGACATCGCGGCACGGCTTCTCGAAGCGCAGGACCGGGGCCTGTGGCGGCCGCGGTCGAACAGCGCGGCGCGGCGCCTCGGCGAATTGAAGGGAGCGGCATGATGGCGAAGAAACCCGAGACGGCGGATGAGATCGCGCGCGCCAACGAGAAGTCGAAGAAGCGGAAGGAAGCGCGCGACCGCATGCTCGCCGACAAGACGGTCGAGAAGGGGCTTCTCATCGTCCACACCGGCAAGGGCAAGGGGAAGTCGACGGCGGCGTTCGGCCTCGTCGCGCGCGCCATCGGCAACGGCATGAAGGTCGGCGTCGTCCAGTACGTGAAGGGCAAGTGGGAGACGGGCGAGCGCGTCGTGCTCGAGCATTTCCCCGACCAGGTGACGATCCGCACCATGGGCGAGGGCTTCACCTGGGAGACGCAGGACAAGGCGCGCGACATCGCCGCGGCCGAGCGCGCGTGGGCGGTCTCGAAGGAGATGATGGCGGACGAGAGCTACGATTTGATCGTGCTCGACGAGCTCAACATCGTGCTGCGCTACGACTATCTCGACATCGCCGATGTGGTCGCCACGTTGCAGGCCCGGCGTCCGATGCTGCATGTGGTGGTGACGGGCCGCAACGCGAAGCCCGAGATGATCGAGGCCGCCGACCTCGTCACCGAGATGACGCAGATCAAGCACCCGTTCCGCGAACAGAACGTTCGTGCGCAGAAGGGGATCGAGTTCTGATGGGGGTGCGGTTTCCGTCTTCGCAGACCCCCTCCCTGACCCTCCCCCTGAAGGGGGAGGGGATTCCGGCGGGGTCCGTCCGCGCCATCCTGTCCCCTCTCCCCCTCGGGGAGAGGGATAGGGAGAGGGGGAGCCGGCAGGAGAGGGCGAGCAGGCGGAGGTTCGCCCCGTGACCCGCGCCCTCATGCTCCAGGGCACGGGCTCCGACGTTGGCAAGTCGGTGCTGACGGCGGGGCTGTGCCGCGCATTCGTGCGCCGCGGGCTCCGCGTCCGGCCGTTCAAGCCGCAGAACATGTCGAACAATGCGGCGGTCACCGCCGACGGCGGCGAGATCGGCCGCGCGCAGGCGCTGCAGGCACGCGCCTGCGGCGTCGCGCTCCACACCGACATGAACCCCGTCCTCCTCAAGCCGCAAAGCGAAACCGGCGCACAGGTCGTCGTGCAGGGCCGCGTCGTCGGCAACGCGAAGGCCGCCGAGTATCAGAAGATGAAACCCGCGCTGATGTCGTCCGTACTCGAGAGCTTCGCGCGGCTCGGCGCGGATGCCGATCTCGTCCTCGTCGAAGGCGCGGGAAGCGCGGCGGAAGTGAATCTCCGTTCCGCCGACATCGCCAATATGGGCTTCGCCGAGGCGGCCCGCGTGCCCGTCGTCCTCGTCGGCGATATCGACCGCGGCGGCGTGATCGCCCAGATCGTCGGCACGTGGGAGCTGCTGTCGCCGGTGGAACGAGCGCTGACCCGGGGCTTCGTCGTCAACAAGTTCCGCGGCGACGTCTCGCTGTTCTCGGGCGGTCTCGACATCCTCCGCGAGCGCACGGGGCTCGCGTCCTACGGTGTCGTGCCGTGGTTCGGGGCGGCGTCCGCGCTGCCGCGCGAGGATGCGTTCGACGTGGGCGATTCCGGTTCGGGCGCGGGTGGCATCCGCATCGCGGTCCCCGTGCTGTCGCGCATCGCGAACTTCGACGACCTCGACCCGCTCCGCGCCGAACCGGACGTGAACGTAATCATGGTGAAGGCGGGCGAGGCGATCCCGGGCGACGCCGATCTCGTGCTGCTGCCGGGATCGAAGGCGACGCTCGCCGATCTCGCGTTCCTGCGGGCACAGGGCTGGGACGTCGATATCGCCGCGCATGTGCGGCGCGGCGGCGCGGTGCTCGGCATCTGCGGCGGCTACCAGCTGATGGGGCGGACCGTCGCGGACCCCGCAGGCATTGAGGGGCCGCCCGGCGAGGCGCCGGGCCTAGGGCTACTCGATGTCGAGACCGTGCTCGCCGAGGGCAAGACGTTGGTCGAGGTTTCGGGCGCGTCGGCCGCCGGCGCGCCGGTCACGGGCTACGAGATGCATATCGGGCGCACGTCGGGGCCGGACGCCGCCCGGCCAATGCTGCACCTTGCGACAGGGCCGGACGGCGCGGTCTCGGCGGACGGTCGGCTGATGGGCACCTACGTCCACGGGCTGTTCGCGTCGGATGTGTTCCGGTCGGAGTTCCTCGCACGCCTGCGGCCGGGCGCCCGCGCGAAGATCGCCTACGAGGCGCGGGTCGAGGAGACGCTGGACGCGCTGGCCGATCACCTGGAGGCCCACATGGACCTCGATGCGCTCTACCGCGCGAGCACCATCCCCGCGAGCAGCAGCGCGCCGAGCGCCGCGCCCGCCTTGCGGTAGAGGGAAAGGGCCCGCCTGATGTCGTCCGCCGTCGCCTCCCGCCGCCCGCCTTCGTTCATCCAGGCGTCGTCGACATGATGGGTGCCGTAGACCCGCGGGCCCGCGAGCGCGAGGCCGAGCGCGCCGGCCATCGCCGCCTCGGGCCAGCCGGCATTGACCGAGCGGTGCTTCTCGGCGTCGTTGAGGACGGCGCGCCACGCGGCGCCGCCGCGCGTACCCGTGCCCACCGCCGCAACGAGGATGATCAGGAGCCCTGCAATGCGTGCGGGCACTGCGTTGACCGCGTCGTCGAGCCGGGCGGCGAACTTTCCGAAATGCTCGTACCGTTCGTTGTGGTGTCCGATCATGCTGTCGAGCGTGTTGACCGCCTTGTAGGCGAAGAGGCCGGGCAGCCCGAGCACCGCGAACCAGCAGACCGGGGCGACGACGCCGTCCGAGAAGTTTTCGGCGGCCGATTCGACGGCCGCGCGGGCGACGCCATGTTCGTCGAGCGAGTCCGGGTCGCGGCCGACGATGTGGGAGACCGCGTTGCGCCCGTCGGCGAGCGAGATGTCCAATCCGTCGGCTACATCGCGCACGTGACTGAAGAGGCTGCGGTAGGCGATCAGCACGCTGCCGACGGCGGCGCCCGCGATCCAGCCGTAGCGGAACTGGGAGAGGCCGTACTGGATCGCCCAGCCGAGACCGCCTGCTGCTGCAACGAGGAGAACGGTCAGGAAGAGCCCGCGCCGGAAGCGCGCGCCGTCCGAGCGCCGTTCGCGGTTGAGCTTCGCCTCCAACGCCGCGACCAACGAACCGAACAGCGCCACCGGGTGCGGCAGGCGCGCATAGAGCTTCGGCGGATCGCCGAACGCGGCGTCGATCGCGAACGCCGCGAGAACGACCAGCAGGGGGTGGACGGCGCTGCCGCCACCGGAGTACCACTCGAACATCATCCGGCGACAATCGCGCCCTGCGCGTCCGGAATCAATCCGTCGCCGGAAAGGAGAGCAAATTGACCACAGGGATCATGGTCTGCGGCCACGGAAGCCGCGACGAGGGCGCCGTTGCCGAATTCGAGAAGCTGGCGGAGGCGGTGCGCGCGCGGGCGAACGGGACCCCCGTCGAGTACGGGTTCCTCGAATTCGCGAAGCCTATCATCAGGGACGGGCTCGAGAAGCTGGTGGCGCAGGGCGTTACCGAGATCCTCGCCGTCCCCGGCATGCTGTTCGCCGCCGGCCATGCGAAAAACGACATCCCGTCGGTTCTCAACACCTGGGCGGCGGGTGCGGACGGCGTGCACATCCGCTACGGGCGCGAGCTCGCCATCGATCTCCGCATGCTGCGTGCCGCCGCCGACCGGATCGACGAGGCGCTCGACGCGGCCGGCCGCGACGTGCCGCTGACGGAAACGATGCTCGTCGTCGTCGGCCGCGGCGCGTCGGACCCGGACGCGAATTCCAACGTCGCCAAGGTCATGCGCCTGCTGTGGGAAGGCTTCGGCTTCGGCTGGGGCGAGACGGCCTATTCCGGCGTCACGTTTCCGCTGGTCGCGCCCGCGCTCGAGCACGCGGCGAAGCTCGGCTACCGCCGCATCGTCGTGTTCCCCTATTTCCTGTTTACCGGCGTGCTCGTACGGCGCATCTACGACTACACGGACGAGGTGGCGGCGCGGCACCCGGAGATCGAGTTCGTCAAGGCGCCCTATCTCAACGACCACCCGATGGTGATCGAGACCGTCATGGACCGGATCGACGAGATCGTCCGCGGCGACAACAACATGAACTGCCAGATGTGCAAGTACCGCGCCCAGGTGCTCGGCTTCGAGGCCGAGGTCGGGCTGCCGCAGGAAAGCCATCACCACCATGTCGAGGGCATCGGCACGGGGACGGCGGCCAAACATGACCATGACCACCACGATCACGGACACGATCATCATCACCACGATCATGGGCATGACCATCATCATGGGCACGATCATTCGCACGATCGCGGGCACGGCCATTCCCATGACCACGGCCATTCGCACGACCACGGGCACCACCCGTACCCGCACGCGGACCATCCGCTCGGCCCGCGCAGCATGAAGCGCGAGGGCTGACGGCGATGGACTACCTGCGCGATCCGGACGCGATCTACCGCCGCTCGTTCGAGATCGTCCGCGCCGAAACGGATCTCTCCGCCGTGCCGGACGAGCTGAAGGACGTCGCGGTGCGCCTCGTCCATGCTTGCGGCATGCCGGACATCGTCGCCGATCTCCGCTGGTCGGACGGCGTCGCGGCGGTCGCGCGTGCGGCACTCGGGGCAGGCGGCCGCATCCTGTGCGACGCGGAGATGGTCGCGGACGGCATCATCGCCGCTCGGCTGCCGGCGGCGAACCAGGTCGTCTCGATGATCCGCCTGCCCAATCTCGCGCGCCTCGCCGAGGCCCAGGGCACGACGCGGTCCGCCGCGCAGATCGAGCTGTGGAAGGTCTACCTGCCGGGCAGCGTGATCGCGATCGGCAACGCGCCGACGGCGCTGTTCCGTCTGCTGGAGGTCGTCGCCGAAGAGCCGAAATTCCGGCCCGCCGCGATCCTCGGCTTCCCCGTGGGCTTCGTCGGCGCCGCGGAATCGAAGGCGGCGTTGGTTGCGGGAGATCACGGCATTCCTTACATCACGATTCTCGGGCGGCGTGGCGGCAGCGCGCTCGCCGCCGCCGCGGTCAACGCGCTCGCCGGGCGCACCGAGACATGAGCGCGCCCGCACCTTCCTCTGCGCCGCTCACGCGCTGGCTCTCGGTCGTCGGCATCGGCGAGGACGGTCTCGACGGGCTCGCGCCGCGCGGTCGCGCGCTGATCGACGGCGCCGAAGCCCTCGTGGGCGGCGCACGCCACCTCGCCATGATCCCGGACGACGGCCGCGCGCGGCTCACCTGGCCGCGGCCGCTGACCGCGCTGATGCCGCGGATCGCGGAATATGCCGGCCGTCCGGTCTGCGTGCTCGCGACCGGCGATCCCATGTCCTACGGGATCGGCGTGACGCTGGCGCGCCACTTCGCGGCGGACGAGATGGAGATCGTCCCCTCGCTCTCGGCCTTCTCGCTCGCCGCCGCGCGGCTCGGCTGGCCTCTCGCCGAGGTCGAGCAGCTCACGCTCCACGGACGCTCGACCGCGCTGATCGTTCCCTTCGTGCAGCCGGGCGCGCGGCTTCTCGTCCTGTCGGACGGTGCGGCAACGCCTGCCGAGATCGCGCGCCTCCTCGTCGACTGCGGCTACGGAGAAAGCCGTCTTACCGTCCTCGAACACATGGGCGGCCCGCGCGAACGCGTCATCTCCGACACCGCGTCGGCATGGCGCGCGAACGAGGTGGCGCCGTTCAACACGCTCGCGGTCGAATGCATCGCCGGCTCCGGCGCGGCGCTGCTGCCGCGCGTCCCGGGCCTGCCGGACGAGGTCTTCGCGACCGACGGCAACATGACGAAACGCGAGGTGCGCGCCGCGACCCTCGCGGCGCTCGCTCCCGTGCCGGGCCAGCATCTCTGGGACGTCGGCGCCGGTTCGGGCTCGGTCGCCATCGAATGGATGCGCGCGCACCCCGCCTGCCGCGCCACGGCGATCGAGCGCCGGGCGGACCGCATCGCGCTGATCGCGCGCAATGCCGTGGCGCTGGGTGCGCCGAGGCTCGGCATGGTCGAGGGTACGGCGCCGGACGTCTTCGCCGGGCTCGAAGCGCCCGACGCGGTGTTCGTCGGCGGCGGCGCCGCGACGCCGGGACTTCTGGAGGCCTGCTGGGACGCGCTCCTGCCGGGCGGCCGCCTCGTCGCCAACGCGGTGACGCTCGAGGGCGAGGCCGCTCTCTTCGCCTTCCGGGCGGTGTGCGGCGGGAACCTATCGCGCATCGCTGTCTCGCGCGCCGAGCCGGTCGGGCCCTTCACCGGATGGAAGCCGCTGATGACGGTCACGCAGCTCGCCGCGGCGAAGCAAAGATGACCGCAGCGAAACCCGGCACCCTCTACGGCGTCGGCATCGGTCCGGGCGATCCGGAGCTGCTGACCCTCAAGGCCCTCCGTATCCTGCGCGCGGTTCCGGTAATCGCATGGCCCGCGCCCGAGACCGGGCCGAGCCTCGCGCGCGAGATCGTCGCGGAACACCTGCCGGGCGGACAACGCGAGATCGCGATCCGCATGCCGCTTTCCCCTGCGCGCTTCCCGGCGGACGAGGTCTACGACCGCGCGGCCGACGAGATCGGCACCGCGTTGGAGGCGGGTGAGGACGTCGCCGCGATCTGCGAGGGCGATCCCTTCTTCTACGGCTCCTTCATGTACCTGTTCGGCCGGCTCTCGGATCGGTTCGATGTCGAGATCGTGCCTGGAGTCTCGTCGCTGACCGCCTGCGCCGCGATGCTGCGTACGCCGCTCGCCGCGAAGAACGACGTGCTCGCGGTCGTCCCGGGACCTCTTGCCGCCGACGAGATGGAAGCGCGGATCGCGGGGGCGGACGCGGTTGCCATCATCAAGGTCGGGCGCCATTTCGCGAAGATCCGGGGCGTGCTCGACCGGCTCGGACTTTCGGAGAATGCGCGCTACGTCGAGCGCGCGACGATGGACGGCCAGCGCATCGTGCCGCTCGCCGAGGTGGCGGAGGGCGACGCGCCCTATTTCTCCATGATCCTCGTGCACAAGCGGGGCGAGGCGTGGGCATGAGTGTTCCAGCCGTCATCGTCCTCGGCCCCGGCGGACTCGACGTCGCGCGGCGCATCGCCGACGTGACCGGCGCGGAGATCCATGGTCTCGCGCGGCGGGTGTCCGGCGCCGATGTCGCGTTCAACGATGCGGGTGAGCATCTCCGCACGCTGTTCCGCGACGGACGTCCGACGATCGGCGTCTGCGCCGCGGCGATCCCGATCCGCCTGCTCGCGCCCGCCCTCGCCGACAAGCGGGACGAGCCGCCGGTGATCGCGGTCGCCGAGGACGGCTCGGCGGTGGTGCCGCTTCTGGGCGGGCACCGCGGCGCCAATGTGCTGGCGCAGAAGATCGCGGATGAGCTCGGGGTTACTGCTTCCATCACCACGGCGGGCGACGTGCGCTTCGGCGCCGCGCTCGACGATCCGCCGCCGGGCTGGACCCTCCTTAATCCTGAAGACGCGAAGCCCTTCGCCGCCGCCCTTCTCGCGGGCGCTTCGGTCCGGGGCGCCCGCGCCGATCTTCCCGCGTTCCTCCGCGGGACTGAGCTTCCCTGCGATCCTTCGGGCACGCTCTCGATCTCGGAGACGATTTCCGAAACGGCGTGCGGCGCGGACCGTCTCGTCTATGTACCGCGCGCGGTTTCCGTCGGCGTCGGCTGCGAGCGCGGCACCGACCCCGCCGAACTCGTCGCGCTGGTGCGCGAGACGCTGACGGCGGCGAACATCCCGGAGCTCGCGGTCGCTGGTATCTTTTCGCTCGATCTCAAGGCGGACGAGCCCGCCGTGCATGCCGCCGCCGCGATGCTGAACGTGTCCGCGCGATTCTTCGATGCGGCGACGCTGGAGGCCGAAACGCCGCGGCTCGCCAATCCGTCCGACGTGGTGTTCCGCGAGGTCGGCTGCCACGGCGTCGCGGAGGGCGCGGCGCTCGCCGCCGCCGGGCCCGAGGGCGAGCTTCGCGTCGCCAAGACGAAATCCGCACGCGCGACCTGCGCGGTCGCCGTCGCGCCCGGACCCATCGAGGTTCCGAAAGCGGGTCGGCCGCAGGGGCGGCTCCTCGTCGTCGGCACCGGGCCCGGCAGCGACGGCTGGATGACGGCGGAGAGCGAAGCGTCGGTGGCCGAGGCAACGGACCTCGTCGGCTATTCGCTCTATCTCGATCTTCTGGGCCCGCGCACTACCGGAAAGACGCGCCACGACTTCCCGCTCGGCGAGGAGACGGACCGTGTCAAAAAGGCATTGGACCTCGCGGTTGAGGGGCGCACGGTCGCGCTCGTCTCGTCGGGCGACCCCGGCATCTACGCCATGGCGACGCTCGTATTCGAGCTGCTCGATGCTCCGACGAATGAGGCGTGGTCGAGCGTCGCGGTCGAGGTCTGTCCCGGCATCTCGGCGCTGCAGGGGGCTGCCGCGCGCTCGGGTGCGCCGCTCGGCCACGATTTCTGCACGGTCTCGCTGTCGGACCTGATGACACCGTGGGAGGCGATCGAGCGCCGCGTACGCGCGGCGGCCGACGGCGACTTCGTTATCGCGTTCTACAACCCGGTCTCGCGACGGCGCACGTGGCAGCTTTCCAAAGCCAAGGAGATTCTCCTCGAAGCGCGGCCGGAGACGACGCCCGTCGTAATCGCGCGCAATCTCGGCCGGCCCGAGGAGAGCGTCCGCGTCGTCGCGCTGCGCGATCTCGATCCCGCGCGTATCGACATGCTGACGGTCGTCCTCGTCGGCTCGTCGGAGACGCGGGCGCTGGTCCGGGGCGACGGGCGGAGCCGCGTCTATACGCCGCGCGGCTACGGCGACAAATACAATCTGGGAAAAAAGCGGGAGAGCGGGTCATGACGGTCTGGTTCGTGGGCGCCGGGCCGGGCGATCCCGACCTACTCACCATCCGCGGCCGCGACGTGATCGCGCGCTGCCCGGTCTGCCTCTATGCCGGATCGCTGGTGCCGGAAGCCGTCGTCGCTCATGCGCCGAAGGGTGCGCGCGTCATCGACACCGCGCCGCTGACCTTGGACGACATCGTCGCCGAGATCGAGGCGGCGCACGCGGCGGGGCACGACGTCGCCCGCGTCCATTCGGGCGATCCCTCGATCTACGGCGCCATCGGCGAGCAGATGCGGAAGCTCGATGCGCTCGGCATTCCCTATGAGATCGTGCCGGGCGTGCCCGCCTTCGCCGCCGCCGCGGCGCTCCTGAAGCGCGAACTGACGCTCCCCGACGTCGCCCAGACCATCGTGCTGACGCGCACCTCGATGCAGGCGTCGGCCATGCCCAACGCCGAGGATCTCGACACGCTCGGCCGGTCGGGCGCGACGCTCGCGATCCATCTTTCGGTGCGCAACCTGAAGCACGTCTGCGAGACGCTGATCCCGCATTACGGCGCGGACTGCCCGGTCGCCGTCGTCTTCCGCGCGAGCTGGCCGGACGAGAAGGCGATCCTCGGCACGCTCGCCGATGTTCGGGAAAAGGTCCGCGCGGAGAAGATCACGCGCACCGCGCTGATCCTCGTCGGGCGCGTGCTCGATCCGGGCGAGCATCGGGACTCGGCGCTTTACGATCCCGACCACGTCCACGTGCTGCGCCCGCGGCGCAAGGCGCGGGACGCCTCCTGACGGCTCTCCTTCAGAGCCCGATATCGCCGTTCCAGATGTCCATGTGGGATTTCATCCACGCGGCGAAATAGTCGACCATCTCGGGCACGTCCATGACCGTGACCTCGACGCCGCGCTCGCGCAGCAGCGCCTCGTTGCCGCCGAAATTGACCGCGTCGCCGATCACGAGGCGCGGGATGCGGAACTGGATGATGGTGCCCGTGCACATCATGCAGGGGCTCAGGGTCGTGTACATGGTGCATTCGGACCAGCGGCCGAACAGGCCTGCCTGGCGCAGGCAGTCGGTCTCGCCGTGGAGGACGATTGTCCGTTCCTGCTGGCGCCGGTTGCGGCCCTCGGCGACGACCCTGCCGTCGTGGACGAGGCAGGCGCCGACCGGCACGCCGCCCTCGTCGGCGCCTTTCCGCGCCTGGTCGAAGGCGATCCTCATGAAATGCGCGTGGTCGGTCATGGTCGGTTCTCCCTGCAGGACAGCGCGGCGAGCCAGGCGACGGCGTCCGCGATCGTTCGGGCCGCCGGACCCGCGGGCGGTGCGGGCCGGGCGACCATTACCACGGGCAGCCCGAGCTCGCGCGCCGCGAGGATCTTGGCATAGGTCGCGTCGCCGCCCGAGTTCTTGCTGACGACGCCATCGATGCCGTGCGAGCGCAGCAGCCAGACCTCGTGCGCGAGCGAGAAGGGGCCGCGCCCGACGACGATCTCGGCGCCGGCGAGCGGGCAGTCGGAGAGCGGCTCGGCGGTGCGGACGAGGAAGCTCTTGCCCTCGACGGCGGAAAACGCCGAAAGCTCGCTGCGCCCGACCGAGAGGAAGATCTTCCGGCCGAGTGTGGGGAGGCGAGCGGCGGCCGCCGCGACATCCGGCACCTCGCGCCAGTCGTCGTCGAGATGGCGCACCCAGGGCGCGCGGACGAGCTTGATGCGGGGCGTGCCCGTCTTCGCGCAGGCTTCTGCGGTATTGGCGGCGATGCGGTCGGCGAAGGGATGGGTGGCGTCGATCACGGCATCGGCGCGGTTGTCCGCGATCCAGTCGGCGAGGGCATCCGCACCGCCGAACCCGCCGCTCCGGACCTCGACGGAAGAGGGCAGCGACGGCGCCTGGGTGCGCCCGGCGAGCGAATAGGTGACGCGGTAGCCGGGTGCAAGTCGGTCGGCGAGCCTGACCGCCTCGCCCGTGCCGCCGAGGACGAGGACATGGCGCTTCTCAGACACCGGCGCGGCCCCTCAGCTGCCCGGCGCGGTCGTAGACGAGGATGCCGATCTCCAAGCCGGGCCCGGCGGTCGCGCGCGCCGTCGCCTGCGCCTTTTCCGCAATCAAGTCAGCGATGGGGAGTCCTGCTCCATCGGCGATCGAGAGTGCTTCGGCGGCCGTGTTCGCGGCGGCGATCCGTGCCGAGACCGTGTCGTCCGCACCCGCGTCCCGCGCGATCCCGGCGAGCCAGCCGAGATCGACCTGGCTGCGCCCCGAATGGAGGTCGAGATGGCCCTGCGCCAGCTTCGCGATCTTGGCGAAGCCGCCGCCGATGACCGCGCGTTCCACGGGATGGGTCCGGAGATATTTGAGCATGCCGCCCGCGAAGTCCCCCATGTCGATCATGGCGTGCGACGGCAGGGAGAGAAGCGCCTGCGCCGCCGCCTCCGAGGTCGAGCCGGTGCAGCCCGCGACGGTGCGTTCTCCGGCCGCCCGCGCCACGTCTATGCCGCGATGGATCGATTCGATCCAGGCCGCGCAGGAATAGGGGACGACGATACCGGTGGTCCCGAGGATCGAGAGCCCGCCGACGATGCCGAGGCGCGGATTCCAGGTCTTTGCGGCGAGGCGCACGCCGTCCGCGATCGAGACCGTGATCTCCGCATCGGGGGAAACGCCGTGGGCGTGCGCAACCTCGGAGATGGCGTCGGTCATCATGCGGCGCGGCACGGGGTTGATCGCGGGCTCGCCGGGGGGGAGCGGCAGGCCCGCCTTCGTTACCGTGCCGACGCCCGCGCCCGCGCGGAAGACGATGCCGGTTTCCGGCGACAAGAGGCGGACGGTGGCCTCGACGAGCGCGCCGTGGGTGACGTCGGGATCGTCGCCCGCGTCCTTGATCACGCCCGCGGTCGCCTCGCCGTTTCCGAGGCGTTCGGTGGCAAGCGCGAAGGCCGGGGTTTCGCCGCGAGGCAGCGTTATGGTTACCGGATCGGGGAATGCGCCGGTGAGAAGGGCGGTATAGGCCGCCTTCGCCGCCGCCGTGGCGCAGGCGCCCGTGGTCCAGCCCCGGCGCAGCGCACCCTCGGGACGCCGCGTCATCGGACCGCCTCTCCGTTCCGTGTCATGGCCTTCTTATATGTGCTAAGGAGTCGTCATGGAACGGCTCACCTTCACGCTGCCGACGCTCGATCCCGGCTGGGTCTGGCTCACGGGCGCCGGCCCGGGCGATCCCGGCCTTCTCACGCTGCACGCACTGAACGGCATCCGCCAGGCCGACGTCATCGTCCACGACGCGCTCGTGGGCCCGGAAATCCTGGGCCTCGCCGGGCCCGGCTGCGAGATCCTCCATGCCGGCAAGCGCGGCGGCAAACCGTCGCCGAAGCAGCCCGACATCTCCGCCCGCCTCGTCCAGCTCGCGCGCGAGGGGCGGCGTGTGCTGCGCCTCAAGGGCGGCGATCCCTTCGTCTTCGGACGCGGCGGCGAAGAGGCTCTCGCGCTCGTCGAAGCGGGCATTCCCTTCCGCGTCATTCCGGGCATCTCGGCCGGCATCGGCGGGCTCGCGCACGCGGGCATCCCGCTGACCCACCGCGAGACCAATTCGGCCGTCACATTTCTTACAGGTCATGGCGTCTCGGGCGACATCCCGGACGGGATCGACTGGCCGGCGCTCGCCGCCGCCTCGCCCGTCCTCGTCGTCTACATGGCGCTCAAGCATCTCGGCACCATCCGGGGCCACCTCATGGCGGGCGGGCGCTCGCCCGCCGAGCCCGTCGCCATCGTCTCGAAGGCGACGCTGCCCGAGGAGGCCGTGGTCGAGACGACGCTCGGGTCCTGCGTCGAGGACGCGGCAAGGTTCGGCATCGAACCGCCGGTGATGGTCGTCGTCGGCGAGGTGGTGCGGCTCCGCGCCGGGCTCGACTGGGCGGGGGCGATGGCCGGGCGCATCCTCGATGCAGATCCGCTCGGCACGCGCGCCCGCCGCGACGCGGGCTAGGGATCGTGACCGCCCGCGGGCTCATCGTCGCCGCGCCATCGTCGGGCAGCGGGAAAACCACGGTGACGCTGGGCCTCCTTCGCCATTTCGCCCGCACGCACGTCTCGGTCTCGTCGTTCAAGATCGGGCCCGACTACATCGATCGCGGCTATCACACCGCGGCGGGCGGGCGTCACTGCCTCAATCTCGATCTCTGGGCGATGCGCGCGGAGACGGTCGCGTCCCTGTTTGCGCAGGCCGCATCGTACGCGGAGATCGTCGTCGGCGAGGGCGTGATGGGCTTGTTCGACGGCGCCGCGGTCCCGCAAGGTGAATGCGCCGGATCGACGGCCGACGCGGCGGCCCGGCTCGGGCTCCCGGTGCTGCTGGTCGTCGATGCGTCGTCTCAGGCGCAGAGCGCGGCGGCGCTCGTCCACGGCTTCGCGACCTGGCGCGACGACGTGAAGATTGCGGGCGTCGTCTTCAACCGGGTCGGCGGCGAGCGGCACGGGGCGATGATGCGGGACGCGCTGGCGGGAAGCGGTGTCCCCGTGCTCGGCTGCCTGCCGCGTGCGGCGGAGCTCGCGCTTCCCGAACGCTATCTCGGGCTCGTGCAGGCGAGCGAGATGGAACGGCTCGAAGCCTTCCTCGAACGCGCCGCCGATCTCGTCGCCGCACATCTGGACGTCGATGCGGTGAAGTCTGCGATGGGCGACATCGCGCCGCGCCGCGCGGCGGCGTTGCCGCCGCTGCCGCCCCTTGGGCAAAAGATCGCGGTCGCGGCCGACGACGCGTTCCGCTTCGTTTACCGCCACGTGCTCGACGGCTGGCGCGCGGCAGGCGCGGAGATCGTGCCGTTCTCTCCGCTCGCGGACGAGGCGCCCGTCCCGACGGCCGATGCGGTCTTCCTGCCGGGCGGCTACCCGGAGCTCCATGCCGGGCGGCTCGCGGCGAATAGGGGCTTCCTCGACGGTTTGTGCGGGGCTGCACAACGGGGCGCGGCAATCTACGGCGAGTGCGGCGGCTACATGGTTTTGGGTGAGACGCTGACCGACGCGGACGGACGGACGCACCGGGTGGCCGGGTTGCTGCCGCTCGCCACCTCGTTCGCCGAGCGCAAGCTCCATCTCGGATACCGGAACGCGACGCTGGCCGACAGCCATCGGTTCGGCGCGGCGGGAAACGCGTTCGGCGCGCACGAGTTCCACTACGCGACGACGGCGGGGGAGGGCGTGGCCCTGCCGCTCTTCCATGTCTCGGATGCCGCCGGAAACGATCTCGGGCGCGCCGGGATGGTGCGCGGCACCGTGTCGGGCTCGTTCATCCACCTGATCGACCGGCGCTGAGCGCGCGCCGCCCTGCACCCGACCGCGATTGACTCGCGGCGGCTCCCACGGGCATATCCAGAGGATGCTCGAAGTGATGATCGAACGCTGGTCGCAGCGCGACGGACGGGTCGACTGGCTGTGGTCCATCTGGGAGAACGGCGCGCGCACGCACATGGGCGGCGCGCACACGGACGCCGCCGCCGCCGAGACCGAGGCGCGCAGCGTCTGCCGCCGCGAGACCGGCCGCGATCCCGACGAGATCACGGTTCTCTAGGAAGGTAAGGGGGAACGCGATGACGCGCGTAGTACGTATCCATTCCTACGGCGGGCCCGAGGTGCTGTCGGTCGAGGAGGCCGAGATCGGCGATCCCGGCCCGGGCCAGGTCAGGCTCAGGCAGGACGGCATGGCGGTGCACTACGCCGACACCATGCTGCGCGAGGGGAAGTACTTCCTGAAGCCGGAACTGCCCGCGACCGTCGGGCTCGACGGCGCCGGCACGGTCGAGGCGGTCGGGCCGGGCGTCACCGCGTTCAGGCCGGGCGACAAAGCCTGCTATCTCTTCAGCCTCGGCGCCTATTCCGAGACGCGGCTGATCGACGCGGCCGCGCTGATGAAGGTGCCGGACGGCATCGGTACGAAGAACATCGCGGGCACGCTGCTGCGCGGGATGACTGCGCAGTACCTGCTGCGCCAGTGCTATCCGGTCTCGGCGGGCGACACGGTGCTGGTCCATACGGCCGCCGGCGGCATGGGTACGCTGCTGTGCCAGTGGGCGAAACATCTCGGCGCGACGGTGATCGGCACGGTCGGCAGCGACGACAAGGCGGAGATCGCGCGCGCCAGCGGCTGCGACCACGTCATCAACTCGCGGACGCAGGATTTCGCGGCCGAGGTCGGGCGCATCACCGGCGGCGAGGGCGCCGCCGTGGTGTTCGACGCCATCGGCAAGGACGCGTGGGCGGGCAACGTGGCGGCGCTGCGTCCGACCGGCTACCTGGTGAATTACGGGCACATGTCGGGCCTGCTGGCGCCGATCGACCCGATGGAGCTCAACAAGAAATCGCTCTTCTTCGCCAAGGTGTCGCTGCCGCACTTCATGCGCACCCCCGAGCGCAAGCGCGCCATGGCGGAAGACGTGTTCGGCGCGATAAAGGCCGGCGTGCTCGACGTCTCGATCAGCCGCGAATACCGGCTCGCCGATGTCGCGCAAGCCCAGGCCGATCTCGCCGGGCGGCGGACGACCGGCTCGATCGTGCTGGTGCCCTGAAGCGAGCGGAGGAAAGACGATGACAGCCGACTGGTCGATCTGGGCGTTCCGCTACGCGCGATCCAACATGCCGAAGGATTTCTTCGGCGGCACGCTGATCAACTCGAACCAGGGGATGATCCGCAATCCCATGGTCTATTCGCTGATCCACGGCGGCGAGAAGGGGGCCGAGCGCCCGATCCTGATCGACACGGGCATGAAGGGCGACTGGTCGCCGAGCGGCAAGACCTACGACGACGTGGAACACCCGGAGACCATCCTCGCCAAGGTCGGTATGAAGCCCGAGGATATCGAAGACGTCATCCTCACCCATCTCCATTTCGACCATGCGGGCAATCTCGACCGCTTCCCCAACGCTACCTTCCACGTCCAGCGCGCGGAATACGAGGGCTGGAAAGCCGTCTTCGAGATGCCGCCGCCGCTCGGCACGGACAGCAAGATGTGGCCGCTGTCCTCGATGCTGAAGAAGGACCTCGATGCGGTCGACGCCCTTCTGGCGGAAGGAAGGGTGAAGTTCCTCGAGGGCGACACCGAGTTCGCGCCCGGCGTGATCTGCCACCTCGCGGCCGAATCCCACACGTTCGGCTGCCAGTGGATCGAGGTGCGGACCTCGAACGGGCCCTACGTCGTCGCCGGCGACTGCGTCTACTGGTACGTCAACATCGAGAAGATGTGGCCGCCCGGCTACGTGCAGGGCAACAGCTGGAACCTGATCAAGGTCTATCGCGAGATCCGCGAGACGCTCGGCGGCGAGACAGACCGCATCGTGCCGGGCCACGACCCGGAACTGTTCCTCCGCCATCCCGTCTTCGAGGTCGGCAACCACCCGGTCGCCGAAATCCACCTCGCCCCCGGCCAGGAGTCGCGCATTGCTTAATTCGGTCTTCGCCACGGGCGGCATGGTCGTCGCGCCCCATCATCTCGCTGCCGCGGCCGGGCGGGACGTGCTCCGGGACGGCGGCAACGCGGTCGAGGCGATGATCGCCATGGCGGCGGCCATCCCCGTGGTCTACCCGCACATGAACGCGCTCGGCGGCGACAGCTTCTGGATCGTGAAGCCGGCGGGCAAGGCGCCGCTCGGGATCGACGCCTGCGGCGCGGCTGGCCGGAATGTCACCGACGCGCTCTACGCCAGGGCGGGCCACGCGACGATCCCGCCGCGCGGGCCGCTGGCCGCCAACACGGTGGCGGGCACGCTGTCCGGCTGGCAGGCGGCCTATGAGACAGCCGCCGATCTCGGCGGGAAACTCAGCCGCGAGCGCCTGCTGGAGGCCGCGATACACCATGCGGAACGGGGGTTTCCGGCGACCGGGAACCAGCAGCGCACGACCGAGGTGAAACTCAAGGAACTCAAGGGTATTGCTGGGTTCGACGAGGCCTTCCTGCCGAACGGAATGGTCCCGGCCGAAGGCCAGCTCTTCACCCAGCCGCGGCTGGGCAGGACGCTGCGCCGCCTTGCCGCCGAAGGCTTCGATTCGTTCTACCGGGGGGCGCTCGCGAAGGACATCGCCGCCGACCTCGCGGCGGCCGGAAGCCCGATCACGGGTGACGATCTCGCGGCCCACCGGGCGCTCCGCGTCGCGCCGCTCACCGTCAAGCTCTCGACCGGACGGGTCTGGAACATGCCGCCGCCGACCCAGGGCCTGTCGTCGCTGATGATCCTAGCCCTGTTCGACCGGCTAGGGGTGAAGGAGGCCGAGGGCTTCGATCACCTGCACGGGCTGATCGAGAGCATCAAGCAGGCCTTCATCGTCCGCAACCGCCACGTCCAGGACCCGAAGGCGATGGACGTCGACCCGGCGGCTTTTCTCGCCGACGCCGATCTTGACGCGCGCGCGGCGAAGATCGACCGGAAGAAGGCGCTGCCCTGGCCGGTGCCGGCGAAGGCGGGCGACACCATCTGGATGGGGGCGATCGACGCGGCGGGCAACGCCGTCTCATTCATCCAGAGCATCTACTGGGAATACGGCTCCGGCATCGTCCTCGGCGACACGGGAATCCTGTGGCAGAACCGGGGCGCGAGCTTCTCCCTGAAGGACGGCGACGTGAACCGGCTGGCGCCCGGCCGCCGTCCCTTCCACACGCTCAACCCGGCGATGGCGGAACTCGCCGACGGGCGCACGCTCGCCTACGGTACCATGGGCGGCGAGGGCCAGCCGCAGACGCAGGCGCAGGTCTATACCCGCCACGTCGTGTTCGGCCAGCGCCTCCAGCAGGCGGTCACCGCGCCCCGTTTCCTTCTCGGGCGGACCTGGGGCGACGTCGGCACCAACCTCAAGATGGAAGCCCGTTTCGATCCGGTGCTCGTCAACGCGCTGGCGGACGCGGGCCACGACACGGAGGTTATCCCCGCGTTCTCCGACCTGATGGGCCATGCCCACGGTGTGTCGAAGACGGCGGGCGGCGTGTTCGAGGGCGGCTCCGACCCGCGCGCCGACGGCTGCGCGGCGGGGCTCTAGCCGGGCAGGGCCTTCCGGCTCAGAGCGTCTTCAGGAACGCGACCAGGTCGGCGATCTCGCGGTCGTTCAGGTGCAGCGGCTTCAGAAGCTTCTCGCCGTCCTGGTGAAGGCGGCTCTCGTCGATCTCGTTGTAGTGGCGCACCACGTCCTCCAGCGTCGCCTTGCCGCCGTCGTGCATGTAGGGCGCGGTGTGCGAGACGTTGCGGAGCGACGGGATGCGGAACTCGCCCCAGTTGCGCTGGGTGAGGTGGACGTGGCGCGTGAAGCCCGCCGTGGTGCGGCCCGGATCGTCGTTGTAGCGCCCCAACAGGTTGAAGGGGTTCTCGCGGAGCGACTTTATCCCGCCGTAGCGGCCGGGATCGACGCGGCCGGGCTCCGGCATGTGCGGCAGGCCGATGTCGTGGAACTCGCCGCTCGTGAAGTTCGGGCCGAAATGGCAGAGGACGCACTGGCCGCGCCCGACGAACAGCCTGAGACCGCGCTTCGCGTCGTCGGGATAGGCCGCGATGCCGGTGCGGTCGCCGGCCTCCAGCGCGTCGCGGAAGCGGTCGAAGCCGGACTTGGCCGACACGATGGTCTCCTGGAACGCGGCGAGCGCCTTGCCGATGTCGGCGAGCATCGCTTCCGGCGCGCGCTTCGCGGGCTCGGTTCCGAAAATCTTCCGGTAGGGCGCCGCGAGCTCGGGCGTGCCGGCTATGCGGTCGCGAAGCTCCTCCGGGGTGAGCGCGAGCTCGCGCGCATCGAGGATCGGCGGGATGCTCTGCGCCCAGAGCGAGTCCGACTTGCCGTCCCAGGCGAACCAGCGATTGAGGCGGAGGTTGTAGAGCGGGGGCGTGTTGCGGTCGACCTGCGCGATGCCGATGCCGCGCGGCAGCCCGTCGCCGAAACCCTCGGCCTCGCGGTGGCAGGCCGAGCAGGCGCGGTCGCGGCCCTTCGAGATCGCGGTGCTCTCGAACAGGAGCTTGCCGAAGGAAGCGGCCTCGGCGTTCCCCGAGAGGCGGTTCGAGGGGTCGGGGCCGATCGCCACCGGCCACGGGCCCTGCGCCAGGATCAGCGCGGCCTCGTCCTCGGTGAAGGACACGTCGGCGGCCGCGGTTCCGGGCAGCGCGGCGACCAGGAGCGCCGCCGCGAGGAGGCGGCGGAAGCGGATCATCGCCGGATCGTGACCTTCTGCTCGATGCGCTTCTTCGCCGTGCCCTCGAACACGTCGAAGACGATCGTCCAGCTGCCCGGCATGTGGAACAACAGCCCGTCGAACTCCGAATGGCCGGGCGCGATGACCTTCTCGCTCGGCTTGTAGTTCATGCCGTGGCCGTGCATCGGCATGCCGGCATCGACCCCGATCCGCGTCGGCGCCTCTTTGCCGTGGCAGGCGACGACCTCAATGCGGAAGGGCTTGCCGACCTCGATCTTCGCCGGGATGGTGCGGTAGGCGACGGCGACGCCGTCCTTTTCGATGCGCACGGCGGAGGCGCCGAGCTCGTCCTTGGGGCAGGGGGCTGCAAGAGCGGGGGTGGCAAAGGCCGAGAGGGTCAGGGAAGCGGCGAACGCGGCGGTTACGCGGCTACGGTACGACGGCATCAGGGCTTCTCTACTCCTTGTCCTGCTTGCGGTTGAGCGCCCAATTCGCGAGCGCTTCCGCGTTCTTCCATGCGATGCGCTCGGCGAGGTCGCGGGGCAGCGCCTTCAGCCACTCGCGGCTCCAGCTCGCATGCTCCTCGACGAAGTACCAGCGCTCCGGCGTGTAGGTATCGGTGCCGACCATGAAGCGGTCCGGGAACTCCGTGAACAGCGCGCGCCACGAGGGCTCGACGCCGCCCTGGGCGTGATCGGAGCGGAAGGCGAGGTCTGCCCAGAGCCGCGGGTGCTTCTTCAGCATCGCGCGGATGCGCTCCGGATCGGCGAAGCCCGAATGGGCCCACAGCACGGTCGCCGACGGATCCTGCGCGAAGATATGTTCGACCGCTGCCTCGTCCGAATGGGCGTGGAGGAAGACGCCGTACTTCTTCGCGAGACCGACGACCTTCCGGAAGACCTCGCCGTCGGCGTCCTTGCCGAAGATGTGGAACTCGCCGATGCCGGCATAGCCGCCGCGCGCGAGCCGTTCCTCCAGCATGTCGACGACGGTCGGGTCGCGGAACCAAGTGCCGGTCTCGCCGCGATTCCGGTAGGGGCGCAGCACGGGCACGATCAGGTCGGGGGCGAGGGCCTTCAGTTTCAGCGTGCCGTCGTCGCTCGAACTCGATACGAAAACCTTGCGGAGCCCTGCGCGCTTCAGCACGGCGATCGCGGCGTCGGGCGGCAGGCCCGCCCAGGCGTCGTGGCTGTAATGCACGTGTGCGTCGATCAGCGGCATCACCTCGGCCGTGTTTCCGGCGGCCGGAAAGAAGCAGGCGATCGCGGCGGCGAATGCTGTACGTAGGGCGTGTTCCATGGGGGCGGCTCTCCCGTGGCTGTTCACCGGCCTGCACGGACTCTAGGGGGCGGTCCCGTCGCGGTCCAGCGTTCCGGAAGCGGCTCAGCCCGGCAGGCCGAGCACGCGCTTGGCGAGGATGTTGCGCTGGATCTCGCTGGAGCCGCCGTAGATCGTCGCGCGGCGGACCTGGAGGAAGAGGGCGGCGACCTCGACCGGCCCGTCGGCGGTCTCGATGCGGCCCGCGAGCGCGCCGTCGGTGCCAGCGGCCTCGACCAGCAGATCGGCAAGGCGCTGAAGGAGCTCCGTGCCGTTGATCTTCATCACCGACGCGTCGAGGCCGAGCGAGCGCTCGGCGTTGGCGATCTCGGCGGCGTGGGCGAACATCGCCGCGAAGCCGATGGTGTCGATCTCGGCTTCGGCGATGCGGTCGCGGAAGCCCGCCTCGTCCCAGGCGCCGGTGGCGCGCGCGACCTTCTTCACGCGCTCCAACGCATCGAACAGGAGCTGCGGGTTGGCAGTCCCGAGCCGCTCGTGGGCAAGGAGCGCGTTGGCGATGCGCCAGCCGTCGTGAAGCGGACCGACGAGGTTCTCCAGCGGCACGCGCACGTCGTCGAGAAAGACCTCGGCGAACTCGTCGTCGCCGACGATGGTGCGGATCGGGCGGATGTCGATGCCGGGGGTCTGGAGATCGATCAGCACGAAGCTGATACCCGCCTGTTTCTTCGGCGCGGTCGGGTCCGTGCGCACCAGGGCGAACATCCAGTCGGCGTGGTGTGCCCAGGTGGTCCAGATCTTGTGGCCGTTGACGACGAGCGTGTCGCCGTCGACCGTGCCCTTGGTGCGCAGGCTCGCGAGGTCGGAGCCTGCGCCCGGCTCGGAATAGCCCTGGCACCACACTTCCTCGCCCGGAAGGATCGGCGGCAGGAAGCGCGCCTTCTGAGCCTCGGTGCCGAACGCCATCAGGATCGGGCCGATATGGTTGGTGCCCTGGGCGGAAATCTCGGGCGCGCCGGCCCGCGCGAGCTCTTCCTTCAGGATGATCTGCTGGTTGAGCGTCGCCCCCATGCCGCCGTACGCCTCGGGCCAGGCAGGCGCGATCCATCCCTTCCCGAACAGCTGGCGGTGCCACCACATGCCGCGCTCGAACGGCGGGCGGGTCGACCAGCCGCGGAGGTCGGCCGGCAGCGTCGCCTCGATCCAGTCGCGGACCTCGGCGCGGAACGCCTTCTCGGCGGGACTGTCGCTGCGGAAGCTGATAGACATTGCCGGAAGGTAGCCCAACAGGCGCACCGCCAGCAACGGATGGAAGGGGAGAGAGGGAATGGCCCTCAGGACCGATTACAAGTGCGTCGACGTGAAGATCGACGAAGAGGGGATCGCGTGGGTCACGTTCAACCGGCCCGAGAAGCGCAACGCGATGAACCCGACGCTGCATTACGAGATGGAAGACATCCTGATGCATCTCGAGACCGACGCGGCGGCGAAGGTGATTGTGCTCACCGGCGCGGGCAAGGCGTGGAGCGCGGGCATGGACCTCAAGGAATATTTCCGCGAGACCGACAACAACCCCGACGCCTTCTTCCGCGCGTTCAGCGCGAACAAGCACTGGAGCTGGGACATCCTCGCCAACTCGCGGAAGCCCACGGTGGCCATGGTCAACGGCTATGTCTTCGGCGGCGCGTTCGTCTCGCTCTGCAACTGCGACATCGTGATCACCGACGAGGCGGCGATCTACGGCCTCTCCGAGATCAACTGGGGCATCATCCCGGCGGGCGTCGTCTCCAAGGTGATCGTCGACAAGATGCCGCTCCGCGACGCGCTGTTCTATTCGATGACGGGGCGCACCTTCGACGGGAAAAAGGCGGTCGAGATGAACCTCGCCAACATCGCGGTGCCGGCCGACAGGCTGCGCGAGGAGACGGTCGAGATCTGCCGTGAGCTGATGGGCAAGAACCCGGTGGCGCTCGCCTATACCAAGCAGGCGATCCGCAACGTCGTCACCATGGACGTGCCGCAGGCCTACGAGTACTTGATGACCAAGATCCAGGCGCTGATGGCCGCCGACCCGGAAAAGACCCGGAACCGCGGCATCGAGGAATTCGTCGACAAGAAGACCTACCGCCCCGGCTTCGAGGCGGTGAAGCGGCCGGACTAGGCTGCCCGCGTATTCATGCGAAAGGGCCGGCGGTATCGCCGGCCCTTCTGTTTTCCGTCTCCCGCGGGATCACTTCACGCGGACGTCTTCCGGCAGGAACAGGAGCGCGTCCTGCTCGGCGGCGACGGAATTGTGGCACTCGTAGCAGAAAGTCACCGCCGCGCTGCCGGTGCCGTTCGTCGTGCCGAAGACCTTTCCATCGGGCATCACCATCGTGTATCGCCAGTCGTGGCTGTCGCGGTTGAAGCCACCCGCCATTTTCTCCATCAGGAACAGCGGGCCAGCGGACACTTGGCCCTTGGCATTCGCGAGGAAGCTGCTCTTCGCGAGCACCGCGCCTTTGGGCATCTTCCCCGCTTTCTCGTACTTGCCGTAGGCGGCAGCGCCGGCGTTCGCGTAGTTGAGCACGTAGCGCTCGCCATGGCGCGGAGACGTGGGGCCGGGTTGCGTACTGCTTCCAGCCCGGGAAAGCGACGGCGTGCGCATTGCCGGATTTCGCGTAGCCCGCATGCATCTCGCCCTGGAGGCAGGCGAGGACGGATTTGGCCTCCGCCGCCGTCAGCTCTGCGGGCTGCGCCGCCGCGCCGCAGGGGCTGCACGGGTTCTGCGCGCCACAGGGGTTCTTCGCCGCACAGGGGTTTTTCGCGGCACACGGATTCTTCGCCGCGCAGGGATTGGCGGCGGCGAGGCGCGGAACCGTGCATTTTGTCGAGAAGGACGCCGCAGAAGCACCGCAGGGATTGCACGGATTGGCGGCCGCGCAAGGGTTCTTCGCGGCACATGGATTCTTCGCAGCACAGGGGTTCTTCGCGGCGCAGGGATTTTTCGCGGCGCACGGGTTCTTTGCGGCGCAGGGGTTCTGGGCGATCTGGGCGGGAGCAGGCGAATTGGCGGACAGGCCTT
>JAYOEF010000038.1:0-7931 GCA_038106605.1 Alphaproteobacteria bacterium
GCGATGGCGTTCATGGCGTTTCCTCTCCCGGTGCGGACTTTGCCGCGTGATTTTCCGCTACGGTTCCACCTTTTCGGACCGGCGGCAAGGGGGGAGCGTGGCGGGTTCCGGGAGAGAGGATGGGACCGCTCAGGCGCGCGCGGCCGCGTCGTCCTTGCGGTGCAGCGTGTTCCGCAGCAAATCGATGTGGAAGCGGAGGTTGTAGTGCATGTCGCGGTAGCCGACCGGCACGCTGAACTCGCTCACCTCGTCGTCGATCTCCTCGAGCCTCGCGAAGGCGCGCGCGCGCTCCTCCGGCGTGTGCGCCGTCCGCACCTGCTCCTCGATGCGCACCATCTCCTTGTACCAGCGCATGATCCGCGCGCGCATGCGCCAGCGGTAGAGCGGCGGCAGGAAGCGCATCAGCGGCAGCAGGATGGTGATGAGCGGCAGCAGCAGGATCGAGAGACGGACGATCATGTCGGCGACCCAGTAGGGCAGGTAGCGGTCGAGGATCGACGGCCCGTCCTGCATGTAGCGCCGCGCTTTGTCGCTCAGCGGGAAGTCGACGAACTTGGCCGACGGGAAGTCGCCGGCCTTCTCGAACAGCCCGCCCGGCCCGTGGATCTCGGTCATCGCGCGGAGCAGCAACGTCCGGAGTGCCGGGTGGAGATCGTCGTGGATGACGAGCGTCGCCGCGGCGGCGAGCAGCGTCTTGTCTTCGTGCGGCGTGTCTTCCTCGAAATTCACCATGCCGCGGGGCAGCGTGATCTTCGACATATGGAGATAGCGCCGCGTGTAGGCCTCGGCCCGACGGAACGAGAGGAGCTGGACGTTCGGATCGCGGAGCAGCGAGGCGATCAGCGGCGCCTCGGCGGAGGCGACGTAGAACGCCGCGTCGATCTCGCCCTTGCGGAGTGCGTCCGCCGCCGCGTCGCCGGCGAGATCGACGATGCTCGCCGTCTCGCGGGTCACGCCGTTGCGGGCGAGCAGGGGTTCCGCGGCGGCGCGCGTGCCCGATCCGATGCCGCCGACCGCGATGCGCCGGCCCTTGAGGTTGCGCAGCGTCTCGATCGGCGTCTCGGCGCGGTAGAACACCCAGAGCGGCTCGAAATAGAGGCTGCCGAGCGAGAAGATCGGCTCGTCCGGCTTCGCGTCCGCCACTCCGCTCTGCAGGAAGGCGGCATCGACCTTGCCGGCGCGCAGGAGTTCGAGGTTCTGGATCGAACCCGAGGTCGAAAGGACGCGGAGTTCGACGCCTTCGCGCGCCAGCGTTTCCTTGTATTTCTGGGCGAACGCGTAATAGGCGCCCGAGGTGCCGCCGGTGGCGATGGTGAGATGATCGGGCGGCGCCGGCTGAATGAACTTTCCGGTGATCGAGAAGCCCGCGATCAGGAGGGCGAGCGCCGGTCCGATCACCAGCAGCTTCGTCGTCCACGTGCTGCGCAGGATTCGCTTCAGCAATCCCGGCTGCGTTCGTGCGGCATCGCCCGTACCCGCCATCGTTCCCGTTCCCGTCTCCGTTGCGCACCACGCATCCGCCCGGCACGCAGGTGTCCGGTTCCGCCCGGCGGATAGCGCCCATTATCACCGTGTTGTGAGCGACGCGCACCATTTCTCGCACGCTCTGCCCCTGATAACATCTTCGCCCGAAGCCGACGCGACCCGTGCCGGAGGACCCGCATGACCCTCGCCCGACGCACTCCCGCCCCGTTCCGCCATATCGCGGCCGCCTGTATCGCGCTTGCCGCCCTGCTTTCGGCCCTGCTTTCAGGGACGCCCGCGCTCGCCTCCTGTGCAGGGATGGCCGAGGCGCCGCGGCTCACGCATCCCTACTTCATGCGCGCGGCAGCGACCGATGCGGTTTCGCGCGTTCCCGAGGGCCAGCTGCGCATCCGCTTCGTCGGCCATGCAACCTTCGAGGTAGAGAGCCCGCAGGGCGCCATGGTCCAGACCGACTTCAACGACTGGGTCCGGAGCCACCGGCTGCCCGACATCGTCACCATGAACCGCACCCACGATTCCCATTTCAGCTACGCGCCGCCGGAGGGTATCCCGCACGTGCTCCGCGGCTGGGATCCCAACGGCGGCATCGCGCGCCACAATGTCCAGTTCAAGGACATGCGCGTGCGCAACGTTCCGACCAATCTCGAGCCCGTCGGCGGCGGCAAGTTCGCCAACGGCAACTCGATGTTCGTGATCGAGGCGGTGGGGCTTTGCGTCGCTCATATCAGCCATCTTCACCACTACCTCTCGCCCGAGCAGCTCCGCGAGCTGGGGCTTATAGACGTCGCCTTCGCGCCCATCGACGGCATGTGGACGATGAGCCACGACGAGCTGTTCCGCGTCCTCGGCGACATCAAGGCGCGCGTCGTGATCCCCATGCACTACGGCTCGCAGCAGGGGGTCCAGCAGTTCATAGCGCGCGCCGAGAAGAACTGGACGGTGCGCCAGGCCGACAGCGACACGATGTTCGTAAGCCTCGCGACGATGCCCAAGAAGCCGGAAGTGGTGTTCCTGCAGGGGCACTGACCGGCGGTTTCGGCGGCAGGAAAATTCGGGTTCCCGGTTGCGCCGCGAGAGGCTAGTTATTCGCATGGATGCTGGCAGTCTGCCGGCACGCAACCGGTTCAAAGGTGGGGTATGGCGGCGATCGGCCGTTGGAAACGGCCCGATATGCGAAGGGTAAAGGTGCCGCCTGTGCGGCCGACGGCACCCGGAGCGGCGCATATTCCGATCCGCGGCGGAAGGGCCCGATGAACGACGCCCTTTTCAGGTTTATCGCCGCGCGCTTCCCGACCCACCGCATGAGCGAGAAACGGTTTCTCGCGAGCCTGTGGCGCGTCGCCTTCTATGCCCTGCGGCCGACGGCACCGTTCGTAATGCGCACCCGCGACTACAGTCTCATGGCGTATCCCGGTCGCCAGAACCTGACCCACGCGGTCATCCGCCGCGGCTATTGGGAACCCGCCTGCACCGAGGCCTTCCGGAGCCTGCTGCGGCCCGGCGCGCTGGTCGTCGATGCCGGTGCGAACTTCGGTCATTACGCCATGACCGCCGCGAGCGTCGTCGGGCCGGAGGGGCTCGTCTACGCGTTCGAGCCGCACCCGTCGACGTACAAACTCCTCGAACAGAATTGCGCGCTTCAGGGGCAGGAAAATCTCGTCGCGGTTCCGGCCGGGCTCGCCGCGGCCGACGGCGAATTGGAGATCTTCACGGATTCCGAGAACCACGGCGGGCACAGCTTCTTCGACTGGAACCTCCGGGGACAGGCCGGGACAAGCCACCGCGTCAAAACCTATGCTCTGGATTCTTTCCTCGGCGAGCACGCGCCCGGTCGCCGTCTCGATGCGATGAAGATCGACGTCCAAGGGTTCGAGATGGAGGTTTTGCGCGGTGCCGAGCGGACGATCGCGCGCGACCGGCCGTCCGTCCTGTGCGAGGTGACGCCGGGTGCGCTGCGCGCCGCTGGCAGCGGGCCGGAGGAGATCGTCGCCTTCTTCGCCCAGTTCGGCTACCGCGCCGAGGTGCTTCCGAGCGGTCAGGGTGCGCCCGAGCCGATGGACCTGCCGGCTCTCGCCGCGTTCCTCGCGGCGACGGACGCCGAATACCACGACGTGCTTTTCCGCTGCGACTGATCCCGGGAGCGTCAGGTGCCGTAGGGCGGCTTGGTGTAGCCCTTTGGCGAAAGCGTGAAATTTTCGCAGCCGTCGGCGGTGACACCCAAAGTGTGCTCGAACTGGGCGCTCAGCGAACGGTCCTTGGTGACGGCGGTCCAGCCGTCGGCGAGGATCTTGGTCTCGGGGCGGCCGGCGTTGACCATCGGTTCGATGGTGAAGAACATGCCTTCCTTTAGAGCCAGGCCCTGACCGGGTCGGCCGTAGTGGAGGACGCTCGGCGGCGTATGGAAGGTCCGGCCGAGCCCGTGGCCGCAGAAATCGCGCACGACGGAAAAGCGGTGGCCCTCGACGAACGTCTGGATGACATGGCCGATGTCGCCGAGCGTGGTGCCCGGCTTGACGATGTCGATCGCCATCATCAGCGACTCGTAGGTGACGTCGATCAGCCGCTGCGCCTTCACGCCGATCTCGCCGACCGCGTACATGCGAGACGAATCCCCGTGCCAGCCGTCGACGATGGGGGTGACGTCGATGTTCACCACATCGCCCTCCCGCAGCACCTTGTCGCCCGGAATGCCGTGGCAGACCACGTGGTTGACCGAGGTGCAGATCGACTTCGGGAAGCCGCGATAGCCGAGCGGCGCCGGAACGGCGCCGTGGTCCAGCGTGAACTCATGGCACAGCCGGTCGATCTTCTCGGTCGTGACGCCGGGCACCACGTGCTCGGTGATCATGTCGAGGCACTCCGCCGCGAGGCGGCCGGCCTTGCGCATCGCCTCGAATTCGTCGGGCCCGTGCAGGATGATGCCGGTCGAGACGCCGGACTCGGCGTCTTCGTAATCGGCGTAATAGTCGTTCATGGCTGCGGATCGCCTGCTGTTCGCCCCCTATATAGGACGCGACCGGCCGCCCGGTCCAGCACGGCGGTCCGCCTCAATGGGCGGTTTTCGACCATGCGCGGATCGGCAGGAACTCGCTGAGGCGGGATTTCGGGTAGAACGCGACGTCCCATGCGGGGCGCGCCCTGATCCGTGCGTACCAGTCCGTCGTCCGCGGGTATTTGTCCTCCCACAAATGGGCGAAGCCGAGATCGTCCATGCGGTCGATCAGCGGCGCGACGACGATGTCGGCGAGGCTGTAGGTCTCGCCCACGAGCCAGGGCCCCTCCGCCAGCGCCGCGTCCATCCGCGCGGCCGTGCGCTCGATCTGCTCGAACGAGTGCTCGATATCGGCGTCGCTGAAGCCCGTGCGGCCCATGCGGCGGAAGAAGCCCTTGCGCAGCGGCCGCACGTCCGCCTGCTCGGTGAGGAAGCGCTCGTCGTCGAGCCCGTCGAAGCGCGGCAGGAACGCCATGTTGAAGGACGGGAAGCGAACCGCCGACGTCGGCACCTCCTCGATGTAGCGCATCCAGGAGCGCATCCGCGCGCGGCCGTGCGCATCCCGGGGCGACAGGGCGGGTTCGGGGAAGACCTCCTCCAGGTATTCGCAGATGACGCTGGAATCGATCACGACCTTGCCGTCGTGGACGAGGGTCGGCACCACGCCGTTCGGGTTGATCGCGAGATACTCCGGGTCGAGCTGTTCCTTGAGCGCGAGGTCGATCAACCGGCTCTCGTAGGCGAGGCCCTTCTCGGCGAGGCAGAGCCGGACCTTCTGGCTGCAGGTCGAGTGGTTGGCGTGGTAGAGGACGATCATCGCGGGACTTTCAAGCGAGAGGAAGCGGTTCGGCGAAGGCGAGCGGCCGGGCGACCGAGATGGAGGCGGGCGTCAGTGCGCAGGCGTAGCACAGGGCTTCGACACCGCGTGCCTTCGCGGCCGCCGCGGCTTCGGCGTAGCCCGGGTCGATGTCGGCGGCGAGACGGAACGCGTCGCAGTCCTCGCGCTGACAGAGATAGAAGGTGACGGCGCGCGCGCCCGCCGCGACCATGTCGGCGAGTTCGCCCTGGTGCTTGGCCGCGCGCGTCGAGACCGAATCCGGGAACTCCGCGAGGCCGGGCCCGCGCATCAGGTGCACGTTCTTGATCTCGACGTAGCAGTCGGGACGGCCGCCGCCGGCGAGCAGGATGTCGATCCGCGAGTTCCTGCCGTACTTCACCTCGCGACGGAGCGCGCCGTAGCCCGCGAGTTCCGGCACCTTTCCGGCCGCGATCGCCTCGGAGACGATGGCGTTGGGGTGCGCCGTGTTGATGCCGACGAGGCGTTCGCCCACCCGGATCAGCTCCCAGGTGAATTTGAGCTTCCGGTCGGGGTTCCGCGCGGGCGACAGCCACACCTCGGAGCCGGCGTCCTGCACGCCAACCATGGCGCCCGTGTTGGCGCAGTGGGCGGTGACGGTCTCGCCGGACTCCAGCGTCACGTCGGCGAGAAACCGCTTGTAGCGCTTCACCAGCGTGCCGCGGATCAGGGGGTCGGGGAAGTCCATGGCCGGAGCCTATCGGCGGGTCCGGCCGCTTTCAACCGGGGCCGTGCTCGGTTATACAGTGGGCACCAGTTCCGGGGACGACCATGGCACAGAAAGACACCGTTACCGCCTGCCTGATTCTGATCGGCAACGAGATCCTCTCGGGCCGCACGCAGGACAAGAACCTCGCGTTTCTCGCGACCGGGCTCAACGAGATCGGTATCCAGCTGCGCGAGGCGCGTGTGATTCCCGACATTCGCGAGAAGATCGTCGCAACGGTCAACGAGTGCCGCGCCGAGTTCGACTACGTCTTCACCACCGGCGGCATCGGCCCGACGCACGACGACATCACGTCCGAATGCATCGCCGAGGCGTTCGGGGTTCCCATGTACCGCGACCAGGCGATCGTCGATCTGCTGCAATCCTACATGTCGAGCCGTGGCCGCGGCTCCGAGATGAACGAGGCGCGCATGCGCATGGCGACCTTCCCCGAGGGCGCGGTGCTCATAAAGAACGAGATCAGCGCGGCGCCGGGCTACAAGATCGGCAACGTCTTCGTGATGGCGGGCGTGCCGCGCATCATGCAGGCGATGTTCGAGGAGGCGAAGCCCCACCTCGAAGGCGGGCGAAAGGTGATGTCGCGCGGCATTGTCGTCGATCTGCCGGAAGGCACGATCGCCGAGACGCTCGCGCTCGTGCAGGCACGCTTCCGCGAGGTCGATATCGGCTCGTACCCGCAGATGCGCGACGTCGGCTTCCGTGTCTCGGTCGTCGCCCGCGGCCAGGATCCCGCGCGGCTCGACCAGGTGATTGCGGAGCTCGCGCAGGGCCTCCGCGACCTCGGCGGCAACCCCGTCGAGGAAGATCTCTCCAAGGCGCAGTCGCAGTCGCACCACGAGGACGAGGACAAGAACAAGGACGGCGCGAAAAAATGACGAGCGCCGGGCCTGCCGTCCTCGGCGCGCTGCTCGGCGCCGGGCTCCTCCTCGTCGTCATGGGGCTCCGGTCGCTGACCAACAAGGCGCTCGACGAGAAATCCCGCAAGCGCGGCTTCTGGCCGCTCAACGCCGGACTGATCCTCGCCGCCGTCTCGATGTACCTGTTCGCGACGGCGCCGTAAGTCCTGCGGACTCGCCCTTCGCGCTCACCCCTTTACGTCGTTCAGGCCTGTCCAAGCGCGGTTGATTTTCTCGAATTGCAGCGCGTTGAGTTGCTGGTCCTTAAGCGCGCGGATCAGCTTTGTCGTTGCGTCGACATGACCAGGTGGGGTTGTGCCGTATTTCTCCGCAACGAGACGATTGATCGTTCCAAGATTCTTGTAATAGGCGTTAAGGGTGCCCGGTGCCGCAGTCCAAACAGTATGTGAATTAACCTTTAACTGCCGGCCGATATCGGTGACAAGCGCGTTTGCGGTGGCAGTCGCGGCGCTAGAATAGAACGATGCGAGTGTATCTTCGCCATTTCGCTTGTGAAGTGCGGACAGTTCTCTGCTTAGCGCTTGGAATTTCGTGATCCTTTCGAAACCGCCGCCTTTACCAAGTTCTTCGATCGAAACACGAAACAATTTCTGAACGCCTTCTGCGGCAGTCGAGGCGACGGCCGCATAACCGGGATTGTCCGCGACAAACTGATCGAGCTGTGCCTTTACCGAAGCGATCAACACGCCGACATGCACATAGACGATGGTTGCAGAGGCCGGCTCTATCCGCACATCGCATCCCGATACCGAAAATTTAAGCTTCGAGAATGGCCGGCGATCGTAGTCCGAATGATCTTGGAGGGTGATCACGTAGGTCCGCGACGGTCCCGGTGAAGGATCGCATGTAATCCAGCAGGCCGCCTTGCCGTCCAAGCCGCTTTCATCGTCGCATTGGATCGTGCTCCGGTCTGATTGATCGACGATGATTTTGCGGCCCGACCAGCCTAGAACG
>JAYOEF010000038.1:7941-23289 GCA_038106605.1 Alphaproteobacteria bacterium
AGTGACTCCGAACGTTGGATGACGAATTCGACCTTGTGCTTCTTGGGTTCGGCAGATGCCGGCGCAACTGCAAGTCCAGGCAGTAGCGAAAATACAACGATTATGAACCTCATGACGATCCCTTCGGTCTTTCGTGCGGCCTCTCAAGTCAGTTTGCGCGCGATGGCGACCATCGCGGTGAGCAGTAGAAACATTCCGGCCAAAACGCAGAACTTCCAGGGCGGTGACATCCAGACGAGGCCGTTGAAGATCGACTGCTTTTCGACGGCGCAGACAGGTTGCGGGAGAGGCTTTGGATAGTGGATGTAGGCTTGCAGCGTTCCGGCCGTCGGGGGCTTGCCCCCCGCTGTGTTCAGCACGACATCGAAGGTCAGGTCAAAAACCCCGTTATAGGGATCGAGCTTCACCTTGATATCTTGGTGACGGCCCGAGTTTTTGGGTGTCGCGACAGCCTCCTCTGCGCACAGAAGGCCCGGACAGGCAAACCCGCTGTCGGGATGAATCGCCAGATTCGTTCCTGTCGTGTCGCGGACGAGTTGGACCGACTTGATGATCGGCTCAATCGTCGAAAAGCCTACACGTAACGACTTTGGTGCATCACCAGTCGTATAGGTATGGACCCGAATGGTGAAGCCGTCAGTTCCCATTGATTGAGCGGCGTCCTGGCCAATGATAATGCGGCAGGCTGTGAACCAGCCATCGATAAGTTTCTTGATCGACGTGTCGACTTGAGTGAGCGCGGTGCCGCCGGTCACCAGAAAAAGCGCAGCAACTACGCTCTTCCAAGACGGTAGAGTCATTTTGGGACTTCCCCCGCTTCCGTCACCTTCGGACATATTCAGCACCCCACTTCGTCATTAATCGACTACGCAGGAAATCGATGTCGCTGAAAGAAGGATTCCGACATGATTGGGACTACGCTTCGGGAGGCATTTCTACACGCAATAGTTTCAAAGGCTCCGGGGCTTGTCCAGATTTCTCTCGAAGAGTTTCACCGCCACGCCGAGGGCGCGAAAAGTATCCTTCTGCGAGTGGGGCAGGCCGCGCTGCCTCGCAAAAACATGTTTCGCAGCCAGACTAATTCCCCTCGACCACCATCATGTTGAAGTCGGCGGCGCCTTCGCGCTTCGCCTTGGCGGCCTGGTATTCGGGCGAGTTGTACATCTTCTTCGCCTGCTCGACGCTGTCGAACTTGACGACGACGACCCGGTGCGCGGTCCAGCCGCCTTCGAGGACCTCGGCCTTGCCGCCGCGGGTCAGGAACTCGCCGCCGTACTTCTTGATCGCATCGGGCGCGAGCTTGCCGTATTCGCCGTATTTGTCGGCGTCGAACACTTCGGCATTGGTGATGATGTAGGCGGCCATTCTGTCCTCCCTGATGGCGGTCTCGTCGGGTGACAGAATACCGCCGGACAGGAAGGGGACAAGCGCGGCGTGACGCGAATCAGTCGGCGGCGGATCGTTCGACAAATCTCGGGAAAGGTCGCCGAAAGCGTCATTTTTATGTCACGCAATCGTCACCGGCGTTTCATCGCCGAAGGGTTTCATGGCGTTGGGGCGGACTCCACACCTAGATCGGAGCCCCCCGAACAGGAGGCATCGAAACAACGGGGCAGAGGGTAGGTTTGGAAACTTGAGACGGATCTGATGATGGCAGACTGGATGGAATCCCTGGCGCGCCAGTACGCCGAAACCCGCCGTCGGCATCCCGCCGACCGGCTTCTGATCGTGTTCGACATCGACGGCACGATTCTCGACCTGCGGCACATGGTCTGCCACGTGCTGCTGGAATACGACCGCCGTAACGGCACCTCCCATTTCCGCGGGCTGACGGCACGCGACGTCGCCGTGCACGAGAACGAGGTGCCGTCGCTGCTCGACGGTTTCGACCTCGATCCGGAGGAGCGTGCGCGCGTGCTTGCCTTCTATGCCGACCAGTGCTGGGCCACGGACGCGATCCTCGCATCGCACTGCCCCTATCGCGGCGTGCTTGAAGTCATCAGGTGATTCCAGCTCCAGCCGGGCGTCGACGTCGCCCTCAATACCGGCCGTCCGGAGCGGCTGCGCGGCGACACGCTGCGTTCGCTCAATGCCCTTGGCGCGGCGTGCCGCGTCGGCTTCTCGTCCGATCTTCTTTATATGAACGGCGACGGCAACGAGGCGCGGATCGCCGAGCGCAAGGCCGAGGTGCTGCGCGAGCTGCGCGGCCGCGGCTACCGCGTCTTCGCGGTGGTCGACAACGAGCCGTTCAACATCGAGACCATGGCCGATGCGGACGAGCCGGGCGAGATTCTCTTCCTCCATGCCGACACGTTGTTCCTGAGCCCGATGCGAGACACGCCGCGCACCCTGCGGGGACGCGATTACGACATCACGCGTCTGTTCGGCCATGCGGGGATTCCCGACCGCGTGCAATTCGTCTGGCACGGCGTGCACGACGCGGGCTCACTCGAGGGCTTTCTGCGCTCGCCGATGCAGTGGTGCGAGGCGAGCGTGCGCACCGATCCCTACGGTGCGCTCGTACTGCGCGACCGCTCCTATGCCGAGGTGGCGTGGCGGCGCGACGAGAGCCCGCTCGGTTTCGAGCGCTTCGGCGATCGCGCGCTGCGCAACGGCAAGTCGATGAAGCTCGATCTCGAGGAGGGCCGTGGGTCGCTCGATCGCGTGCTCGGTACGCTCTGCATGCACGGCGTTCCGGCCGAGCGGCTTTGGTTCAATGCGCCGGTCGAGCAACTGGGCCGGGACGGCTTCAGGCTGATCCGGAGCGTTTTTCCCGGCGCCACGATCCAGTGTCCCGTGGACTTCCTCGCCCCCGTGATCAGGGCCATGCCCGACCGGGCCATGGAAATGCTGCACCATCTCGGCGACTGGGGAATAGACCGGGTGTCTCTCGCCTGGGCGACCGAGCGCCAGCACCGCGTCTTCGCCTTACTCGACGCCTGGGGGTTCGCCGTCAATCTTTACGACGTGCCCGACCTTCGCGCTTTCCTCGAGGCGGCGCTGATGTTGCCGCGCTCGCTTACGGCGCGCTTCGGCGAAGCGGGACTCCTGCAGGTGGCGGCCGAGACCGATGTCGCCTGCATGGCGAGCGACGCTGCGTGAGCCTGTGCGCCGGCAGTCAGTCTTCGGTATCCGCGTAGAGCACCGGGGAAGGAACGGGAGCCGGCAGGTCGAGCGCCCAGCCGCACGCGAGACCGAGCATCATTGCGCCGATGAGGAAGAGGGGACCCGCGGTCATCGCGCGTCCCCGAGGCTTCAGGCCGTGCCTGTCGCCGCCGCACCGAGCGGATGGGCGAGGCTCAGCAGATGGGCTAGGTCCGACGGGCAGGAGAGTTCCGACGAGCGGCGATGGATCGCGCGCACCTCGATGCGTTCGGAAAGCACGTCGGGACCGCCGAGCGCCCACGTCAGCCGCTCGAGCGTCCGGCTCTCGATGCAGCGGTCGTCGGCGCCCGGCGGCCGCCAGCCGTAGACGAGGGCGCCGATGCGCCCGTCGTCGAGTTCGAAGGTGATGCCGCAGTCGTCGACCGCCTCCTCAGCGGCGCAGCGGAGCGCATCCTGGTCGCTCGCGCCAGGAAGGGTCTCGAACAGGAACAGGCTCAGCCGAACGTTGACGCTGTGCAGCAGCCGGAGGATGCGCGCGAGCGAGCGGTGGGCGCCGTCGCAGGGACGCGGCAGGCGCTGCGCGCTGCGTGCGGACATCGCAGTCACGGCGGTGCAGCGGACATCGCGGCCCAAATGCGGATCGACGTGCATTCTCTCATCCCCCTCCGGCCGAAGCCGGCATCCGGTTCTTGCGGTCGCAGGCATGGCGATCGCAGGCGTGAGAGAAGGCTAGGGCGAATCGCCCGCCGGGAGTCGAATCAACGCTGTGACATTTTTCGGACGTTCACAATGGGTTAACCGAGGTTAACGCAGGATTGCTATTATGGATCGGTCGGCGTGCGGGGGACGTGCATGCCGGTCCGTCCGCAGGGCCCGGGTGAGCTATCCGGGCGCGTAGATCGCTGTTTCCGCACGAGGTTTGGAGCACATGCGAACCTGGCTTGTCCGCATCGCCGCGGCCATCGCCGTTCTTGCGGCCTCAGGATGCGCCGTGATCGACGAGGTCGACCGCGCGCTGTCGCCGCCGGTGACGTCGGCCGTACCGCCGGGCGATGCGCCGGTTGCTCACCCATCCGCGGCCGAGGCGGTTCCGCTGCCCAAGCGCAAGCCCGCGATACCCATGACGATCGATCCGAAAGCGCTGGTCGGGCTCGACAAAGCGGCGGCGACCGACCTGTTCGGCGCGCCGCACACCATCACGTTCGCCGAGCCCGCCATGGTCTGGGCCTGGCAGGTGCCGGGTTGCCGCATGAAGCTTTTTTTCTATCCCGATGTCGCCGAGAAGACCTTCCGCACGCTGACGTGGGAGGTCAGCACGGACGGCGCGCCGGGGAACGCCGCGCTCGCCGAGACCTGCCCGACCCGTATCCGCCGCGCGCACGCCGACGTGCAGCGCTGAGGGACCTGCACGCATGACGACAGACCGCAGCCAGAGCGCCGCCACGCCCCGCATTCTCGTTGCCGACGACGATCCGCTGTTCCGCGAGTCGCTGACGGCGAACCTCGAAGACGCGGGATACGAGGTCGCAGGCTATTCCGACGGCCAGGAACTGCTCGACGCCGTCGCGGCGGGTGAAGACGGCGCGCTGCTGCTGCTCGACTGGAAGATGCCGCGCGTAAACGGCATCGAGGTGCTGCGCCGGCTGCGCGCATCCGGAAAGGGCATACCGGTCATCTTCCTCACCGTGCTCAGCGACCAGATCTACGAGGAGGCCGCGCTCCACGGCGGCGCGGTCGATTTCGTCGAGAAGTCGCGGAGCTTCTCGATCCTGTCGAAGCGTATCGAGCTCACGCTGGGCGGTCCGAAGCAGCGCGGCGACGGTCGCGACGAAGCCGCCGCCGAGGCGCCTGCGATGGATCGCGACGTCGAGATCGGCCCGCTCCGCCTCGTCGTCGCCACCGGGCGCGCGCACTGGGGTGCGGAGGAGGTTGCGCTAACCTTCACCGAGTTCCGCATGGTGTACTGCCTCGCCAGCCGGCCGGGCCACGACGTGTCCTACCGCGAGCTTTACGACATGGTGCACGGCGAGGGCTTCCAGGCCGGGCCGGGCTCCGACGGCTACCGCTCCAACGTGCGTACGTTCATCAAGCGCATCCGCCAGAAGTTCCGCGACATCGATGCGCGCTTCGACGCGATCGAGAATTATCCGGGCTTCGGCTATCGCTGGCGGCGGGAGGGCTGAGACGGTGCCCGGGCGCGAGGTGCAGAAGCGCACATTGGGCGCGTTGCGCCGGTCGTTCGTCGTCCGCTTCGCCGTTCTCGTCGCGATCTTCGTCGCGGTACCCGTCATCGTCTACGAGGAGTTTCGGGCAGCCGATGCCGAGAAGATCTCGCTTCTCCAGGAGAATACCCGCGCCGAGGGGAAGGTCATTGCCGCGGCGCTGTCGCCGCTTCTCCAGCGGTTTTCGGGATCCGCACCCCAGCGGCTCGGCGCGGAGGTCGCGCGGCTCGCCGGCGGTGGCACCGTGGTCCGCGTCCTCCTGCGCCCCAAGGTGGCCGGTGCCGAGCGCGGGCTCTTCATCGTCGCCGCCGCACCGCGCCTGCCGACCGACCGGCTCGACGAAGAGCGCGCGCGTCTCGTCCGTGCCGGCGTGTTCGAGAAGATCGATGCCGCATGCCGTCCGGCACCGCCGAGTCCCACGCGCTACACCAATGTCTCCGGAACCGAGGAAGTTCTGACCTCGCTCACGCCGATCTCCACGGACGCAGGGTGCTGGATCGTCCTCGTCTCGAAATCGTCCGGTTCGCTGCTCCATTCCTCGCTCGGCCGGCCCTACTGGAAATCGACGGAAGTGCGGATCGCAGGCCTGATCTACCTCCTGTTTGCGCTGGTCGTGCTCTGGCTGTTCCTCGATGTGTGGCAGAGCCTCCGACGCTTCGCACGGCTCGCCCGCGACATCCGGACGGGGGCAGCGAATTCAGGATCTTTCGCGCGCGAAAACCGGGTGCCCGAGATTTCGGGCATCGCCGAGGAGTTCGACCGGCTGGTGATCGGGCTCCGCGCATCTGCGCACGCCATCCGCGAGGCGGCCGAGGAGAACGCGCATGCGCTCAAAGGGCCGCTTGCGGTCATCGCGCAGTCGGTGGAGCCGCTCCGGAAGCTCGCCGCCGCGGACGGCGCCGCGGGGCGCGCGCTCGCCCGCATCGAAAGCTCGGCGGAGCGCCTCGATCGGCTGGTGAGCGCGTCGCGCGAGCTCGAGAACGCGACCGCGGAACTTCTGGAAGCGCCGCGCGAACGCGTCGATCTCAGTTCTCTGGTGCGTTCGATCTGCACGTCGTTCTCGGGCGCGGAGGGCGAGGGCGGACCGCGCTTCGCCGCGCGGATCGAGGAAGACGTCGCCGCATGGGGCAGTACGGTCCTGTTCGAGACCGTGATCGAAAATGTACTCGACAATGCCGTCAGCTTCTCGCCGCCGGGCGGACGCATCGCGCTCGATCTCGCGCGCGACGACCGCTTCGCGCTGCTGCGCGTTGCGGACGAGGGGCCTGGCGTCGCGCCGGGCGACCTGGAACGGATTTTCGAGCGCTATTTTTCCAGCCGCCCGGACGAGGCGTTTCCCGAAGACCCCGACCATTACGGTATCGGCCTCTGGATCGTACGCCGGAACGTGGAGGCGCTTGGCGGCACGGTGCGGGCAGCCAACCGGCCGGCAGGCGGCCTCGAGATCGCGATCCGCATCCCGCTCGCCGCATGACCGTCCCGCGCTTGGCGGCACCGGGATTTCCCGGCTAGTCTTCGGGGGGACGCGATCGGACGGTCCGGAGAGACCGCGATGCGTCTTGCCGGTGCAACGAGGAGGATCGTCATGGCCGAGACCGCAGAAAAGCCTGACAGCAAGCCTGTCCGCAAATCCGCGCGTGCGAAGGATGCGGGGCTGCGCCCGCCTCAGATGTTCGGGTTCACCAAACCGCCTGCACAGGAGGCCGGCAAGGCGATCGTGTCGTTGTGCCAGACCGACATCCTCAGGGGCGCCGTGCAGGTGCTGAAGGAGGGCGGGGACAACAACCTTCATTCCCACACGGGCATGGACGGGTTCTGGATGGTGCTCAAGGGGCGCGTGCGGTTTTACGGGCCGGGCGACGTCGTGCTCGGCGAGTTCGGCGTCCATGAGGGTATCGTCACGCCGCGCGGCACCCAGTACTGGTTCGAAAGCTGCGGCGACGAGGACCTCGAGCTTCTGCAGGTCGTCGCCTTCGACCGCGACGTGAAGAACGAGCGCGTCGACGTCAATCCCCAGAAATTCGACGTCGATCGCATCGAGAGGTTCGACGGACGCATCCGTTGACGCGCGCTGCCGGCTAGAGCGCCATGAAGCTCTCCGGCGGAATCCATGTGCCGGGGAAGTGGCGGTTCGCCCAGCGGCACATCGCCTGAAGGATCGGCGTCAGTTCGCGTCCGGCCTCGGTCAGCCGGTACTCGTGGCGCAGCGGACGCTCCTGGTAGGGCGTCTTCTCGACGAGGCCGAGCTCCTCCATCCGCGCGAGCCGGCTCGCGAGGATGTTCGTCGTTATGCCTTCGGGCGACTTCAGGACATCGCACAAACCCCGACTCCCGAGGAGCCAGGCGCGCACGATCACGAGGCTCCACTGATCGCCGATGCAATCGAGCGTCGTCGCGATCGGGCACCCTGAACGGCTTGCCGGGGTTTGTTTCATCGGTCCTTCCCGTCATCCGATAGTGACTTGCAAAATACAAGTGACTATGCCAACCTAACGCTTGCAATATGCAACCAACCCAGCAGAGGGGCAAACGGATGAGCGAGACGAAGAGTTCTGCGTCGGTGACAGGCCGCTGCCTGTGCGGCGCAGTGTCCTACGAAAGCACGTCGGAGCAGGTGCTCGGCGGGCACTGCCATTGCGTCGATTGCCGCAAGGCGAGCGGCACCGGCCACGGCTCGCATCTCGGCGTGCCGAGCGCCGCATTCAAGGTGACCGGCAAGACGACGGCGTTCGACATCACGGCCGAAAGCGGCAACACGGTGACCCGTCATTTCTGCCCGACCTGCGGCTCGCCCATCTACTCGACCAATCCGGGGATGGGCGACATGGTGTTCATCCGCGCCTCGAGCCTCGACGATCCGGAGGTCTTCCATCCCCAGGTCGTCGTCTACACGAAGTCGCGCCCGTCCTGGGACATCACCGGAGAAGGCCTTCCGTCTTTCGAGGGAATGCCGCCGGGCCTGCCGAAGCCCTGATATCCGCCGCGCGGTTTCCCGCGCCCCGCCTTCGCGCTATACCGTCCTGAGACAACGCTTCGACTTCGAAGGATAAGAGGATGGGGGAGTACGACGTCGGGCAGCCGGTCCCGCGCACGGAGGATCCGCGGCTGCTGACGGGGGGCGGGCGCTACACCGACGATGTCCGCCTGCCGGGCGAGGCCCGCGGCTACGTGCTGCGCTCGCCGCATGCCCATGCCCGCATTCGCTCGATCGACGCGTCGGCGGCGCTGGCGCTGCCGGGCGTGCTCGCGGTGCTGACGGGCGAGGACTACCGCGCAGACGGGCTCGGCGATCTCCGCTGCGGCTCGCGCTGGAACGACGGGCAGTACCAGAGCCCGTGGCCGGCGCTCGCGGTCGAACGCGTACGCTATGTCGGCGACGCGGTCGCCTTCATCGTCGCCGAGACGGTCGAAGCCGCGAAGGACGCGGCGGAGGCGGTTTCGGTCGATTACGAGGTCCTGCCGGCAACAGTATCCACAGAGCACGCGATGGACGCGGACTCGCCCCTCGTCTGGGAAGATTGCCCTGGAAATGAATGCTTCCGCGTAGAGCGCGGCTATCCCGCCGAGACGAAGGCGGCGTTCGCGAAGGCGGACCTCGTCGTCGAGCGCACGTTCAGGATCACCCGGGCCATCGCGAACACGATCGAGCCGCGCGCCTATGTCGGTGCCTACGACGCGACGGACCGCCGGTTCACGCTGTTCACCGGCTGCCACTACCCGCACAAGATCCGCGAGCAGCTCGCGACCGAGATATTCGGTGTCGCCGAGCACGACATCCGGGTCGTCGCTGGCGACATCGGAGGGAGCTTCGGCCTACGCGGCAGCACCTATCCCGAGCAGATCCTCGTCGTCTGGGCGGCGAAGCGCGTCGGCCGTCCGGTGAAGTGGACGGGCGAGCGTTCCGAAGGCCATCTCGCGGACTTCCAGGGCCGCGACAACTTCACGGTGGCGAAGCTGGCGCTCGACCGGGAAGGCAATTTTCTCGGCATGCACGTGCGCACGCTCGCCGCCATCGGCGCGTATCTCTCGACCGGCGGCAACGGCCCGCCTGTCAACAATCTCGGCACCCTCGCGGGCACCTATGTCACGCCTGCGATCCATGTCGAGGTTTCCGGCGTCTACACCCACACGACTCCGACCTCGCCCTATCGCGGTGCCGGCCGGCCCGAGGCCGCCTACGTCATCGAGACGCTCATCGAGGAGGCGGCGAAGAAGATGGGCTGCGACGCGGTCGAGCTTCGCCGCCGGAACACGATCCCGGAGAGCGCGATGCCGTTCAAGACCGGGCTCGTCTTCACCTACGACTCGGGGCGTTTCGAGGAGAACCTCGACTTCGCGCTCGGCATGATCGGGCGCGACGGTTTCGCCGCGCGGCGGAAGGAGTCCGAGGCGCGCGGCCGTCTCCGCGGGCTCGGAATCTCGAACACTATCGAGCGCGCGGGCGCGCCCTCCATCGAGGAAGCGACGGTGCGCATCGACAAGACCGGCAACGTCACCGTCCTCGCCGGGACGATCAGCCAGGGGCAGGGCCACGACACGGTCTATCGCCAGATCGTCTCGCAGGCTCTGGGAATATCTGTCGACCGCATCCGGGTGCGCGAGGGCGACACCGATCTCCAGAATATCGGCGGCGGCACCGGCGGATCGCGGTCCGCGACCTGCGGCGGCTCGGCGGTATTCCGTGCGGCGGAAGCCGCGGTTGCCAAGGCGAAGCTCCTCGCCGCACATCAGCTCGAAGCGAGCGTGGACGATGTCGAGTTCGACGCCGGGATATTCCGGATTGCCGGGACGGATCGTACCGTTACGCTCGATGCCGTTGCCAAGGCCTCCTATACCCCGGACCGGATCCCGGAAGGCGTGACAGGGGGCATCGACGAGCGCGCGACCTATTCGCCCAAGGCCGCCAACTATCCGAACGGCGCGCATGCCTGCGAGATCGAGATCGACCCGGAGACCGGCGAGATCGAGGTGCTGGGGTATGCCATCGTCGACGACGTCGGTACGGTGCTCAACCCGCTTCTGCTCAAGGGTCAGATCCACGGCGGCGTTGCCCAGGGCTTCGGCCAGGCGATCCTGGAGGCCGCCGTCTACGACGAGTCCGGCCAGAACCTCACGGGCTCGTTCATGGACTACGCCATGCCGCGCGCGGACGATCTGTCGTTCTTCAAGGTGAAATCGAACCCGGCGCCGACGAAGCAGAACCCGCTCGGCGTCAAGGGTGCGGGCGAGGCGGGCACCGTGGGCGCGCTGCCTGCGGTGATGAACGCCGTAGCCGATGCGCTCCGGAGCGCGGGGGCCGAGCGCATCGAGATGCCGGCGTCGGCCGAACGCGTGTGGCGGGCACTTAACGCAAAGCTCGGTCAGGCTTCGAGCGCCGCGAAGTAGGCGATCGTATTGTCATGGATGCCGTCGGCGCGGGCGGCGTCGGGATCGGACGGGGCGACCCAGCGGTAGGCGCCGTGCTGCTCGGCAGGAAGTGCGGCGAGATCGAGATCGAGGTCGATCCGGTAGGCGAGCGCGACGTAGTGGGTGGAGATGCCGGGCCGCCCCATGAAGTTGTCGTCGTAGAGATGTGTCCACGAGCCGGCGGATGTCGCGTCCTTCAGGGTGAGGGCGCGCCCGAGTTCCGTTTCGGTGATGCGCGCGAAGGCGCCCTCCAGCGTTTCGCCCTTGCCGATGCGCCCGCCCGGCACGAACCAGAAGCCCTGCGCCGGCCGGTTGGTGCGTTTCCCGACCAGAAGCTCTCCCTTCGGATTCACGACGAGAAGGTCGATGGAAACGAGCGGGCCGAGCTCGACGAGCCGGATGAAATCCTCGGGCGGCATCCAGAGCGGCATGGTGGGCCCTATTGCCTCAGCTTCAGCTTGATGCCGGCGACGGTCCAAATGTCGAGCCCGCAGATCGAGGCGATCTCCTTCAGGGGGAGCTGGGTCTCGCGCAGCAGCACGCTCGCATGGACCTTGGGATTGCGGCGGCGCCCGTTACTGGTCCTGCGCGGAACGAAGTCGCGCGCCGCACGCCGCTCGGCCTGGCGCCGTTCCTCGGCATCGAGGCCGCGGGCGTAGGCCGCGCGCAGCGCTTCGTCCCTGCGTGCCTTCTCGGCACGGTTCCGGTCCTCGACGTCGCGCATGAAGCGGGAGTATTCGGCAAACGCACGCTCGCGTGCCGCAGACTCCGCTTCGGCTTCGTCGAAGCTGCGCCGCGCCTGGCGGTGCATATGGGCGGCCGTGCCGCGCGCCGGTCGCTCCTGCATCGCTTCGCCGCCGCCGCGCGCCGCTTCCTCGAGCGTCAGCCCGTGGCGCGCGGCAAGACGCTCCGCAGCCTCCAGCGCATTCCGGCGCTCGCCCTCGAAGGGGCTCTCCTTCGCCATCAGCAGGAGGTTGTGGAAGCGCTCGCGCTCCGCCTGGGTCATTCCGGTCGAAATATCGGGTCTCCGGGGACGTTCGAACCTAAACCCCGAACTATACACCGAATTGGTTACGCAACGGCGACCGAAGTCGCATCGTCAGCCAGAGAATCAGAGCTCCGCGCGGACGATTGCGGCACCGTCGCACATCGCCTTGAGCTTCCCGAAGGCGACGGAGCGCGCCATGTATTTCATGCCGCAGTCCGGGGCGACGACGATGCGCTCGGGCGCGACGTGATCGAACGCGCGGCGAATGCGCTTCGCCACCGTTTCCGGCGTTTCGATCTCGTCGGTGCTGAGGTCGAGCACGCCGAGGATGATCTTCTTGGACGGCAGCGCGTCGAGCACCTTGAGGTCGAGGCCCGACTGCGCGGTCTCTACCGACACCTGGCGGACGATGCAGTTCTCGAGCTCCGGCAGGAACGAGTAGCCCTCGGGGCGAGCATGCACGACGTGTGCGTAGCCGAAGCAGATATGGACGGCCGTCTCCCCCTCGATGCCCTCGAGCGCGCGGTTGATCGCCTTCACCGCATACTTCTTGGCGACCTCGGGGCGCGCCTGCATATAGGGTTCGTCGAGCTGGACGACGTCGGCGCCGGCGGCGAACAGCGCGCGCACCTCCTCGTTCACCGCGGCGGCATAATCCATCGCCGCCGCCTCGTCGGAATCGTAGTAATCGTTCTGCGCCTGCTGCGTCATCGTGAACGGGCCGGGCAGCGTGATCTTGATCTTCCGGTCGGTGTTGGCGCGGAGGAACTTCACGTCGTCGACCTCTATCGGGCGGACGCGGCGGATCGGGCCCGCGATGCGCGGCACCGGGTTCGGATGGCCGGTGCGGTCGATCGCCGTGCCCGGCTTGTCGATGTCGATGCCGCCGAGCGCGGTGGCGACGCGGTTCGAGTAGCTCTCGCGCCGGATCTCGCCGTCCGAGATGATGTCGACGCCGGCGCGCTCCATGTCGCGGATGGCAAGGAGCGTCGCGTCGTTCTGCGCCTCCTCGAGGAACTCGGGCGGTAGGCGCCACATCTCCTTCGCGCGGACGCGCGGGGGCAGGCGCCCCTTGAGGTTGCTGCGGTCGAGCAGCCACTCCGGCTGCACGTAGCTGCCGACGACCGTGGTCGGCAGGAGTTTCTCCGTCATTTCGACACCTTCTCCGTTTCCTCGAACACGAGGCGGGTGTTCCCGCTCCCGTCCAGCGCCACCGACCGGTAGAAGCACGAGTTGTAGCCGACATGGCAGGCGCCGGGCTTCTCCGGGCGCACGCGCAGCAGCAGCACGTCCTGATCGCAGTCGATGCGTATTTCGGCAAGCTTCTGAATCTGGCCGCTGGTCGCGCCCTTGTGCCACAACTCGTTCCGGCTGCGGCTCCAGTACCACGCCTCGCCGCTCGCCAGCGTATGGCGCAGCGCATCCGCGTTCATCCACGCGAACATCAGCACCTCGCCGGTGTCGGCATCGGTCGTGATTGCCGGAATCAGCCCGTCGGCATCGAACTTCGGTGCGAAGCGCGTGCCTTCCTCGATCTCCGTCTTCGGCAGGCCGCCGGCGAAGGCGACGTCGGAAGGATCCATGGTCACGGGTTCCGGATCATCGCGAGGAACTCGCGCCGCGTCGACGAGTCGGTGCGGAATGCTCCCATCATGTGGCTGGTCACCGTATCCGCGGCCGCCTTGTGGATGCCGCGCGTCGTCATGCACTGATGGCTCGCCTCGATCACCACGGCGACGCCCTGCGGCTGCAGGACCTTGTCGATGGTCTTGGCGATGTCGGCGGTCATTTTTTCCTGGATCTGCAGGCGCTTGGCGTAAATCTCGACGACGCGCGCGAGCTTGCTGATGCCGACGACGCGCTTGTTCGGGATATAGGCCACATGTGCCTTGCCGATAATCGGCACCATGTGGTGCTCGCAGTGGGACTCCAGGTCGATGTCACGGATCAGCACCATCTCGTCGTAGCCGCCGATCTCCTCGAACGTGGTCATCAGGACCTGCTCGGGATCGAGGTCGTAGCCTGAATAGAACTCACCGTAGGAGCGCGCGACGCGCGCCGGCGTATCGAGCAGCCCCTCGCGCGTCGGATCGTCGCCCGCCCAGCGGATCAGGGTGCGGACGGCCTCTTCGGCTTCTTCCTGCGTCGGCCGGCCGGTCCTCTTGTCGACGGATGCATCCATGATCGATCTCCCTTTCCCCGAAGTATACGCGCACCGTCAACCCCGGGCGAGCGGGGAAGAACTGCGCCGCGATGGGCTCCTGACGGCCCGGAGTCCGCAAAAATACGCACTGCGGCAATGCTTTGTTAACCCAGGACTGGGATCGTTGCCACATCATCCACGCGAGCCGGGTAGGCAGCGCATGAAGGTCCGCGACATCCTCGAACTCAAGGGCGATCAAGTCCTTACGCTCGGTACCGAAGCCTCGATCCTCAAGGCCTCGCTCCTCATGCGTTCGAACTACGTCGGCGCCATCGTCGTGACGCACGACGACGGCACGATCGCCGGCATCCTCTCCGAACGCGACATCGCCGTCTCGCTGCCAGCCTACGGGCCCGCGCTCGGCGACACGCCGGTCACCGCCATCATGAGCCACCGGGTCATTTCCTGCTCGGACGACATGGGCCTTTCCGAGGTCCTCGACATCATGGTCTCGAACGGCATCCGCCATCTTCCTGTCGTCGACGGCGAGCTGCTCAAGGGCCTGATCTCCCTCCGCGACGTGGTGGGCAACAGCCTCGGCGCGTTCCAGCCCGATCCCGCTCCCGAGCGGCCGCCGGCATCCGGATTGAAATCCGCGGCCGGCTGACGCCGGTTACTGTGGGGGGTAACGGGGGGAAATCGGAGAATGTCGGGCGGTCCGCGCCTCAACATGCTGTCGGTGCTGGTCGTCGACGACAACCAGTTCATGCGCAAGGTCGTCGAGAACCTGTGCGTCGGGCTCGGTGTCGGCACCGTGCGCAAGGCGGAGACGGTCGAGGAAGCGCTCGGCGTCCTGCGGCAGAACCCCGTCGACCTCATCATCACCGACTGGCACATGGAGCCGGTCGACGGGCTCAGGTTCGTCAAGCACCTGCGTCATGCTCCCGAAAGCCCCAACCCTTACGTCCCGATCATCATGTTGACCGGCCACGGCGACCGCGATCGCGTTTGCGAGGCGCGCGACGCCGGCGTCAACATGTTCATGGCGAAGCCGGTCTCGGCGAAGGCGATGTACGAGCGCCTCGTCTGGATGATCAACCACCCGCTGCCCTTCATCCGCACAGATTTCTACTTCGGCCCGTGTCGCCGGAGGAGGGACGAGGGCTTGCCGGACGGTATCGCCGACCGCCGCAGCGGAAGTCCCGCCACCCGCGCCGTCGCCATCGGCTGAACCGCTGCGCTTGAACCCGCCCCGGCGCGCGGATAGGCTCCCCGCGGGGAGAGAACGATGGCGCCCAGAATCAAGGACAGGAAGAAGGTCCCGGTCTACTGCTACCAGTGCGTCGCGGGGCCCGACCTGCTGCGCGTCGAGGTCGAAGACGGGGTCGCGACACGCATCGAATCCAATTACGAGATCACCGGCCGCCACCCCGGCGGCGGGCGCGTCTGCGTCAAGGCCTACGGGCTGATCCAGAAGACCTACA
>JAYOEF010000039.1:0-3213 GCA_038106605.1 Alphaproteobacteria bacterium
CGGATCGCGTGTTTCGGCACCGCGACCGCCTCGTTGAAGCGCGCGCTGTCGGCGAGGAGCGGCCACACCGCCTCGGGCGGGTGGTCGAAATGCCAGGTCCATGTCCGGCTGAAGGCGCGCATCGTCGGATCCCCCAATCGCAATGACGCGGCGTGAACGACCGACCTCGTACGCGGCGGAGGCGGCGCCGGATCAGTGTCCGTGATGGCCGCAAAACAGGATGGGAGGCCCGGCATTGATCCGTCCCCGCAAGCCGTGCGACAAAGCGGCCTCAGAAAATTGCGCCCCCGGGAGACGTCCGCCATGAGCCTCGCCGTCGCGATCCAGATGGATCACATCTCGACGATCAACATCGACGCCGATTCGACGTTCATGATGGCGCTCGAAGCGCAGGCACGCGGCCACGCGCTGTTCCACTACCTGCCGAACGATCTCGCCTTCCGCGAGGGCCGCCTGTTCGCCCGCGTCCAGCCGCTCCAGGTGCGCCGCGAGAAGGGCAACCACTTCACGCTCGGCGCCGCCGAGACCTTGGACCTGTCCACCGTCGACGTCGTCCTCATGCGCCAGGACCCGCCGTTCGACATGGCCTACATCACGGCGACGCATCTCCTCGAGCACATCCATCCGGCGACGCTCGTGATCAACGATCCGCGCGAGGTCCGCAACGCGCCCGAGAAGCTGTTCGTCACCCACTTCGACGGCGTCATGCCGGAGACGCTGATCACCAGCGACCGGCGCGAAATCGACGCGTTCCGCCGCCAGTACAAAGACATCATCGTGAAGCCGCTGTTCGGCAACGGCGGCGCCGACGTGTTCCACATTACGCCCGGCGACGAGAATCTCGGAGCGCTCCTCGAAATGTTCACCAGCAAGTACCGCGAGCCGATCATCGTCCAGCGTTACCTGCCCGAGGTGCGCCAGGGCGACAAGCGCATCATCCTCGTCGACGGCAAGCCGGTGGGCGGCGTGGCGCGGGTTCCGGCGGAGGGCGATGCGCGGGCGAACTTCCATGCCGGCGGAAGCGCACGGAAGACGGAACTCACCCCGAGAGAGAGGGAGATCTGCGAGGCGATCGGCCCGGCGCTCGTCGAACGCGGGCTCGTCTTCGTCGGCATCGACGTGATCGGCGACTACCTGACCGAGATCAACGTGACGTCGCCCACGGGCATCCAGGAGGTCAACCGCCTCGACGGCATCAGGATCGAGGCGGAGCTGTGGGACGCGATCGAGCGACGCTACGAGGCGCGCCACGACACGCGGCCGATGTAGTCCCCGCGCCCGGAGGCGCGGGGGTTAGGCGCAATCAGGCGGCGCGTCTGCCGCGCAGTTCGGCGATGAAGTCCATCAGTTCGCGCTCGAGATCCGAGGTGTCATTGATGAGGCCCTGCGCCGCGTCCTTCAGGCGGTCGGCGCCGGCCTGCGCGTCCCGGGCGGAGCGGCCAACGTCCTCGCTCACCGATGTCATGTCGCGCGTTCCCGATGCGACCCGGTTGACGTTGTCTGACATCTGGCGCGTCGCCGAATCCTGACGCTCGACGGCGGCCGAGATGGCGTTGGTGTTCGCCGTCAGCTTGGAGACGATGTCGGCGATGCGCGAGATCGCTTCGACCGTCTCGCCGGTCGAGCCCTGGATTTCCGCAATGCGCTGCGAGATGTTCTGCGTCGCCGACGCGGTCTGGTCGGCCAGCGTCTTCACCTCGGAGGCGACGACCGCGAAACCCTTGCCGGCATCGCCGGCACGCGCTGCCTCGATCGTTGCGTTGAGCGCGAGCAGGTTCGTCTGCTCGGCGATCTCGGTGATAAGCTTGACGACGTCGGAGATGCCGTTCGCCGTCTCGGCGAGGGTGCTGACGTTCGCCATCGTGCGGTCCGACTGGTCGGCGGCGTCGCTCGCGATGGCCGTCGCCTCGCCGACGCTGCGCGAAATCGCGCTCATCGATTCGACGATCTCGTTGAGCGCGCCGACGGCGCCTTCCGCATCGCGGCTGGTTTCCGTCGCGGTGCCGCTCACCTTGCCTGTCTTGTCCGAAGCGGATCGCGCCTGCGACTGCATGCCTTCGGCCTCGCGGCTCAGCGAGTCGGTCGAAGCGGCGATGCGTCCGACCAGCGCGCTCACCGTCTGTTCGAAGCGGTTGGCGAGCGACACAAGCATCTCGTGCTTTTCGCGCTCGCCCGTCTCCTGCATCCGCTTCTGCTCGGCCGAGAGGCGTGCGGCTTCTTCGGCGCTCTTCTTGGCTTCGGCGAGGGCGGATTCCGTTTGCGCCAGAAGGCCCGACTGGTCGTCGCTCAGGCGCCGCGCCTCGGCGGCGCTAGCCTCCGCTTCCTGCACCGCGGCTTCGGAGGTGCCGAAGAGGCGGACGAGCTGGATGCTGATGGCGACGAGGACGGCGACCTCCATCACGACGACGCCGGCATGGAGAAGGACGCGCATCAGGTCTGCGCCGCCGGGAAACACCGCTGCCGGCATGACGAAGTTGAGCGTCAGGTGATGGACGGCCGTAGCCGCCGCGCCGACGACGACGGTGCGCCAGTCGCAGAAGCCGACGAGCATGGCGAGGGCCGCGAAATAGACCATGTGAAGATCGACCTGCCAGGCTCCGGCTCCGGCGAACACGGCGAGCGAGACCTCGCAAACCGCTCCGACCGCGATGGCGTAGCGAGTCGTCGGCGATGTGCGCCCGGCGATTTTCCCGACCGCGGTGATCAGGACAGCGACCACGGCGGCCGAGATCGCGGGCGCGATCCACGGCGTGCCGTTGAGTGCGCCGACGGCAGCGACCGCGGGCACGGCGAGCCACATCATGACGATCGACCAGCCGGCCGCGGCGGCGCGGAGCCTGTCGATGCCTTCGGTGCGATCCGGCGTCCGGAGGGCGGTTTCTTCTTTCATGGCGTTTCCTGAGATGTGCGGGTTGAGTGGGACAATCCGGGGGGTCATCCGGCGGCGCGGGGCGCGCAGCCGGCCGATCCGCCGGGGTCGAGGACGAGCCAGGCGCCGGCGGCGCGGAGGCGCCCGGCGAATCCCGGCTCGGAGGCATTGACGAGGATCACGTTGGCCCAGCCGCCGGCGCCGACGATACGGCCGCCCGTCCCGGCGACGGCACGGGCCGTATCCGCAGGTGCGGCGAGCGGACCGAAAACCGCGGCGACCGTGCCGGTGCGCGAATCCGGAAGATCTCCTGCGGCCACGAGGGGAACGAGGCTGACGGCCAC
>JAYOEF010000039.1:3313-22491 GCA_038106605.1 Alphaproteobacteria bacterium
TGCGCGAATCCGGAAGATCTCCTGCGGCCACGAGGGGAACGAGGCTGACGGCCACAAGGCCCGCCGCTCCCGCCGTTCTGCCGATCAGGGCCGTTTTGCCGATCAGGATAGAGATGCGCATGCGCTGCAGTTTGCACGGTAAACATTAATAAGGAGCAAATGCCGAATATGTCGTTTTCGGGCTGCGCCAAAGGGGATTCGCGGAATTCCGCCTTTTATTATCGAGACGAAACGTTCCGTCTCGACAGAATTCCGGTTAATATGCGTCCGAAACACGGGCGGCGGGCAGACAGTTCCCGCCCGCGACGCGCGCCGGGATTGAAAATTTCCGTCCGGGGATGTAGCAGACCGCCGCAGAAGCCCCATTTCCTCAATTCCAACGAGACGGGTTCCCCATGAGCGACAGCGCAAAGACCACCCCGGCGAAAAAGGCGGCGCCGGAACCGAAGGCGGCGAAGCCCGCAGAGACCAAGGCGACGGAGACGAAGTCCGCCGACGCGGCGCCCGCCGCAGCGTCCGATTCCGGCGAGCGCAAGACCGGCCGCGCCGCCATGGGCGGCGAAGCCGTCGGACACTACGGCTTCTTCAGCAACATCAAGTCACCCGAATACAAATCGGGCTGGGATGCGATCTGGGGAAAGAAGAAGCCCGCAGCCGGCGCCAAGGCGAAAAAGGCCGCGGCGCCGAAAGGCCCGGTAACCGTCGCGATCGACCTCGCCGACCTGCCGCCCGCCGCGAGGAAGGCGCTCGCCGAGGCCGCGAAGGCGAAGCTCGGCCGGTCCAAGGCCGCCTACGACCGGGCGGCCAAGGCGGAAACCCTGTCCTGGACGATCGAGGTGACGGTCCCGCGCTAGGCGGCCTGCTGCCGGGCGCGGCGGCGTGCGAAAGCCAGGGCTGCGAGCCCGAAGCCCGCGATCGCCAGCGATGCCGGGGCGGGAACGGCGACCTCGGGGTCCGAGATCGAATTGAGCGATCCGGCGACGTCCGCGAGCGCGCCTCCGAGCGCACTGAAATCCGCAACGCTGAACGCGTAGTCCCCGGAGGGTGCACTGGCGTAGAGCTCGAGCGTTGCCGGACTTACGAGGTTGCCGATCCCGATGGCGTAGACCAGCGCGCCGTCTGTCTTCAGGGCGTCCGCCGCCGCGATCGCGTCGGCCAGCGGATTTCCGGGCGTCGGCACGTTGGGGTTTCCGTCGGTCAGCATCACGACCACCTGCTGCACCCCGGTCCGTCCGTTGAGCGCGAACTCGCTGGCTGCCGCGCCGAATGCCGCTGCATGGTTGGTCTGTCCCAGATCCTGAACCACGGAGGAGAGCGCATTCGAGAGCTGTGCGGCGTCGCCGCTCAGGCCGCTGACGAGGCTCGCCGAATTCCCGAACTGGACGAGGCCGAAGCGATTCGCCGAATTGCCGATGGCGAAGCCGTCGAGGAACTGCTGCACGGCCGTCCTCTGGGTTTCGTAATCCGGCGCGCCGACGGACCCCGATCCGTCGATCAGCACCATGACGTCGAACAGGGGCGCGGCACGAAGGGCGGGCGCCCCCAGGACGAGAACGGCGAGGGAAAGAAGAAGCTTGCGGAACATGACCTACCCGGGAACTGAGAAACCAAGCGCGAACGGAACCGTTCGCGGCTCTGAATAGCAGCGCGGTTGCGCCGTTCCAAGCGGCGCGCGGAGAAAAAAGGAAGTCGTTAACGTTTGGCCGCGCCTGGGAGGTGGGCGCGGCGATCAGGCCGGCGCGTAGGGTGGGAGGTCAGCGCCGGCGGCCGAGGGCGAGCACCGCCGCACCGAGGCCGAACAGGAAGCCCGCTCCGGGCGCCGGAACCGCCGCAACGCTGCCTTCGGTCGTGATCGTGGCCGTGAACATCAGTCCGGCCGGACCGCCTACATCCGTCTCAAGAAAATAGAGTGTGTTCGTCCCGGTCGTGAGGAGCGACAGGATGTCGAAGGTCCCGCTCGTCACCGTATTGAAGTTGCCCGTAAAGCCGGTACCGGATAGCCCGGCGCCATTGACGAAGATGCCCGCATTGACGGGGTCGCCGATCCGGTTGTCGACGGAATAAGAGACGCTGAGGCTCGCCGCCGTAAGCAGCGTGTCCGTGATCGTGAAGTCGATGGCGAACAGCGCCGTCGATCCCTCGGTCACGCCGCCGACGGAACTGATCGAAATCCACCTCGCGGCGGGATCCGGGAAGCCGGCCGGCGATAGCCATGCGCCGTTCGGCGTGACGATCCGTGCCGCCGCGCCCGCGTCCGCCGCCGCGAAATCGGCGGGCGTCAGGGCGCCCACCCAGGCCGAGTTCGCCGGCCCCGCCACGAAGGTGATCTGGCTGTCGGCGCCGCCCACGGTGCCGTTGCCGCTCCGTAGGTCGATGATCTGGTCGGCTGTTGCGCCGCGCGCCGCGCCGAGGACCGCAAGAGCGAAAATGCAGGCTCCCAATGTGTGCAAGCGGGTCGTCATGGCCGTATCTCCCGTATAAGTAGCAATCAATAGAAGCAAAACCTGTGCCAGATTCCGATTATCTTTAAAGATCAACACCTTACTTCTTTCGCCGGGGCGGCGTGGCGGCGAAAACGTCAATTTCTCCGACGGTGCCGGCCGCCGCGCCAGTCGCCCGCACCATTGCGGAAGGACGCAGGTTCCTGTTATGTTCCCATGAACATCGGGAGAACACGCGATGGACGGCCCGTATTCCGCTCGGTTTCCGGCCGCGCCCGGAGAGAACGACGCCGCGCTTGCGCCCGGGGCGTCGGCGGCCGAGGATCGGGGAGATAAACCGTCCCCGTCCCGTCCAGCCGCAGCGAGGCGCATGGTCTCCCGCGTCCACACCGTCGCCTTCAACGGCATCGACGTACTCGACGTCGAGTGCCAGGTGCAGATCTCGTCGGGGGTCGTCGCATTCAACGTGGTCGGCCTGCCCGACAAGGCGGTCGCGGAATCGCGGGAACGGATCCGCGGCGCTCTCGCCGCCATGGGGCTCGCGCTTCCGCCGCGCCGCATCACCGTCAATCTGGCGCCCGCCGACGTGCTGAAAGAGGGCTCGCATTTCGACCTCCCGATCGCCGCCGCGCTCCTCATGGCGATGGAGGTCCTTCCCGACGATGCGTTCGACCGGCATACGGTGCTGGGCGAGCTCTCGCTCGACGGTACCATTACCCCGGTCTCGGGCGTGCTCCCCGCCGCCATCGATGCCTCCTCCCGTGGACGCGGGATCGTCTGCGCCGCCGCGCAGGGCGGCGAGGCGGCATGGGCGGGCGGGATCGACGTGCTCGCGCCGCCGACGCTCCTCGCCCTCGTCAATCACGTGCGGGGGACGCAGGTGCTCTCGCCGCCCCGCCCCGCGGTCGCGCCCGAGACCGCTGCGCTCCCGGACCTCCGCGACGTCAAGGGCCAGGAAAGCGCGAAGCGCGCGCTTGAGATCGCGGCGGCGGGCGGCCACAACCTCCTGATGGCGGGCCCGCCCGGCTCGGGAAAGTCGATGCTCGCCGCAAGGCTTCCCGGCCTGCTGCCGCCGCTCACGCCGGCCGAAGCCCTGGAGCTCTCGATGATCCATTCGGTCGCGGGCCGGCTGGAGGGCGGCAGGCTCCTGATGCACCGCCCGTTCCGCGACCCGCACCATTCGGCGACACTGCCGGCGCTGATCGGCGGCGGGCTCCGTGCGCGCCCGGGCGAGGTGTCGCTCGCCCACCACGGCGTCCTCTTCCTGGACGAGCTGCCGGAGTTCGACCGGCGCACGCTCGAAGCATTGCGTCAGCCGCTCGAATCGGGCCGCGCCGTCGTCGCCCGCGCCAACACGCACGTCACGTACCCGGCGCGCTTCCAGCTTATCGCGGCCATGAACCCCTGCAAGTGCGGGTACCTCGACGACCCGGCGCAGTGCTGTTCGCGCGTTCCCCGCTGCGCCGCCGACTACCAGGCGAAGATCTCGGGGCCGCTGTTCGACCGCATCGATCTCCATGTCGACGTGCCCGCGGTGAAGCCCGCCGATCTCTCGCTGCCGCCCCCCGCCGAAGGCTCGGCCGAGGTCGCCGCCCGCGTCGCCGCCGCGCGTGCCGTCCAGTCGGCGCGCTACGCGAAGCTCGGTGCAGTTGAAGGCGGCGCCTCGGGATCGGTCCGCGTCAACGCACACGCCGACGGCGCGCTCCTCGATGCGGTGGCGGAACCTGACGAACAGGGCCGCAAGCTCCTCACCGACGCCGCCGAGCGGCTCCACATGTCGGCGCGTGGCTGGCACCGCGTCCTCCGGGTGGCGCGCACGATCGCCGACCTCGACGGATCGGACGGCGTGCGTCGCGTCCATGTCGCGGAAGCGCTTTCCTACCGGAGGGTCGCGCCGGGACGGTGACTGCGGGCCAGAGACTGCGGGCCAGAGACTGCGGGCCGGCGATTGCGGGACGGTGAGGGGGCCGCCGTGAAGAGCGCCCGCCGCGCTTTAGCCGTTCGCGAACGCGATCAGACGGCCGCTGGCGAGCGCGCCGATCCAGCAGCCGAGCGAGACGAAGGCGTGCATCCTGAGCCGCCCGGCGGACGCGGCCTCGAGCAGGAACCCGTAGCGAAGATGCGCGGCGAGCGCCGCCGCGGTTCCGATCGAAACCAGCGCGAGCTTGGCCTGGAGGACTCCGACGTTCGAATATTCCCGCGCGCGGACCGAGAACAGCAGGAGCCCCGCGGCGACGGCGACGACGAGGCCGATTGCGGCTACGGGGACGAGGAGGCGGATTGCCGCCTCGCGCGGGACGCGTCTCCGCCACAGGCCGAGCAGGCGGAGGTTCAGCGGAACCACCGATCCGACGAGCAGTGCGATCCCGAGGATGTGGAGCGCGTTGACGCCGGCATATCCCCAGCGCGAGGTGCGCAGCAATTGGGCCGGCATGCTGCCCTCGAGCGCCGCGAGCAGCACGTCCACGCGGCCGCCCTAGTCGCGCTCGGGATAGAGCTTGTATTCGCGGCCGCCGATGAACAGCCGTTCGACCTCCATGCGCTTGTCCTTGATGTCGGCGGCCGGCTCGCCGATGACGCGGATCTCGGCGCCCGGCGCCAGCAGGCTTTCCTTGAGGCCGGCGCGCTCGTGGCGCCACGGCTGTCCGACCTCGACCGTCCAAACCGCGCCTTCGACGTCGACGGTCAGCACGCCGTGCGGATTGCCGAGCGCCGCCGTCTTGATGACACCGGTGAGGTCGATGTTCCCGCCCGTCGTCCACGCCCAGCCATGATGGGCGAGAGCGCCGCCCGCATTCACCAGCAGGGCTGCCGCGGCAAGCAGTCCGATCAGCGATTTCCTCATGCCCGTTCTCCATGCTGTGCGGCGATCGCGCCGCCGTTCAGGGCAGAACACGTTCATGAAGCGCGCAGGCCGTCGCGGATCATTTCCGCGCGCGGCACGAATCCGCGGCTCCGCCCTCGACCTCGAGGCGCGCGTCGCCGCTCTTGTCCCAGATCAGCGTGCGCCCGTCGGTGTAGCGAGCCCCCGACCCCGAGACGGCGCGGGGCAGCGTCCACGTCCTGCCGCCGACAGTGACGCGCGCCGTCTCCGGCGTGTAGTCGACGGCGACGGCACCGTTGTTCCGGCAATCGTAGACGGCACGTATGGGGCCGAGGTCGTGTGTGCAGGCTGCTGTTGCGGCCACCGCAATTACGGGGAGGGGAATCCTGGCCCGTCTTCTTCGGCAAGCCATGCGTGCGCCTCTTCGCTATTTCCGAAGACGCACAGTATACCGCCCCTGTTCACGGCCGCATTCTCGATCAGCCCGTTCTCGTGTTCGGCGGGCGAGAGCAGGGCGATCTTCGCGCGATGACCGAAAAGCTGTGCGGCATAAGCGCCGACGGAGAAGCGGTCGAATTCCGAATGGGGTGGGAAGACGCCGCGGATGTCGATGACGGCCCTCGCGATTCCCGTCTCGGCGCTTTTCATCGCGAGCGCATCCCACAGCGCGAAGAATTCGTGGGTGTTGAATACGCCGGTCGCAAGTACGACGAGGAGGCCGTCGATCGACTCGATCGCGTACACAAGATTATTCATGGAGGGGTTCTTTCACCGCGGCATCGGCCGCTCGCACCGATATGGAGCGGCCGGAGGGCGAAACAATCCCCGTCACGCGTAGAGGTTGAAAAATACTTCCGCGTTCGGGCCCGGTCCTGCGGCTATGAAGCCGTCCGGGCGTCGTTCAGCCAGGCGAGCGCCGCGTCCCGGTCGGCGAATACCCGGGCGATGCCGCCGCGGTTGACCGCCGCATTCTCGCCGAGCCAGTTGATGTTTTCGGACCGCCACAGGACAGCGATGCGCCCCCGGTGGCCGATTTTCTCGGCGGCATATGATCCCGCGAGGAAGCGGTCGAAATCGCTGCGCGGGCGTTCGACGGCGGAAATGTCCAGAAGCACCGGGGTCGTTCCCGGTGCCCGGCATTCCTCCGAGATGGCGTCGAGCATCATCCGGAACCCGGCGACGTCGAATGGCCCTTTTGCCGTCACCGTCAGCATGTCCGCCGACCGGGCCAGCTCGTATTCGAACGCCGCCACTCTGGGGTCAATCCTTTCGATTCGCTCCGGTCTTTGCCGGTGCCCGCCGAACAGCCGCATCGGATTGCAGCTTCGGACGCTAATACCTATTCAAGTTGCGAATCCGCTTCCTTGATTTGAAGCAAGACGGATCGATTGCGCGCATCGGCCCGGTCGTGCCTGCCCGTGCCGCGAAGCTCCGCCTTGCGCCCGCGGCGCCGACGGTCCAATTTTCCGGCATTGCAACACCGGGCGCACGCCCGGACGGAATTCGGGAGGACGGAACTTGGATCTCGGACTGAAAGGCAGGACCGCCATCGTCATGGGCTCGACGCGGGGCATGGGCTGCGGCATCGCGCGCGCGTTGTCGCGCGAGGGCGCGCGCGTCGCGGTGTGCGGCCGAAAGCACGAGGACGCGGCGGGCGTCGCGGCGACGCTCGACGACGCGAAGGGCTATGCGCTCGACCTGTCCGACGCGAAGTCCGCGGATGCGCTCGTCGGCGCGGTCGGAAAGGATTTCGGCGCCGTGGACATCGTCGTCTGCAACGGCGGCGGGCCGCCCCCGGGCGACGTCGCGGCGGTCGGGCTCGACGTGTGGACGACGCAGTTCCAGACCATGTTCGTCAACCAGCTCCGCATCGTGAACGCGTTCCTGCCCGGCATGCGCGAGCGCAAGTGGGGCCGCGTCCTCGTCGTGTCCTCGTCGGGCATCCAGCAGCCGATCCCCAATCTCGGCATCTCGAATGCGTTGCGTGCCGCGCAGCTCGGCTGGGCGAAGACGCTGTCGAGCGAGGTCGCGAAGGACGGGGTGACGGTCAACACGGTCGTGCCCGGGCGCATCCACACCGAGCGCGTCGAGCAGATCGACGCGGCGGCGGCCGACAAGCAGGGCAAGGCGATCGAGGACATCATCCGCGCCTCGCAGGCGCAGATCCCGGCGGGCCGCTACGGTACGGTCGAGGAGTTCGCCGACACAGCGGTCTATCTCCTCAGCGCCAACGCGAGCTACGTGACCGGGGGCGTGATCCGCGTCGACGGCGGATATATCCGGGGCGTCTAGCGGAGCGTTCCGGCCACCGGATCGAAGTCGGTCGGGAAGCGCGGCGGCAGGTCGAGCGCGGGCGGACGCGCGCATTCGTGGAACTGCCCGCCGCCGGCTTCGCCCGCGAAGCCGCCGTCCTTCCACACCGCGCGCCCGCGGAGCAGGACCAGTTCGGGCCAGCCCGTGACGGTGCGCCCCTCGTAGGGGGTGTAGTCCATCGAGTCGTGCAGGATCGATTGCGCGATCGTCACCTCGCGCGTCTCGTCCCAGATCACGAGGTCGGCGTCGCTGCCGATGGCGATCGTGCCCTTCTTGGGATAGAGCCCGTAGAGCTTCGCAGCGTTGGTCGCGGTCAGCGCGACGAACTCGGGAAGCGAGATCCGCCCCTTGCCGACGCCTTCGGACAGCAGCAGCGGCATCCTGACCTCGAGCCCCGGCACGCCGTTCGCGATCTGCTTGAAATGCGCGTCGGGCCCGGCCTTGAGCTTGCCCTCCGGATCGTCGTAGCGGTAGGGCGCGTGGTCCGACGAGATCACCTCGAACACGCCTTCCGAAATCGCGTTCCACACCACCTCCTGGTTGGCGGCGTCGCGCGGCGGCGGGCTGCACATGTGCTTCGCGCCCTCCATCCCCGGCTGGTCGAGGTCGTCCTCGGTCAGGAACAGATATTGCGGGCAGGTCTCGGCGAAGACTTTGAGGCCTCTCGCCTGCGCCCAGCGGATTTGCTCGATGGCCTCGGCACCCGAGACATGGACGATCAGCACCGGCACGTCGACGAGCTCGGCGAGCGCGATGGTGCGGTGCGTCGCCTCGCGCTCGACCAGCATCGGCCGCGCGGTCGCGTGGTATTTCGGCGCGCGCAGCCCGGCGGCGAGGAGCCGCTCGGCCATCCACAGGATCATGTCGTTGTTCTCGGCGTGCACCATCACCATGGCGCCGTCGCGGCGCGCCACAGCCAGCACGTCGAGGAACTGGCGGTCCGACAGCTTGAGCGCGTCGTAGGTGAGATAGATCTTGAAGCTGGTGTAGCCGTCCCGGATCAGCGCCGGCAGCTCCTGCCCCAATACCTGTGCCGTCGGGTCGGAGACGATCAGGTGGAAGGCGTAGTCGACGCAGGCCTTGGGCCCGGCCCGGTCGTGATAGTCCCGCACCACGTCCCGGAGCGACTGGCCGCGATGCTGGCAGGCGAAGGGCAGGATCGTCGTCGTCCCGCCGCAGGCGGCGGATCGGGTGGCCGTGAACCAGTCGTCGGCGGTCCAGATGCCGGTCGAGGAGACCTGCTCGACATGGCAATGGCTGTCGACGCCCCCCGGCGTCACCAGGCGGCCCGCCGCGTCGATCTCGTCCGTTCCGGCGTCGAGGTCCGCTCCAAGCGCCACGATGCGGCCCTCGCGGATGCCGATATCGGCGTCGAAAACGTCGCTCGCCGTCGCGATCTTCGCACCCCTCACCACCAGGTCGTAGGACGCCATGCGGCCTCTCTCCTCTGCCGTTCCGTTCCGTTTGCGCGGTCGAGCATACGGGGTGTAGCTTGGGCGCACCAGTTACGAAGGAGGACGACCATGGCCAAGCTGATCGACGAAACCGCCCGCGGGGTCTACGCCATCTCGGCAACGCCGTTCGCAGACGACGGTCGTCTCGATCTCGACAGCACGGCGCGCATGGTCGAGTTCTATCTCGACTGCGGCGTCACCGGCCTGACGATCCTCGGCATCATGGGCGAGGCGCCGAAGCTCGCGCCGGAGGAGTCGGTCGCCTTTACCAAGCGCGTGCTCGAGGTGACGAAGGACAGCATCCCCGTCGTCGTCGGCGTCTCGGGCCCGGCCTTCGATCCGATGAAGGCGCTGACCCAGCAGGTGATGGATCTCGGCGCCGCCGGCGTCATGGTCGCGCCGATGGGCGGGCTCAACACGGACGACAAGATCGAGAACTATTACCATCAGGTCTGCCGCCTGCTGGGCGACACGCCGGTCGTCCTCCAGGACTATCCGCAGACCACGGGCGTGCATTTCTCGGTGCCGGTGCTGACGCGCCTGTTCGCGGCGCTGCCGAGCCTCAAGATGCTGAAACACGAGGACTGGCCCGGGCTCCGCAAGCTCACACAGTTCCGCGCGGCGGAGGCGGGCGGCGCGCACCGGCGCATCTCGATTCTCGTCGGCAACGGCGGGCTCTTCCTGCCCTTGGAGCTCGCCCGCGGCGCCGACGGCGCGATGACGGGCTTCGCCTTTCCCGAGATGCTGGTGCAGGTCTGCGACCTCCACGCGGCGGGCAAGGCGGACGAGGCCGAGGACCTGTTCGACGCCTACCTGCCGCTCGTGCGCAACGAGCAGCAGATGGGCATCGGTCTCGCCATCCGGAAGGAGACGCTGCGGCGCCGCGGCGTCATCGCTTCGGCCGCGACGCGCGCGCCGGGCCCGAAGATGGACCGCGACGACCACGCCGATCTGACGCGGCTCCTCGCCCGTCTCGAAAAGGCATTGGCGGCGCTGGGCGGCCGGACGGACTTCTATCCCGCCGCCGCGGCCTGACGCGGAGCCCGCCTAGCCCTTCACCGGCCGGCGCTTTACGCCGGGAGGCAGGTGCCCGCCCTCCAGCATCGGCCCGAGCGGCTCGCCCGCAAGGATGTGGACGTGGAGATGGAACACCTCCTGGTGGGAATCGCCGCCATGGTTGGCGATCAGCCGGTAGCCCGGCTTGTCGACGCCGAGGAGACGCGCCGTCGCTCCGATCGCGGCGACGAAATCCGCCTGTTCCGAGGCTGAGGCGTTGGCGGCGAAATCGTCCCACGACACGTACGGCCCCTTCGGGATGACGAGGACGTGGACCGGCGCCTGCGGGTTGATGTCCCTGAAGGCAAGCGCGTGGTCTGTCTCGTGCACCTTGCTGCAGGGAATTTCGCCCCGCAGGATCTTCGCGAATACGTTCCGGTCGTCGTAGGCCATAGGCCGTTCCTTCCTTTCGCGGAATCTTCGCCCCCGACCGTCAGGTCGCCGGGCCGCCCTTGCGCGCCGCCTTCTCGGCGAGGCCCGAGAGCCCCTGGCGGCGGACGATCTCGGCGTAGACGTCTTCCGGGGAGATGCCCGCGTCCGCCCACGTCACCAGCAGGTGATAGAGCATGTCGGCGCTTTCCTTGATCGTGTTCTCGCGGTCGCCCGCGACCGCGGCGATAACGGTTTCGACCGCTTCCTCGCCCAGCTTCTGCGCGATCTTCTTCGTGCCCTTGGCGTAGAGCTGCGCGGTATAGGATTCGGCCGCGTCCGCGCCCTTGCGCGACGCAATCACGCGATAGAGCTGGTCGATGACGTCGCCGGTGAGACTGTTTTCGGTCATGGTCCTTCCGATATCAGATCGCGCGGCGGACGGAAAGGGGCGCCGTCGGCCGCCGCCCCACCTTTGACCGTTCTACCCCTCGAAGGGGCGGATCGCCACTCCGGCCGAGGCGAGGTGCGCCTTCGCCTGAGGGATCGTGTATTCGCCGAAATGGAAGATCGAGGCGGCGAGCACCGCGGTGGCGTGGCCTTCGAGGATGCCGGCGGCGAGGTGGTCGAGCGTGCCGACGCCGCCCGACGCGATCACGGGGATGCGGATCGAATCCGCGACCGCGCGCGTCAAGGCGATGTCGAAACCCGACCGCGTGCCGTCGCGGTCCATCGACGTCAGCAGGATTTCACCCGCGCCGAGGGACGCCATGCGCTTCGCCCATTCGACGGCGTCGATGCCGGTGCGCTCGCGCCCGCCATGGGTGAATATCTCCCACTTGCCGGGGCCGGTCGATTTCGCGTCGATCGCGACGACGATGCACTGCGCGCCGAATTTCTCGGCGGCCTCGCCGACGAACTCGGGGCGCTTCACGGCGGCCGTGTTGATCGAGACCTTGTCGGCGCCGGCCAGCAGCAGCTTCCGGATGTCCTCGACCTGGCGTACGCCGCCGCCGACGGTGAGCGGCATGAAGCACTGCTCGGCGGTGCGGTTGACCACGTCGAAGATGGTGTCGCGGTTCTCGTGGCTTGCGGTGATGTCGAGGAAGGTGAGCTCGTCCGCGCCCTGGCTGTCGTAGAACTTCGCCTGCTCCACGGGATCGCCCGCGTCGATCAGGTCGACGAAGTTGACGCCCTTGACGACGCGGCCGTCCTTGACGTCGAGGCAGGGGATGATGCGCGCCTTGAGCATGGAGCCTGTTTCGTCCTATCCGCGCAGCAGCGCCAGCGCCTTGGCGGCGTCGATGCGTCCGTCGTAGATCGCGCGGCCCGAGATCACGCCCTCGATCCCCGCCTTTTCCTTCTTCTTGAGCTCGACGAGATCGGGCATGCCGCGTACGCCGCCCGACGCGATCACCGGCGTCGTCAGCGCGAAGGCGAGATCGACGGTGGCCTCAACGTTGAGGCCCTGCATCGCGCCGTCGCGGTCGATGTCGGTATAGACGATGGCGGCGACGCCCGCGTCCTCGAAGCGAAGCGCGAGTTCGAGCGCGCGCACCTCGGAGGTTTCCGCCCAGCCCTCGACCGCGACCTTGCCGCCGCGCGCGTCGATGCCGACGACGATGCGGCCCGGGAACGCAGCGCAGGCTTCGCGCACCAGTGCCGGGTTCTTGAGCGCAACCGTGCCGAGGATCACGCGGCGCACGCCGACCTCAAGCCAGCGCTCGATGGTGGCGAGATCGCGGATGCCGCCGCCAAGCTGCACCGGCATGCCGATCGTGCTGATGATGGCGGAGACCGCATCGGCATTGATCGGGCGTCCCTCGAACGCGCCGTTGAGATCGACGATGTGGAGCCACTCGAAGCCGGCGGCCTCGAACTCGCGGGCCTGCGCGGCCGGGTCCTCGTTGAAGGTGGTCGAGCGCGACATGTCGCCGTGCACGAGGCGCACGCAGGCGCCGTCCTTCAGGTCGATGGCGGGAAACAGGATCATCGGCGCTCATCCCTGCCGCTCCGCGGCGTTTTCTTGGGCTTCGGGACGGGGCGGAGCTGCTTGGTGAAATAGTGGCCGGGGATCATCTTTCCGTCGACGAATGCGTAGTTCGGGTTGGTGCCCCAGCGTTCGAAGCCGAGGCCCTCGTATAGATGGATCGCGGCGGTTTGCGTCGAGCGCACGTCGAGCTGGAGCATGAGATAGCCGAGGTCGGTCGCCTTCTTCTGCACCGCTTCGGCAAGCGCAGCCGAGATGCCGTGGCCGCGCGCCCAGGGCGCGACGAAAAGGGTCGTGAGCGTCGCGGCATGAGCCTGCGCCTCGTTGTTGCGCGGCGGCTCCTGCAGCTGGGCGGAGCCCGCGATGCGGCCCTCGAAGCGGCCGACGAACAGGTGGCGTTCCGGCACCAGGATCACGCCGCGGAAATAGCGGCCGAATACGGCGCGCGGCGGCGGACGCAGCCAGCCGAAGCCGCCGCCGTCGAGGATCGCGGACTCGGCGGCGTCGCACAGGTCTTCGAGATCGTCGTCGGAGATCTCCGTCAGCGCCTCGATCTCGGTCTTCGCCTCGGCCATCACTCTTCCCTTCCGTCCCAGCGCAGGAAGTCGCCGAGGAGGCGGAGGCCCGCCGCCTGGCTCTTCTCCGGATGGAACTGCGTGCCGATCATGTTGCCGCGCCCGACCACGGCCGCGAAACGCCCGCCGTAGTCGGCGGTGGCGCAGACGTCGGCCGCGTCTTCGCAGCGGATCGCATAGGAGTGTACGAAATAGGCGTGCGCGCCGCCGCGGAAAGCGGCGAGGACGGGATGGGTGATGCCGCGTCCGGTCGGCTCGACCACGTTCCAACCCATGTGCGGGATCTTGAGCGCGGGATCGGCGGGCTCCAGCGGGCGCACTTCGCCCGGGATCCAGCCCAGACCCTGGTGCACGCCGTGCTCGATGCCGCGGTCGGCCATCAGCTGCATGCCGACGCAGATGCCGAGGAAGGGCTTCCTCCGCTCGTGCACGTTGCGCTCGAGCGCCTCGATCATGCCGGGCAGCGCGCGCAGCCCGGCGGCGCAGTCGCCGAACGCGCCGACACCGGGCAGGACGATGCGGTCGGCGGCATCGAGCGCGGCGGCCTCGCCGGTCACTTTCACGCTCGCGCCGATGCCGGCCTCGCGCGCTGCGCGCTCAAGCGCCTTGGCGGCCGAGCGCAGGTTTCCCGAGCCGTAATCGATGACGACGACGTCCATCGCGCCCTTCAGAAGGCAGCGCCCGGCGCGGCGTAGGCGGCGTCCGGGTGCAGGTCGAAGAAGCGGCGCATCGCGGCATCGCGGTCGGCGGCGGCGGAGAGGCCCTCGAAACGCCAGCCGGCGCGGGCGAGCGAGGCGCGCCGCCAGTCGTTGGCGAAGTAGCCGATCAGCACGGAGACGGCGAGCGAGATCGCGAAGTCGGTGACGGGGTCGGGCGCGACCAGCGCGAGGGCCGTGCCGATCAAGACGTACGCGAGGACGATGAAGAAGGCCGCGCGCCACATGCGCTGCCACAGCGCCCACAGCGGCCCGAAGATGAAGGCCGGCCAACAGAATCCCTCCTTCACCGCCACCGCGTCGCGGTCCGGCGAGAGAGAGCCCGGCCTCAGATGGATCGTGTAAACCTTCATCTCCGTTACGTCCCGGCGCCGCCCGTCCGGCGGCCCGCGTCTAGCCGCCCAGCGTTCCCTTGGTCGAGGGCACGCTGTCCGCGGCCCGCGGATCGGTCTCCGTCGCCGCGCGGAGCGCCCGCGCCAGCGCCTTGAAGCACGACTCGACGATATGGTGGTTGTTCTCGCCGTACAGGTTCTCGACATGCAGCGTCACCCGGGCATTCTGGGCGAACGCCTGGAACCACTCGCGGAACAGCTCGGTATCCATGTCGCCGAGCTTGGGCTTCGAGAAACCGACCTTCCAGATCAGATAGGGCCGGTCCGACACGTCGATCGACACGCGGGTCAGCGTCTCGTCCATCGGAATGGTCGCGGACGCGTAGCGGACGATGCCGCGGCGCTCGCCGAGCGCCTTGTGCACGGCCTGTCCCACCGCAATGCCGGTGTCCTCGGTCGTGTGGTGGAAATCGATGTGCAGGTCGCCCTTCGCGCGCAGCTTCAGGTCCATCAGGCTGTGGCGCGACAGCTGCTCCATCATGTGATCGAGGAAGCCGATCCCGGTGCTGACGTCGTAGACGCCGGTGCCGTCGAGATCGACGGAGACCTCGATCTCCGTTTCCTTCGTCTTCCTGGCGACGGTGGCTTTGCGCATTTCGGGCCCCGCGGGCGTGATCCGGTAACGAAACTTTGATTTTCGTGCGCTGAAATTGCAGGCATAACGCACTGGAATCGCAGGACTTGTAACAGGATCGTCATTGCGATTCCAGCGCCCGGGGAATTAATTTCCGGCCTCGGGCGTTTACCTCGCGGGCGTCCGGGGTGCGTCCGGGGCGGGGCGCGCCGGGAAACGCGAGGGCGTAGTTCAGGACCGGGGCGCAGGCCTTAGGCGTAGGTCTGGGGGAGTTGTGGTGGAGCGCAGGTATTCCGACGGGGAAAAGATCTTCAGCGCGGGCGAGGCGGCCGACGGCGTCTATCGCGTCCGCTCGGGCTGCGTCCGGCTGGAAAAGGCGGGCGACGCCGCGCGCCTCACGCCGCGCGCTGGCGAAATCTTCGGCGAAAACGGGTTTCTGACCGGCGACGGGCGGGACTGGACGGCGGTCGCCGTCGGCGATGCGACGGTCGATTTCCTGCGCCGAAACGAGTTCCTGGCGCTGCTCACAGACAGCCCGGAGCTGATCGCGCCCCTGTTCGGCAGCGTGTTCGCGCGCCTCGAAGAGGCCGCGGAAGCCCGGATTTCGGCCGAATCCGGGCCTCTTACCGCCGCGCCTGAAGCGCCGCCCGAGTCTGCCGGACTGCCGCTCGGCCGCGTCCGCATGATCCCCGACGGCAAGCGCATCCGCTCGATCCTCGGGCGCGACGAGATCGTCATCGACCGCTTTCCCTTCGCCATCGGGCGGACCCCCGACGGCGAGGGCAAGACCACCTATACCGACGTCAGCCTCGCCATCGACGACCGCCGGCCCTACAACCTGTCGCGGCGCCATTTCGCCATCGACGAGGACCGGGGTGCGCTGATCGTCCGCGATTTCGGCAGCTATCACGGCACCACCGTGAACGGCCTCGCGCTCGGCGGCGAGGGCAAGCCCAAGTCCGCGCCGCTTCGGACCGGAGAGACCAGCCTGATCGCCGGAAAGCCCGATTCCCCCTTCCGGTTCCGTATCATCGTCGAGTAGTCTCCGGCCCCGCCGCTGTCAGCTACGCGGCCGCCCGCGCGACGCCCTTGATCCGAGCGCGCGAGCGCTCATCTTTAGGGAACGAAAATTCCAAGGAATGCGGGAGCGCGGCCCGGTCCGCCCGGTACGCGCCCCTCCGGAGGCAGATGACAGAGACAGACAAGACGACCTGGCACGGCACCACCATCCTTTCGGTCCGCAAGGGCGGCAAGGTGGTGATCGCCGGCGACGGGCAGGTTACGTTCGGCAACACGGTGATGAAATCGAACGCGCGCAAGGTGCGCCCCTTGGGCGACGGCTCGGTGATCGCGGGCTTCGCCGGCGCAACGGCCGACGCGTTCACCCTGTTCGAGCGGCTCGAAGCCAAGCTCGAACAGCATCCCGGCCAGCTCACGCGCGCCTGCGTCGAGCTCGCCAAGGACTGGCGCACCGACCGCTATCTCCGGCGGCTTGAGGCGATGATGGCGGTCGCCGACCGCGGCGTGTCGCTGGTCCTCACCGGCAACGGCGACGTGCTCGAGCCCGAGGACGGGCTGATCGGTATCGGCTCGGGCGGGCCGTTCGCGCTTGCCGCCGCCCGCGCGCTCGTCTCCGAGGACCATCTCGGCGCCGAGGAGATTGCGCGGCGCGCGATGAAGATCGCCGCAGACATCTGCATCTACACCAACGAAAACGTCGTGCTCGAGAGCCTCTGACCCGTGACTGCCAGCTTTTCCCCCCGCGAAATCGTCTCCGAACTCGACCGCTACATCGTCGGCCAGGCCGATGCGAAGCGCGCCGTCGCCATCGCGCTCAGGAACCGCTGGCGCCGCCAGCAGCTCTCCGACGACCTGCGCGAGGAGGTGCTGCCGAAGAACATCCTGATGATCGGGCCCACGGGCGTCGGCAAGACGGAGATCGCGCGCCGCCTCGCGCGCCTCGCCAATGCGCCGTTCCTCAAGGTCGAGGCGACCAAGTTTACCGAGGTCGGCTATGTCGGGCGTGACGTCGAGTCCATCGTCCGCGACCTTCTCGAATCCGCGATCAACATGACGCGCGAGCGCATGAGGAAGGAAGTCGTCGCCAAGGCCGAGCTCGCCGCCGAGGAACGCGTGCTCGACGCGCTGGTGGGCGACAGCGCGAGCAAGGAGACGCGCCAGAAGTTCCGCGTGATGCTGCGCCAGGGCGACCTCGACGACCGCGAGATCGAGATCGACGTCCAGGAGGCGGGCGGCGGCGGCATGCCGACGTTCGACATCCCCGGCATGCCGGGCGCGCAGATGGGAATGATCAATCTCGGCGACATGTTCGGGAAGGCGTTCGGCCAGGCGACGAAAAAGAAGAAGATGACGGTCGCCGAGAGCCACATGGTCCTTGTCGCCGAGGAGAGCGACAAGCTGCTCGACGGCGACACGGTCACGCGCGCGGCGATCGAGGCGGTCGAGCAGAACGGCATCGTCTTCCTCGACGAGATCGACAAGATCTGCGCGCGCTCGGATGCGCGCGTCGGCGGCGCCGACGTCAGCCGCGAGGGCGTGCAGCGCGACCTGCTGCCGCTGATCGAGGGCACCACGGTCGCGACCAAGCACGGCGCGGTGAAGACCGACCACGTGCTGTTCATCGCGTCGGGCGCGTTCCATCTCGCGAAGCCGTCGGACCTGCTGCCGGAGCTGCAGGGCCGCCTGCCGATCCGCGTCGAGCTCAAGGCGCTGACCGAGGCGGATTTCCGCCGCATCCTGACCGAGCCCGAGGCCAACCTGATCCGCCAGTACACGGCGCTGATGGCGACCGAGGAGGTGACCCTAGAGTTTACCGACGGCGCGATCGACGCGCTCGCGAAGCTCGCCGCCGAGGTCAACCGCACGGTCGAGAACATCGGCGCGCGGCGCCTGCAGACGGTGATGGAGCGGCTGCTCGAGGAGATCTCGTTCACCGCGTCCGACCGCGGCGGCGAGAAAGTCGTCATCGACGAGGACTACGTGCGCGCGAACGTCGCCGAGCTCGCGAAGAACACTGACCTCTCGAAGTTCATCCTCTGACGGATAGCGCCGCGGCCTAGCCGCGGATGCGCTTCAGCAGTACGTAGAACGCGCCGCCGCCGCCGTCGCCCGGGCGTGCCTGGGAAAAGCCGATGATGCGCCCGCGGTTCTCCGGCGCGTTGAGCCAGGACGGCAGCTCGCGCCGGATCACGCCGCCGCCCTCCTTGAGCGATCCCTTGCCGGTGATGACGAGGACGCAGCGCTTGCCCGCCGCTTGCGCCGCGCCGAGGAACGAGCCGAGCGCGCGGTGCGCCGCCGCCGCCGTCATGCCGTGGAGGTCGATCACGCCCTCCGGGCGCATGCGCCCCTTGCGCAGCTTCTCCATCGTCCGCCGGTCGACGCCCGCCGCCTCTCCCGCTGTCAGGGCGGGGGCCGCGCGGGGGGCCGGCGGCGGCGCCTTCGCCCGGACTTCGATCCTGGGTTTCGCCGGTGCTTTGGTCCCCGTTTCGTTCGGGGCTTCGTTCGGTGTTTCCTCCGGGGTTTCGCTCGGGGCTTCGGATTTCGCGGCTTTCTTCCGTCCGCGGCGTTCGAGAGGTGTCGCGTCCGACATCACGGCGCGGAACAGGGCGAGCTCGTCCTGTGTCGGCCGCGCCGTCGGTTTGGCGGGACGTTTCGCGCCCCGCGCGCGATCAGGCGCCTTCGCCATCGGATCCGGCGGCGTGGCCCACAAGGAGGATGTGGAGGCGGCGCGGCCCGTGCACGCCGATGGTGACCGTTCGCTCGATGTCGGACGAGCGCGACGGGCCGGTGATCAGCGTCACGGTGCGCGGCAGCGCGGCGCCCGCCTCACCGCGCGGGCGCATCTTCGCCCAAGCGTCCTCGTACGCGCCGACGATGTTCTTGGCATCCAGCACGACGATGTGGACATCGGGCAGGAAGTTGAGCGTGTAGGGCGTCGCCGGGCCGGAGACGACCATCAGCGAGCCGGTCTCGGCCACTCCGGCGACGGCGGTGGTGACGGAGACGGGATCGTCGCCGAAGCTCCGGCCGCGGCGGATCGAAAGCGCGGCCTGCCGCTCCCAGCCGCAGCGGTCGAGCGCCGTATCGGGCGCGACGGCGAGGGCGCCGGGAAGCTTCTCGCGCTCCACGAGATCGGCGACCGCGGCCGCGACCTCTTCCATCGATCTCACGCGCTCGACGGTTGCGGCGGCCTCCTCGGCCATGGCGATGAAGCGGCCTTCGAGGAGGGCCTCATCGCCCTGCCCGCGTGCGGGCACGATGCGTGCGTTCGCGTATTCCGGCGCGGGCGGCGCACCCTCGTTTCCGGTGCGGTGGAGCGCGGTGCGGATGCGGGCGAGGATGTCGTCGCGCGCGCTCATGTCTTTTCCCGGCCGCGCTCGCCGCGGTGCCAGCGCTCGACGAAGCTGCCGCCCTCGGGCGCGGGCAGGTCGCGCGCGCCGGTCCAGCCCGACGC
>JAYOEF010000040.1:0-22342 GCA_038106605.1 Alphaproteobacteria bacterium
GCGCCCTCCCCGGCCCAGGCGGCGAAGCCCGCCGCGCCGGGCGGCAACCCGGCGGCGCGCGCCGTCCGCGTCGAGCAGGTGATCACGGAACCTCTGTCCCAGACCTACCCCGTCATCGGGCGCCTCGTCGCGATCCGCGCGGGCGATGTCGCCGCGCGCATCAACGGCGCCGTCGAGGACCTCATGGTCAAGGTCGGCACGCGCGTGAAGAAGGACCAGGTCATCGCCGAGCTCGCCGACGACCGTCTTGCCGCCGACCGCGACAAGTACGCGGCCGCGCTCAAGACCCGCCAGGCAATGCTCAGGAACGCGCAGGCCGAGCTCCAGAAGAAGAGCCAGGAGCTCAAGCGCATGGCCTCGCTCAGGGACTCGTCCGCCTTCTCGCGGGCGAAGTTCGAGGACCTCGAGCGCGACCTCGAAGTCCGCAAGGCCTCCATCGTCGAGCGCGAATCGGCGATCCGCGAAGCCGAGGCCGAGCTCAAGCGCGCCGACATCGATCTTTACAACACCAAGATCCGCGCGCCCTACGACGGGGCGATCTCGGAAACCCACACCGAGGTCGGCGCCTATGTCGGAATCGGCCAGCGCGTCGTGTCGATGATCAGCGACCGCGACATCGAGATCGAGGCCGAAGTGCCGACCGACCGCGTGGCCGGCCTCGTGCCCGGCACGACGGTGCGCTTCCGCCTCGACGACGGCACCGAGCACCTCGCCGAGGTGCGCTCCGTGGTGCCGCAGGAGAACGTGCGCACACGCACCCGGCCGGTCCGTTTCGCGCCCCGCTTCGGCGACACCTCTAAGCCGCTCGCCGCGAACCAGAGCGTCACCGTGAACGTGCCGGTCGGAAAGGGTCGGCAGGTGGTGACGGTCCACAAGGACGCCGTCGTCTACCGCGGCCAGGACACCGTGATCTATTTCGTCCGCAACAACAGGGCGTTCTCGCGCAAGGTGACGCTCGGCGAGGCGGTCGGAAACCGCTTCATCGTGGTCTCGGGCCTCCAGCCCGGCGAGACCGTCGTGACCCACGGCAACGAGACGCTGCCGCCCGGCACCGAGATCCGCGTCGTCGAAGGCGCGGCGGAGGCGAGGAAGTGAACATCATCCGCCTGTCGATCGAGCGGCCCATCGCGGTCGTCGCGATGGTGCTGATGATCATTCTGTTCGGCTGGGTCGCGCTGCAGCGCATTCCGATCCAGATGGCGCCGGACGTGCGCCAGCCCGTGGTGATCGTCAAGACGACCTGGGCCGGCGCGGCGCCGCAGGAGGTCGAGCGCGAGATCGTCACGCCGCAGGAAGACGAGCTCAAGGGCCTCGAAGGGCTCCGCAGGATCTCGAGCCGCGCCCAGCACAACCAGGCGGAAATCACGCTGGAATTCTCCCCGGGCGTCAATCTCGACCGCATGCTGCTGCTCGTCGCCAACCGCCTCGATCGCGTGGCGAGCTATCCGTCCGAGGCCGACAAGCCCGTTCTCTCGACGTCGGGCACCGAGGACAACGCCATTGCCTGGTTCTCGCTGAAGCGCGTCCCCGGCAACACCCGCGAGATGGTCACCTACGGCGACTTCCTGCGCGACGTCATCCAGGAGCGGCTGGAGCGCATCCCCGGCGTCGCCGGCGTCAACATCTTCGGCGACACCGAGCGCGAGATCACCATCACCGTCACGCCCGAGGCGCTCGCCCGCTACGGCATGACGGTGAGCGAGGTGCTGCAGCGGCTGCGCGCGGCGAACGCCTCGATCACCGGCGGCGACGTCGAGGAGGGCAAGCGCCGATATGTGGTGCGCACAGAGGGCGATCTCAGCACCAAGGAGATCGTCGAGAACGTCGTCCTGCGCAGCGCCGTCACCGGTTCGAGCGTCGGCCGCGTCACCGTGCGCGACATCGCGACCGTCGAGATCGGCTACAAGACGCCGCGCTCGCGGCCGCGCCAGCTCGGTGAGGCCACGCTCGGCTTCAACCTGACGCGCGAGCAGGGCGCCAACGTGATCCGCACCCTCGCCGAGGTCCGCGACGTGATGAAGGAGCTTGCCGACGGCGCCCTCAAGCGCGAGGGACTGACGGTGGAGCAGGTCTACGACGAGACGGTCTACATCAACTCGTCGATCGATCTCGTCATGCAGAACATCTATTACGGCGGCGTCCTCGCCGTGATCATCCTGATGCTGTTCCTGCGATCGTGGCGTCCGACGCTCGTCATCTCGATGTCGATCCCGGTCTCGGTCGTCGGCTCGTTCGTCGCCATGGCGCTGCTCGGACGGTCGCTCAACGTCATCAGCCTCGCCGGCATCGCGTTCGCCGTCGGCATGGTCGTCGACGCCGCCATCGTCGTCTTGGAGAACATCTACCGGCTGCGCCAGGAAGGCCGCTCGCGCGCCGAGGCCGCCTATATCGGCGCCCAGCAGGTCTGGCCTGCCGTGCTCGTCTCGTCGTTGACGACGGTGATGGTCTTCATCCCGCTTCTCATCATGGAGCTCGAAGTCGGCCAGTTGTTCCGCGATATCGCGGTGGCGATCTCCGTCTCGGTGATGCTGTCGCTCCTCGTCTCGATCACGCTGATCCCGGCGCTCGCCAACGGGCTTCTCAAGGGAAGCGCGCGCGCCGACGTCGTGCCGTTCCGCATCCCCGTCCTCGACGACTTCGCGCGCTGGTTCACGGAGAGCTGGGGCCGCTACGCGCGCTTCGTCAGCCGCAAGAAGACCGCGGCCCTCGTGATCGTCGCCGGCACCACGCTGATCGCCACGGTCGTCTCGATCCTGATCATGCCGAAGCTCGACTACCTGCCGACCGGCAACCGCAATTTCGTCATCGGCTTCATCCAGCCGCCCGCGGGCTACAACCTCGACACCAACGAGGCGATCGGGATGCGGCTCACCGACGCGACCCGGCCCTACTGGGCGCGCGGCGAGCAGGGACAGCAGAACGCGGAGAAGGACCGGCTGATCGACCGCTTCTTCTTCGTCGCGCTCACCGGGCGCATGTTCATCGCCGCCACGCATGTCGAGGACACCCGGGCGCGCGAACTGATCAGGCTGATCCAGGAGCCGGCGGGCGCGGAACCCGGCGTTCTCGCCTTCCTGTTCCAGCCGTCTCTGTTCGGCCGCTCGATCGGATCGGGCCGGTCCATCGACATCGAGATTTCCGGCCCCGACCTCGAGACCGTCTACGCAACCGGACGCGACATCTTCTTCTCCGCGAACACGCTGCTGCCCCGGACCGAAGGCAACCGCGTGCGCCCGCTGCCCGCGCTGACGCTCGGCGAGCCCGAGGTGCGCGTGACGCCGGATCGCATACGCCTGTCGGACAACGGGCTTTCGGCACGCGACCTCGGCGAGGCGATCGACACCTTCAACGACGGTGTCCGCGTCGCCGAGATCAACAACGCCGGCAAGCGCGTCGATCTCACTCTCAAGGGGCCGGAACGCGCCAACGAGACCACCCAGTCGATCCGCGCACTTCCGGTGGTGACGGCGGACGGCCGCATCGTGCCCGTCGAGAACCTTGCGACGGTGAACGAGACCGTCGGCCCGACCGAGATCCAGCGTGTCGACCGCGCGCGCACCATGACCGTCCAGGTCACGCCGCGCGACGACGTGCCTCTTCAGGAGGCGATGGATCTGATCCGGGACAAGATCCTGACGCCGATCCGCGCCAAGGGTCTCCCCGAAGGCGTGCGCGTCCGCATGGCGGGCAGCGCCGACAAGCTGACCGAGACCTGGGACCACATGGTGGTCGACCTGATCCTCGCGCTCATCATCGTCTATCTCGTGATGGCGGTGCTGTTCGAGAGCTTCGTCTATCCGCTGATCGTAATGCTGTCGGTGCCGGTGGCGGCCGCGGGCGGCCTCGGCGGGCTCGCGCTGCTGAACCTCTATGTCAGCCAGCCGCTCGACATGCTGACGATGCTCGGTTTCATCATCCTCATCGGCATCGTCGTCAACAATGCGATCCTCCTCGTCCATCAGACGCTGTTCCATATCCGCGAGGAGAAGATGGCGCCCCACCGTGCCATCGAGGTCGCGACCCAGAACCGCATCCGGCCGATCTTCTCGTCGACCCTTACGAGCGTGTTCGGCATGCTGCCGCTCGTCCTGTTCCCGGGCGCGGGATCGGAGCTCTATCGCGGGCTCGGGTCGGTGGTCCTCGGCGGCCTGTCGTTGTCGGCGATCCTCACCATGGCGCTGGTGCCGCCGATGATGGCGCTCACCGTCGGCGTGATCGAAGGCTACCGGCAGAAGCGCCAGGGAATCGCGACGCAGGCGGACGTGCCCGCAGAATGATTTGCCGGAGTGATATGCCGGAGTGAGTTGCCGAGCGAGCCGATTGCCGCCTCAGGGCACGCTGGCTAAACTCGCTGCATGAACCTGGAGATCGCGGAACTTGCACGGCTGATCGAGGACGCGCGACGCGTGGTCGTCTTCACCGGCGCCGGTATCTCGACCGAATCCGGGATTCCCGATTTCCGGAGCCCCAACGGCATCTGGTCGAAGACAACCCCGATCTATTTCGACGAGTACGTGCGCTCCGAGGACGCGCGGCGCGAGGCGTGGCGCCGCAAGTTCGAGATCGACCGCGACATGATCGGCGCCGAGCCCAACCGCGGCCACCGCGCCGTCGCGAAGCTGGTGCGCATCGGCAAGGTCTCCGCCGTCATCACCCAGAACATCGACGGGCTGCACCAGATGTCGGGCGTTCCCGACGAGGCCGTGATCGAGCTGCACGGCAACGCCACCTATGCGACGTGCCTGACCTGCGGCACGCGCCACGAGCTCGAACCGATCAAGGCGGCGTTCCTCGCGGACGGCACGCTCCCCTCCTGCATCTACTGCGGCGGCATCGTGAAGACCGCGACGATTTCCTTCGGCCAGGCGATGCCTGAGCGCGAGATGGAGCGCGCCCGCGACGAGACGCTCGCCTGCGACCTGTTCCTCGCCGTCGGCTCGTCGCTCGTCGTCTATCCCGCCGCGGGATTCCCGGCGATGGCGAAGCACAACGGCGCGCAGCTGGTCATCGTCAACCGCGACCCCACCGATCTCGACCCGGTCGCGGACCTCGTCGTCAATCGCGAGATCGGACCGACCCTCGGCGAGGCGGCGAACGTCAACTGAATCGCTTAAAGCGCCTCAGGCCTTGTAACGGACGAACATCCGACTGAGCCCGTAGAACGATGCGTAGAGCCGGTCGAACTCCGGCTTGAAGGCCTCCCAGGTGAGGCCCGGCCGCGGGCCGTTCGCGATCGCGCCGTGAATATCCGAGAGCGTCCGCCTGCCATCGATGCGCCCGAGCATCTCCGACGCGAGATCGGGCAAAGGCAAGGTCAGCTTGGTGCCGTCCATCCGGAGCGTGAGCGACATGCCGGGCTTCATCTGCGCGCCGAGCGCTGGGCCGTCGTCGTCGCGCATCACCGGGATAGCGTCGGGGGAATCCGGCGCGGCGAGGGTATTCCGGAGATTGTCGACGCGCACGGCGTAGAGGACATGCGTCTTCATGCTGCCGGACAGCAGTTCCGAGAAAGCGCAGCGCTGCACCCAGTTGAGCGCCCGCGTCCGCTCCACGAGGTAGGGATCGGTGAAGTAGACGCTCGGCTCGTAGCGCACCGGATCGACGAAATTCACCGGGCGCATGCCGCCCTGCTGCAGGAGCTGCATCAACTCCGGCACCGAGTACGAGCGGTCGCGCCGGTGGAGCAGCAAATCGTAGATGCCGGGATCGCCGAGCGCCTTGTGATCGCCGACATGCGGGTTGCGCTTCAGCCAGTTGGTCTCGGGCAGCTGGTCGAGCAGGTGGCGCGCGGTCTCGATGCGCTCATTGTCGGGCGCCTCGCCCGCCATGAGCCGCAGCATCGACTGGACATGATAGACGCCCGTCCGCCCGAGCGGCGCGTAGACCATGATCCCCATGCCGCCCTCCGGGGCGAGCGCATCGCGGAGCGCCGTAAGCCCCTTGGCAGGGTCTTCCAGGTGGTGGAGCACGCCGCAGCAGTCGATGTAGTCGAAGGTTCCGAGGCCGAGGGTGCCGGCCTGTTCGATCGGCCCTTGGACGAAGCGCACGCCTTCGAGCCCCCGCGCCGCGATGCGCGCCTTGGCCACGGCTATCGACGCCTCCGAAATGTCCAGATGGACGACCTCGAAGGGAATTCCGGCAGAGGCGTGCTGCTGGGCAAGCATCACCGTCGCGTCGCCCGTGCCGCCGCCGGCGACCAGCGCCCGAAAGGTACGGTTACGGTCGCGCCGCCCGCCGAAGATGTGATGCTCTATCTCGAGGATGTGGCTCGGCGATCCTTCGATCAGGCGTTTCGCCTCGTCGGCCGGGTTGCGCGGCGGGTAGGGATAGTTCTCGTACTGGACGCGGAGATCGTCGGTCATCGCTCGTGTCGTTACCCTTGGGGCCGCGGCGGCCGGGCCCGTATCTTGCACGATTCAGGCCGGTCTGTAGAATCCGGCGCCATGCGGGGATATTTCGGTATCGGCGTCGAAGGCGTCAGCAAGGCGATGAATGTCGGCAATCTGATCCGGTCGGCGCATGCTTTCGGCGCGAGCTTCGTCTTCACGGTCAGGGCGGACTACCGCCGGGACGCGCGGTCGGACACCTCGGATACCTCGGCACAGGTGCCCTTCTACCGGTTCGAATCGCTCGAGTCGATGCGGCTGCCATCGGGCTGCGCGCTCGTCGGCATCGAGATCTCCGACGACGCCGTCGAGCTCCCGAGCTTCCGCCACCCGCGCCGCGCCGCCTACGTTCTGGGCAGCGAGCGCCACGGGCTGAGCCCGGAAATGGCCGCCTGCTGCGACCACGTCGTGAAGATCCCGACCGCCTTCTCCCTCAACCTCGCCACCGCCGGCGGCATCGTCATGTACGACCGCATGCTGGCGATGCGGAGCTTCGCCGAGCGCCCCGTCTCGCCGGGCGGGACGGTGGTGCCGCTCCCCGAGCACGTATTCGGCGCGCCGGTGTCGCGCAAGGCCTCGAAACTCGCCAAAGGAAACCGATGAAACACGCCGCCCTCCTCCCGCTTCTCACGCTCGCCGCGGCCGCCGCGGCCGGGCCGGTTTCCGCCGCCGACAGCGTCGGCACCTTCGGCGACTGGGCCGCCTACAAGGACGGCAAGGGCAAGGCGCTGACCTGCTGGATATACAGCGAGCCCAAGAAGGACGAAGGCAAGTATTCGAAGCGCGGGCGGATCTACGTCCTCGTCACACACCGGCCGGGCGAAGGCACGAAGAACCAGGTCCAGTTCACCGCGGGCTACGACTACAAGGAGGGCAGCGCGGTCACGGTGAAGATCGGTCCGAAGTCGTTCGATCTCTTCACCAACGACGATTCCGCCTGGGCGCGCGACAAGGCGGGCGACGAGGCGCTCGTTGGGGCGATGCGGGCGGGGACCGACATGGTCGTCACCGGCACCTCCTCGCGCGGCACCGAGACGAAGGACACCTACTCGCTCTCCGGGATCAGCGCGGCGCACGACGCCATCGGCAAGGCCTGCAAGGTCAAGTAGCCGGGGCACGGACGACCATGGCGGACATCCACTACCTCCTCTATGCGAGCTCGTCGCCGCGGAAGTTCGACGACGCGGAACTCGCCGATCTGCTCGCCCTGTCGCGGCGCAACAACGAGGCGGCGGGCATCTCCGGCATGCTGCTCTATGCCGACGGCAACTTCATCCAGTACATCGAAGGCCCGGCGGACAAGGTGGCGTCGCTGTACCGCCGCATCGGCGAAGACCCCCGGCACCGCAACCTCACCGTCCTCGTCGAGGGCGACGCGGATCGCCGGCGGTTTCCGGACTGGTCTATGGGCTACCGGTCGCTGGACCGCGGAAATGCAGCCGGGCTGGGGCGCTTCGAACTCCAGCGCGACGCCGTCGCGGAACGGCTCGCCGATGCCGATCACGCGCTGATCGTCGCAATGATGACGCAGTTCTACGACGGCTCCTACCCTTACGCGGACTGACCCCTACGCCGACTGAACGGCCGTCACGGTTTCGCGCTTTCGCCGGCCGGAGCCGCCCGCTACACTCCACCGATGATGGCAGTACCGCACATGAGGCGGAACGTTGCGTTGCTGTCCCTGTGTCAGGGATACGCGCAGACGTCCGTCACGATCGTCATCACCGTCTCGGCGCTCGCCGGGGCGATGATCGCGGAGAACAAGGCCCTGGCGACGCTGCCGCACTCCTTCATGTGGGCGGCGACCGCGGCGGCTGCCATGCCCGCCTCGCTCCTGATGAAGCGCTACGGCCGCCGGATGGGTTTCGCGCTCGGCGCGGTCCTCGGCCTGATGGGCTGCATGCTCTGCACGATGGGCGTCTATTTCTCGAATCTCTGGATCTTCATTGCCGGCACGTCCTGCATGGGGGCGTTCAACGCGTTCAACCAGTATCTCCGCTTCGCCGCGGCGGAGGCGACGAACCCGGCGTTCCGGCCCAAGGCCATCGCCCTCGTCATCGGCGGCGGCGTGCTCGCGGCGTTCGTCGGCGGCGCCATCGCCAACGGCACCAAGGACCTGCTCGCACCCGTGGAGTTCGCGGGCACCTACGTCGTCCTCGCGGTCTGTCCGATCCTGCTCGCGATCACGATCCAGTTCCTGCGCATGCCGGACACAAAGGAGGTGCCGACGGCGGGCGCCCCGGCATCGACCGGACGACCGCTCCTCGAGATCATGCGCCAGCCCGCCTTCGTCGTCGCGGCCGTCGGCACGTCGGTCTCGTGGGCCGGCATGATCCTGATGATGGCGGCGACGCCGCTGTCGATGAAGTTCTGCGGCCTCGCCTACAGCGACGTGACCTTCGTGATCCAGTGGCACATGTTCGCGATGTTCGCGCCGTCCTTCATCGCAGGCTCGCTGATCGCCCGCTTCGGGTCTCTCAACGTCATTCTGATGGGGTTCGTCCTCTTTCTCGGCGGCATCGCGGCGGGGCTTTCGGGCATCACGGTCACGACCTTCTTCCTGACCAACCTGATGATCGGCGCGGGCTGGAACCTGATGCTGATCGGCTCCACCGACCTCCTCGTCAGCTGCCACACGCCGGCGGAGAAGGGCAAGGTCCAGGGTGCCAACGACACCATCGCCTACGGGGTCTCGGCGATCTCGTCCTTCTTCGCGGGCTATCTCCAGATCAATATCGGCTGGGACGCCGTGATGATCGCGATCGTGCCGCAGGTCCTCGTCGTCGGCGCCGCGGTATGGTGGATGCGCTCGGTCAAAGCCCGGACGGCCGCAGCGGAATAGACTTTCCCGTTCACGCTATCTCACGATAATTTTTTCCACTGCGGGATGGACTTTTTCTGGAGCGCAGGCCAGTTTTCGGGCCGCTTGGCATGTAACGGAAAAATCTTTTCCCCTTCGCGGCATTGATTGCCCGGCTGGCCGGATGCACATCGAATGCACGGACGGGGGAATGGGACCTTGGCAATGTCGATATTCGGACAAATCGCGGAAGACATCGGCGTCATCATGGAGAAGGATCCGGCAGCGCGGTCGCGCGCCGAGGTGATCTTCTGCTATCCCGGCTTCCACGCGATCCTCTTTCACCGCGCCGCGCACTGGCTGTGGGCCCGCGGGCTCCGCTTCCTCGCCCGGCTGGTCTCCCATGTCGGGCGCATGCTGACGGGCATCGAGATCCATCCCGGCGCGACCCTCGGCCGCCGCGTCTTCATCGACCACGGCATGGGCTGCGTCATCGGCGAGACCGCCGTCGTCGGCAATGACGTGACGCTCTATCACGGGGTCACGCTGGGCGGCGTCTCGCTCAAGCGCGAGAAGCGACACCCGACCATCGGCAACCATCTGGTCGTCGGCGCGGGCGCGCAGGTGCTCGGGCCTGTCACGGTGGGCGACGGCGCGCGCGTCGGCGCCAACGCCGTCGTGATCGCCGACGTGCCTCCGGGCGTGACCATGGTCGGCATACCCGCCCGCCAGGTGATGCCGCGCGACCGCAGCGGCGCGGCGCAGGAGTTCGTCGCCTACGGCACGCCCTTCGATAGCGTGAAGGACCCGGTCGCCAAGGCGCTCGAGGGCATGATGGGCGAGATCCAGTCGCTGCGCGCCCGCATCGTCGAGCTGGAGGAGGCAGCGGCGGCGCGCTCCCCGTCGGAGAAGAACGATCCCTGCGTCGGCGACGCGCCCTAAGTTTCCAGCGATTCTCGCGGCGCCTCGCCTCCGAACGAAACCCGAAAAGACGGCAGATCCATGGAAATTCGCGACGGCTTCACCGCAACGGTCGGCAACACACCCCTGATCCGCCTGAAGAAGGCCTCGGAGCTCACGGGCTGCGAGATTCTCGGCAAGGCGGAGTTCCTGAACCCGGGCGGGTCGGTGAAGGACCGTGCCGCGCTCTACATGATCCTCGACGCCGAGCGGCGCGGCGTGCTGCGCCCGGGCGGCGTTATCGTCGAGGGCACCGCCGGCAATACGGGAATCGGCCTCGCGCTCGTCGCCAACGCCCGCGGCTACCGCACCGTGATCGTCATCCCGGAGACCCAGAGCCAGGAAAAAATGGACATGCTGCGGCTCTGCGGCGCCGAGCTGATGCCGGTCCCGGCGAAGCCATACCGCGATCCGGGAAACTATGTCCGCGTCTCGGAAAGGGTCGCGGCGGAATATGCCGAACGCGAGCCGAACGGCGCGGTCTGGGCCAACCAGTGGGACAATCCGGCGAACTGGAAGGGCCACTACGAATCGACCGGCCCAGAAATCTGGGCGCAGACCGACGGGCGCATAGACGGCTTCGTCTGCGCCATGGGCACCGGCGGCACGCTCGCCGGCATCTCGACCTTCCTCAAGGAAGTGAAGCCCGACGTCACCATCGGCCTCGCGGACCCGATGGGCGCGGCGATGTACAGCTACTTCAAGACCGGCGAACTCAAGAGCGAGGGCTCGTCGGTCACCGAGGGGATCGGCCAGGGCCGCGTCACCGGCAACGTCGCCCAGGCCAAGGTCGACGTGCCTTTCCAGATCCCGGATTCAGAAGCCCTGCCGGTGATATTCGACCTCCTGAATGAGGAAGGCCTCTGCCTCGGCGGCTCGTCGGGCGTCAACGTCGCCGGCGCCATGCGCCTCGCGCGCGAGCTCGGGCCCGGCCACACGATCGTCACCGTGCTGTGCGATGGCGGCCAGCGCTACCAGTCCAAGCTTTTCAATCCCGCGTTTTTGCGGGAAAAGGGGCTCCCCGCACCCGACTGGCTCTGAGAGATCATGCGCTTCACCCTCCACTCCCGCCTCGCCTCCCCCTTCGGCCGCAAGGTCCTCGCCGCCGCCGCCGCGCTCGGCCTGTCCGACCGGATCGACTTTCTCGACGCGGCGGACGAAGCGCTGCTGCAGTCGCAGAACCCGCTCGGCAAGATCCCGGCGCTGATCCTGGAAGACGGGCGCGCCATGTTCGACAGCAAGGTGATCGTCGAATACCTCGATGCCGTCGCCGGCGGCGGCAGGATCATCCCGAAGGAGGGCGACGCACGGTTCGAGGCGCTGCGGCTTGCCGCCCTCGCCGACGGCATCATCGAGGCCTCGCTGCTCGTGATCTACGAGCGCCGCTACCGCCCCGACCGGGAGCCGTACGCGCCCTGGGTCGACTTCCAGAAGGGCAAGATCCGCCGCGGCCTCGCGGCGTTCGAAGCAGCCCCGCCGCCCGTCGCGCCGGTGACGATCGCCCAGATCGGCCTCGCCTGCGCCCTCGAATATCTCGATTTCCGCCGCCAGTACGACTGGCGCCCCGAGTTCCCGGCCCTCGTCGCTTGGCTGGAGGCGTTCAACGCCGCGATGCCCGCATTCGCCGCGTCCCGTCCGAAGGACTGAGAACACCGCAGTTTCAGTCGGTTAAGAGTTCGCTGAGGCGTCGCGGGCAATTAACAATACTTTAGAAGTAACCGATTAACGTTGCCGGTCGAAAGATTGAATCACGGTTGCACCGGCGGCAGGACATGGCCGATCGCAGGCTCAAACAGCTCAAAGCCAAGCTAAGGCAGGAGCGCACGGAACGTGCGCGCCTCGAGGCGGAGCTTTGCCTGCTGCGCGAGCGGGCCGTCAGGGACGCGGCCGTTTCCAAGGAACAGCTCGACAACGTCCCCGGCATGGTCTGCCGCAGGATCCTGCGGCCGGACGGGACCATCGAGTTTCCGCTCGTCAGCGGGGCCCTTTCGGAGGTCCTCGGCATCACTGCCGAGGAAATCCGGTCCGATCCCATCCGTCTTCTCAAGCGCATTCATCCCGAAGACATCGATGCCTTCGACGCCGAGTATGCCCGGTCCGCAGAGACGCTGACCCCGGCACGGATCAGCGTCCGCATCCGGAACGACAAGCACCGCGACGGCTGGGGCTGGATCCGGATCAACTCGAACCCGCATCGTCTCGAGGACGGCTCGGTGATGTGGGACGTCGTTGCCACCGACGAGACCGACGTCAAGCAGGTGGCCGAGGAGCTTCGGGTCAGCGAAGCCAACTACCGGCACATCTTCGAGCGCGTCCCGACGCCGCTTTACATCCACATCGACGGCAATCTCGCGTTCGCGAACGAGGCAGCCTGTGCGGCTTTCGGCGCCGAAACGATGGCGGACCTCGTCGGGTCCCCCGAGCTCAAGCTCTACGCGAGCGAGATGCACGAGGAGGTGCTGCGGCGCCGCGAGATGATCGGCGCGGAGGGCAACTCGGGCCCGATGCTCGATTCGTGGCTCATCCGTCTCGACGGCCGCCCGTTCTTCGGCGAAACCGTGGGCACGAGCATCCAGTGGGACGACAAGCCCGCGGTCCTCGTCGTCATCCACGACATCACCGAGCGCAAGCAGGCCGAACGGCTGAACGATGCCGCCCGGCGTGCGGCCGAAGACGCCAACCGCGCCAAGTCCGACTTCCTCGCGAGCATGAGCCACGAGCTGCGCACGCCCCTGAACGGCGTGCTCGGCACCGCGAACCTCCTGCTCGACGGCCGCCTCGACAAGGAACAGCATGAGCGCGTCGAGGTGATCCGCCAGTCGGGCGGCGCGCTCCTGTCGCTCCTGAACGACATCCTCGACATTTCGAAGGTCGAATCGGGCCGTCTCGAGCTCGAAGACCTCGATTTCACCCTGAAGGATCTGCTGAACACGGTCGCCGACCTCTGGGCGCCGCAGGCCGAATCCAAGGGTATCGCCTTCATCCGCGACGAAGGTGCCGTCTCGTTCCCCGTGCTGCGCTCGGACCCGGCGCGCATCCGCCAGATCCTGTTCAACCTGATCTCGAACGCGCTGAAGTTCACGGAGCAGGGCTCGATCACGGTGCGCGTCGGCCAGAAGCAGAAGAGCGGCGGCTTCATCGAAACGACCATCGAGATCATCGACACCGGAACCGGCATCCCGCCCGACCGCGTCGACCGCATCTTCGAGAAGTTCGTCCAGGCCGACAGCTCGATCACGCGACGCTATGGCGGCTCCGGTCTCGGCCTGTCGCTGTGCAAGAGCTTCGCTGCCGCGCTCAACGGCAACATCGGCGTCAAGAGCAAGCTCGGCGAGGGATCGACCTTCTGGTTCAGGATCATCTGCCCGACCGGCGATGCCGACAAGGTCCGGGCCGAACTGCGCGACGATATTCTCGACGGAGAGGATGGAGACCGGACGGTCCGGGTCCTCGTCGCCGAGGACAACAAGATCAACCAGACCGTCATCGTGGCGATGCTGCAGAAGTCGGGCCATCATGTCGACGTGGTCAACAACGGCCTCGAGGCGCTCAGCGCCGTCATGCGCACGCCCTACGACGTCGTCCTCATGGACGTGCAGATGCCGGAGATGGACGGAATCACGGCGACGCGGAAGATCCGCGAGCTCGAAGGCGAGCGCGGCGACGTGCCGATCATCGCCCTCACCGCCAACGCCATGGTCGGCGACCGCGAGCAGTATCTCGACGCCGGTATGACCGACTATGTCTCGAAGCCGATCGAGCCCGTGAAGCTTGCCTCGGCGCTGCGCCGCCAGTGCGGCACCGACGTCGCGGTGAAGATGATCACCTATACGATGGCGCCGGTCGTCGAAGAGCCCGCTCAGGACCAGGAAGAGCTCCAGGAAGATCTCGACAAGCTGCTCGAGCTGTTCTGACAGCCGAAACCGGGCTGCCGCTTCCCACCCTTCAACGCTTTCCCCCAACCGTCATGACCCTGCGCGCCACGCTGCGCGCGAACGTGCCGTCGAGCGAGTCCGGGGCCGTCAGCAATCTGTGCCAGATCAGCGCGACCGCGGTCTCGACGGCCGCATCGACATCGAAGCCAGGCGGCAGCACGCCGTCGGCGACCGCCGTCCTGAGCGGCAGGGCGAAGGCGCGGTCGTCGCCGAACATGATCCCGGAGCGCAGCGCCTCTGCCGCTGCCGGGTCGGACGACGCCGATGCGGCGAGGCCGGTCAGGATGCGGCCGGCCGGCGTCCGGTTGTAGATCCGCATCAGCCGGCCGATGGCGACCTCGATGTCCGCGGCCGGATCGTCGCTCGGCACGCCGAGCAGCCGCTCCGGCGGAACGAGCCGCCGGTAGGCTTCCGCGAGCAGCGCGGCCCGGCTCGGCCACCATCTGTAGACGGTCTGCTTTCCGGCGCCCGCGCGGCGCGCGATCGCCTCGATCGACGCGGCGGCGTAGCCCTGCTCGGCGACGATATCCGTTGCCGCCGCGAGGATCGCGTCGTGGACGTCCGCCGAGCGCTTGGGCCCGGTGAAGCGCCGCGGCGGCGGGGCCGCTTCGGGCCCGGTATCGGCGGTCTCGGTCATACCCCCTGTTTATACGAGACGCCGCGTCTCGGATAGAGACCGTTTAACAACGTCTCGGATAGAGACCATGTTACTGCGTCTCGGACGGGCACTATCGTCGCGCCCTTACGCCAGCGGGAAATCGGCGAGCGGCAGGTAGTGGCCCTGGCGGCTCTCGAACAGGGTGAAGGCGCGCGCCTCGAAGGTCGGAGCGAAGAAGGCATCGTGCGCCGCAAGCCAGTCGAGCACCCGGCCGCGCCGCGCGTTGCGGAGACGCGCAAGCGTGACGTGCGGCGCGTACTTGCGGCCGTCCGGCGGAAGCCCGGCGTAGACAAGCGCGCGATCGATCTTCTCGTGCAGAGCGACGATCTCCGCCGTCTTCTCGACGCCGATCCAGAGCGAATGCGCCTTGTCCCTTGTTCCGAAGTGCCCTGCGCCCGTGAGAGAAACCCGCACGGGGCCCGACCGCACGTCGTCGAGCGCCGCGACCAGATCCTCGCCCGCGCTTTCCTGCACCTCGCCGATGAAGCGCAGCGTGACGTGCAGGTTCTCGGCCGGCACCCAGCGCGCGCCCTCGATACCGCCTCCGAGGGCGGCGAGGCGAACGCGCAGGTCCTCGGGAATGGATAACGCGACGAAGAGACGGATCATGACGTACCGGGGGCGGAACGTGGGCCGGATCGGGGAGCGAAAGGACGGTCGGCTTACATCAGCAGCGTCAGGACGCCGGTATATCCGTAGAGCCTGTTCTTGCTGATCTCGCCGTTGGCGAAGAACCCGACCACCGGGACATCGGCGCCGATCGCGTCGCGGACCGCCGAAAGCTCCTCAGAATTGTGACCGAACAGGTTCGGCCCGCGCGCGACGCACGAGAAGTAGAGCGCGGCGCGCGGCTTCGCAGCCGCCCGCCCGGTGACGTCGGCAAGCATGCGGTCGAGATCCTTCGACGCCGACGGCACGTCGCGGCGGACGAACATCACCCTGTCGCCTGCGGCGATGCGGTCGCCGATGGCGACGAGTCCGTTCGCCGCGTCGATGCCGACGACGTTGCGCACCATGTAGTCGCCGCTATCGTCGCCCGCCACGGGGAGCGCCGCGTGGATATAGAGGGGGATGCGGTCGATGTTGCGCGCCAGCACCTCGCCGATGTCGCCGCGGAAGACCTCGAACGCGGGACGCCCGTCGAGTTCGGAGAGCACATTGCCCTGGGCGCGGGTCACGGTGTGCACGCCGCCGACCGGCGAGCATCCCTGGCTGAGTCCGGTGACCACGGCGACGTCGGACGAAAACAGCACGCCCGACACCCCGCCTTCCGTCAGCCCGCCGGAAATCTGGCTGAAGCGGCTGCGCGACGAGGTCAGCCCGCCGACGAGGAAGGCGTCGGTGTCGTCTGTGATCGAATTCAGGATGTCGAGGACATAGGGATTGCGCGGATCTGCGTGGACGACGCCGAACGCCGCGTTCTCCTGCCCGACCCAGTTCATCAGGTCGTCGGGAAGCGCATCGCCCGGTTTCGCGACCGACGGCAGCAGGCGGAAGGCCTCCTCCGGCAGGGCGCCGACCATCGCCACCATCGCCGGCTTCTCGAAATACTCGTGGCCGCCGACCATGACGCCGAGCCCGATCGTGCCGACCCAGTTCTCGACGCCCGTCTCACGGCGCAGCCGCTCCTCGATCCGCGCCAGGTCGTCGTCGAGCATGTCGGTGACGTAAAGAAACCCGAGGTTGGTGCCACGCGGCACCTCGCCGATCTGGCGCAGGCACATATCCGTCAGCGTTTCCCAATCCGCGTCCGCGGCGTGGCCGAGCCGGAAGCTTTCGGTCGTTGTCTCCACGGCTTTACTCCTTTTCTGCGAGCAGGCGGACGACCTGCGGAACAATACGCTCGACGATCGCCGCAACCCCCTTCTCGTTGGGATGGATTCCGTCGGCCTGGTTGAGCGACGGATTCGCGGCGACGCCATCGAGAAAGAAGGGATAAAGCGCGACACCGTGCTCGCGCGCAAGATCGGGATATAGCTTCGCGAACGCTTCAGCGTAGTCCTTGCCCCAGTTGGGGGGCGCGTACATGCCGGCTAAGAGCGTCGGGATGCCGGCCGCCTTGAGGCGTCCGAGAATGGCGCCGAGGTTCCTGCGCGTGACGGCCGGGTCGACGCCGCGGAGCCCGTCGTTCGCGCCGAGCTCGACGATGGCATGGGTCGGCCTGTCGCCGAGCGCCCAGTCGAGCCGCGCCAGCCCGCCCGCGGTGGTGTCGCCGGAAACCCCGGCATTGAGCACCGCGACGTCGAGCCCGCGGGCGCGCAGCGCCGCTTCCAGCTTCACCGGGAAGGCCTCGTCCTGGGGCAGGCCGTACCCGGCAGTGAGGCTGTCGCCGAGCACCATCAGCCGCAGGGCTTCGGCCGCGGCGGACGCGGACGACAGGGCGGAAACCGGCACAGAAAGGACGGCGGCACAGGCGATCGCGGCAAACCATCGCTTGAGAACGCGCGTAAACGATCTATATCGGACGGGATTTCCCCCGCCCGGACCGGACTTGCGAGACAGTATGAGAGACGACAGCGGCATCCTCGAAACCATGGTCCTGCTCGACGGCATCGAGCTTAAGCTGGAGAGCGAAGCGGGATCCGTCAACATCCTGAGGGGAATCGACCTCCGGATCCGCGCCGGCGAGACGGTCAGCGTCGTCGGCCCGTCGGGCTCGGGCAAGACCTCGATGATGATGCTGATCGGCGGCCTGGAGCGTCCGACGGCCGGGCGGATCGAGGTCGCCGGCCACGATCTCTCCGCCCTCGACGAGGACGGCCTCTCGCGCTTCCGGCGCGACAACGTGGGCATCGTCTTCCAGAACTTCCATCTCGTGCCGACGATGACGGCGCTCGAGAACGTCGCGATCCCGGTGGAGCTCGCCGGGCGGGGCGAGGCGTTCGACCGCGCGCGGGAAGCGCTGGCATCGGTCGGCCTCGACCATCGCCTCACCCACTATCCGGGACAACTGTCTGGCGGCGAGCAGCAGCGCGTCGCGCTGGCGCGTGCCATCGTCGCCGGGCCCCGCCTCCTCCTCGCCGACGAGCCGACGGGCAATCTCGACGGGAAGACCGGCGACCAGGTGATGGAGCTGCTGTTCTCGCTCCGCGCCGATCACGGCGCCACGCTCATGCTCATCACCCACAACCCGGCACTCGCTGAAAAGTGCGGCCGCGTCGTCGACCTCGAGGATGGGCGCGTGCGGTCGGACACGGTCGCCCGGGAATCGACCCTTTGAACAACGCGTTCCGCATCGCGCGCCGCGAGCTGCGCGGCGGCCTCCGGGGCTTCCGGGTCTTTCTCGCCTGCCTCGCGCTCGGCGTCGCCGCGATCGCCGCCGTCGGCTCGATCTCATCCGCCGTGATCTCCGGGATCGAGGAGGACGGCGCGGTCCTCCTCGGCGGCGATGCCGCGCTCCGCCTGACCCATCGCGACATCGCCCCCGCCGAGCGGGCCTGGATCGAACAGGCTGGCGCGGTCTCTCGCATCGTCTATCTGCGCTCGATGGCGCGGACCGAGGACGGCGCGCGCCGCTCGCTGGTCGAGATGAAGATGGTCGACGGCGCCTATCCCCTTTACGGCGCGCTCGAGACCTCGCCCGCGCTGCCCGCGGCCGAGCTGTTCGCGCGGAAGGACGGGGTGTGGGGCGCGGTCGCGGACAACGCCCTCCTCGCCCGGCTCGGGATTTCCGTCGGCGACACGGTGAGGGTCGGCGACACGGTCTACCGCATCCGCGCCGCGATCGACCGCGAGCCGGACCGCGTCTCCGGCGCACGCTCGCTCCAGCTCGGCCCCCGCTTCATGGCATCCGAGGACTCGCTCGCCGAAAGCGGGCTGATCCAGCCGGGCAGCCAGGTCTGGTACTTCTACCGCGTCCGCCTGAACGAGCCCGCGCGCCTCGACGCGTGGAAGCGATCCGTGGAAACCACCTACCCCGACGCGCAATGGGTCGTCGAGGACCGCACCAACGCCTCGCCCAACATCAAGCGTCTCGTCGACCGCACGACGCTGTTCATGACGCTCGTGGGGCTGACCGCGCTTCTTGTCGGCGGCGTCGGCGTCGGCAACTCGGTCCGCGACTTCCTCGCCGGCAAGACGGGCACCATCGCGACGCTGAAATGCCTCGGCGCCTCGTCGCGGCTGATCTTCGCCGCCTATCTCATCCAGATCCTCGCCATGGCGGGAATCGGCACCGCGATCGGGCTGGTCGTCGGCGGGCTCGTCCCCGCGGCGGTCGCCGATCTCGTGCGCGACGCACTCCCCGTCGTCGCCCGCGTCGGCGTGTTCTGGGAGCCGCTCGCCCTTGCCGCCGCCTTCGGCATGCTGACCGCGCTCGCCTTCTCCGTCTGGCCGATCGCGCGCGCCTGCGAGGTGCCCGCGGCGGCGCTGTTCCGCGATGCCATCGCCCGCATGCGCGGCCTGCCGCGCTGGCCGGTGCTCGCGGCCACCGCAGCGCTCTTCGTCGCGCTGGCGGCGCTCGCCGTCGAAACGGCGTATAGCCCGGCCATCGCGCTTTGGTTCGTCGCGGGATCGGTGGGGACGATGATCCTGTTCGGCCTCGCCGGAAAGGTGATCGCACGCGCGGCGAAGCTCGCCGGAGCCGCCGGCGGCACAGTGCTCAGGCTCGCGCTCGCCAACCTGCACCGGCCGGGCGCACCCACCGGCAGCGTCGTCCTGTCACTCGGGCTCGGCCTCACCGTGCTCGTCACCGTCGCGCTGATCGAGGCGAACCTCGGCAACCAGATCACCAAGAGCCTGCCCGCCCGCGCGCCCGGCTATTTCTTCATCGACATCCAGAACGACCAGATCGACGCGTTCGAGCGCACCGTCTCCGGCATCGAGGGATTCCGCGAGATGCGGCGCACGCCGATGCTTCGCGGCCGCGTAAGCCGGGTGAAAGACATTCCGGCCGCCGACTACCAGACCGCGGAGGGCGGGCGCTGGGTGCTGCGCGGCGACCGCGGCGTCACCTGGGCGCGCGAGAAACCCGAGGACGAGACGGTGATCGCCGGCACGTGGTGGCCCGCCGACTATGCGGGCGAGCAGCTCGTCTCGCTCTCTGCCCGAGAGGCCGAAAGCCTCGGCGTCGGCATCGGCGACACGATCACTGTGAATGTGCTCGGCCGCAACGTGACGGGGCGGATCTCCAACCTGCGCGACGTGCAGTGGGGCTCGCTCCGCATGAACTTCGTGTTCATCTTCTCGCCCGGCATGCTCGAGAACGCGCCGCAGACCCACCTCGCCACCCTCCACGCCGACCCGGCGCGCGAGGCGGCGATCGAACGCGCCGTGGCGGCGCAGTTCCCCAACGTGACGACTATCCGGGTGCGCGACGTGCTCGACAGCGTGAACGAGTTCCTCGGCAAGCTCGGCACCGCGATCCGCATGACAGCCGCCGTCGCGATCCTCGCAGGCACCCTTGTCCTCGCCGGCGCCATCGCCGCCGGTCACCGCCGCCGGGTCTACGAGTCCGTCGTCCTCAAGGTGCTCGGCGCGACGCGGCGGCGGATCATGGGAACGCTGCTGCTGGAGTACGGTCTCCTCGGCCTTGCGACGGCTTTAGTCGCCTCGGTCATCGGCTCGGTCGCGGCCTGGGCGGTCGTCACCCGGGTGATGCATTTCGAGTTCGTCTTCGCGCCCCGGACCGTGATCGCGACCAGCCTGATCGCCGTCGCCATCACGCTCGCCTTCGGCTTCTACGGCACCTGGCGGGCGCTCGGCCAGAAGGCGGCGCCGCTGCTGCGCAACGAATAGACCGGGCCGGACCCGAAAAACCTCGAATCCGAGCGGGTTACCCTACATTAAATTTTCGTAATGATCGGCACCGCACCGCACCCTCGGTTGATTCTGGAGCGTAGAAGTCCCATATTTCCGCCAGTTCCAACAATTGGGCTGAGGGTCCTTCGATGGCTTTCGAAACTGACAGACGGGTCTTTACCGGCACGCGCACGGTTGACCAGGCGGCATTCGACGCCGGCCTCCGGGCGCACATGCTGCGCGTCTACAACTACATGGCGTCCGGACTCGCGCTGACGGGCATCTTCGCGGTCATTGTCGCGCAGATGTCGATCGTCACGAACGAAACGGGCCAGATCGTCGCGTTGACGAACCTCGGCCAGACGCTGTTCGGCTCGCCGCTCAAGTGGGTCGTCATGCTCGCTCCGCTCGCGCTCGTCTTCTTCCTGAGCGCACGGCTGCACGCGATGAAGGCCTCGACGGCGCAGGGCGTGTTCTGGTTCTATTCGGCGCTGATGGGCGTCTCGCTCGCCACGATCTTCATGGCGTTCACGGGCGCGAGCATCGCCCGCGTGTTCTTCATCACCGCGGGCACCTTCGCGGGCATGAGCCTGTGGGCCTACACGACGAAGAAGGATCTGTCGGGCTGGGGCTCGTTCCTCTTCATGGGCCTGATCGGCATCATCCTCGCCTCGATCGTGAACATCTTCCTGAAGAGCACCGGCCTGCAGTTCGCGGTGTCGATCATCGGCGTCCTGGTCTTCGTCGGCCTGACCGCCTACGACACGCAGAACATCAAGAACGAGTATGCCGAGCACCACGACGAGGAGACGCAGGGCAAGCTCGCGATCTCCGGCGCGCTCCGGCTCTATCTCGACTTCATCAACATCTTCATCATGCTGATGCAGCTCTTCGGCGACCGCCGCTGACCGCATCCATCTGAAGCCGAAAACGGACCGGGCCCCATTCGGGGCCCGGTTTTTTCGTGTCCGCGCTCCGTCGGGAAGGCGCTATTCGGCGGCCTGAGCCCGGGGCGGCGTGGTCTCGCCCTCGATCATCGAATTCAGGATGCGGATCGCCTGGATGCCGCCGCCGTCGTGGTTGATGTCGATGCGGGGCGGCGTCGTGCCGGTCTCGATGTTCTCCTGCTGGAGCTTGATGATCCAGAGGTCTTCCATGAAGGCGGTATGGACGTTCTGCACGAGGAGATCCGTGATCCACGGCTCGTCGATGCGGAAGTCGTGCGCCTGCGCCCAGAAGTAGTGCGTGGTCGTGTCGGTCTCGGGCGTGATCGCATTCAGGTTCCGCATGGTGAAGCCCTGCGAACGGTCGCCCTCGAGGGCGCCGGTGCCGGCCTTCGCGGCGCCGACGTCGAGACGGACGAAGGCGGGCGGCGTCCAGGTGATGATCTGCCATCGGTCGACCAATTCATCCGGCGCGAAACCTCCCGCCTTCTGGAAGAAGGGCGGGGGCGGCGAATTCATCACCCAGCGGGTTACCGTTACATGCTTCTCGCCGCGCTCGTGCTTCATCGGCGTCTCGGCGACCCGGTCTGTGCCGAGCGTCGTCGCATGGATGAAGGTGAGGTGCGACAGGTCGAGCAGGTTCTCGACGAGGAGCTTGTAGTTGGCCTCGAGGGGAAGAAGCTCGCCCTTGGCCCGCCAGTCGGGATCGTCCATCCAGTGGAAGTCCTCGATGTCGTCCGGGTTGGCGAGCGCGGGATCGCCCATCCAGATCCAGACCCACTGGTAACGCTCGACCACCGGATAGGACTTCACGCGGCACCCCGGCGGGATCGACGACTGGCCCGGCACGCGTACGCAGTCGCCCGTCTCGTCGTATTCGAGCCCGTGATAGGGGCACTGGACCGCGTCGCCGACGAGCT
>JAYOEF010000041.1:0-22275 GCA_038106605.1 Alphaproteobacteria bacterium
GATGTGCTGGGTGATGCCGCCCGCCTCGAGACCCGCGGCGAGGCTGCCCCGGCCGCCGAAGCGCCCAAGCCCAAGGTCAAGGGCCGCACCGACGAGGGCGGGCCAGAGGCGGAAGAACCCGAATCCGAGGCCGATGCGCAGAAGCGCCCGGGTCGCGTCGACGTACGCAAGCCCGCCGCGCGGCGCGGCGATTCCCGCCGCCGCGGCGGCAAGCTGACGATCTCCCAGGCGCTCAACGACGAGGAGCGTCAGCGCTCTCTCGCGTCGGTTCGCCGTGCCCGCGAGCGCGAGCGCCGGATGGCGTCGCAGCCGCGCGATGCGCAGAAGGTGTTCCGCGAGGTCACGATCCCCGACACGATCACCGTCCAGGAGCTCGCCAACCGCATGACCGAGCGCGCCGGCGACGTGATCAAGGCGCTGATGAAGAACGGCATCATGGCGACGATCACCCAGACGATCGACGCCGACACCGCCGAGCTGATCGTGACCGAATTCGGCCACACGCCGAAGCGCGTGTCCGAGGCGGACGTCGAGATCGGCCTCAAGGGCGCGGACGACGACGACGGCAACCTCCAGCCGCGTCCGCCGGTCGTCACCGTCATGGGCCATGTCGACCACGGCAAGACGTCGCTCCTCGACGCGCTGCGCTCGACCAACGTCGCGGCCGGCGAGGCGGGCGGCATCACCCAGCACATCGGCGCCTACCAGGTGACGCTGGCGGGCGGCTCCAAGATCACCTTCCTCGACACGCCCGGCCACGAGGCGTTCACCGCCATGCGCTCGCGTGGCGCTAACGTGACCGACATCGTCGTTCTCGTCGTCGCGGCGGACGACGGCATCATGCCGCAGACGGTGGAGGCGATCAGCCACGCCAAGGCGGCGGGCGTGCCGATCATCGTGGCGATCAACAAGATCGACAAGTCGGGCGCGGATGCAAGTCGTGTCCGCAACGAGTTGCTGTCGCACGAGATCGTCGTCGAATCGCTCGGCGGCGACGTGCTCGACATCGAGGTCTCGGCGCTCAAGAGGACCAACCTCGACAAGCTCGAGGAAGCCATCCTTCTGCAGGCGGAAATCCTTGAGATCCGCGCCAACCCCGACCGTAACGCCGAAGGCGTCGTCGTCGAGGCGAAGCTCGAGACGGGCCGCGGCGCGGTCGCGACCGTCCTCGTCCAGCGCGGCACGCTGCGTGTGGGCGACATCGTCGTCGCCGGCCCCGAATGGGGCAAGGTGCGCGCGCTGATCGACGACAAGGGCGAGCGCGTCGACGCGGCCACACCGTCGACCCCGGTCGAGATCCTCGGCCTCAACGGCACGCCGAACGCGGGCGATGAATTCGCCGTCGTCGAGAACGAGGCGCGCGCCCGCGAGGTCACCGCCTTCCGCCAGCGCCGCGATCGAGACGCCCGCGCCCAGGCCGGCGCACGCGGCACGCTCGACGAGATGTTCCAGCAGATCAAGGCCGGCGCCGTGAAGGAAATCCCGGTCGTCATCAAGGGCGACGTCCAGGGTTCGGTCGAAGCGATCATCCAGAGCGCGCAGAACCTCGGCACCAGCGAGGTCGCGGTCCGCATCCTCCATACCGGCGTCGGCGCGATCAACGAATCCGACGTCACGCTGGCCAGCGCGTCGAAGGCGATGATGATCGGCTTCAACGTCCGCGCCAACGCCCAGGCCCGCCGTCTCGCCGAGACCGAGGGTCTCGACATCCGCTACTACTCGATCATCTACGACCTGGTCGACGACCTGAAGTCGATGCTGAGCGGCCTTCTGGCGCCGCAGATCCGCGAAACCTTCCTCGGCAACGCGGCGATCAAGGAGGTGTTCAACATCACCAAGGTCGGCCGCGTCGCGGGTTGCGAGGTCACGGAAGGCGTCGTCCGCCGCGGCGCGCGCGTGCGCCTGCTGCGCGACAACGTGGTGATCCACGAGGGCAAGCTCTCGACCCTCAAGCGTTTCAAGGACGAGGTCCGCGAGGTGACCCAGGGGTTCGAATGCGGCATGGCGTTCGAGAACTACCAGGACCTCAAGGACGGCGACGTCATCGAGTGCTTCGAGGTCGAGGAGCTCGCCCGGACGCTTTAGCCGGGGTGCGGTAATCCGGGCGCGGGCGCCCGGACTCAGAGGAACGCGCGACGGGTGCAGCCGGTTTCGGCGGTCCCGTGCACCGCAGCTCGAAACCGGAGCCCGACGCGGCCCGAACCTGAACCTGAACGAGAGGCCTCCCATGCAGCGCGGCGAACCGCGGTCCCGCAGTCAGCGGCAGTTGCGCGTCGGCGAGCTCATGCGCCACGTGCTCGCGCAGATGCTCGAGCGCGGCGAGGCGCACGACCCCGGCCTTGCGGGCGTGTCGATCACCGTGACCGAGGTCCGGGTCAGTCCCGATCTCCGCAACGCCACGGCCTTCGTGATGCCGCTCGGCGGCGCCAACCGCGAGGCGGTGCTCCAGAGCCTGTCCCGCGCCGCGCCGTTCTTCCGCCGCCGCCTCGGCCAGGAGATCGACCTCCGCCGCCTGCCCAATCTCAGCTTCCAGATCGACCGGAGCTTCGACACCGCCGACCGGATCGAATCTCTGTTGCGGACGCCCGACGTCTCGGCCGACCTCGACGGCGCGCATGGGGACGACGACGGGGCGTTCGAAGCGCCCGATGCGTCCCACGCGCCGGACGGCCGGGACGATGGCGCGTAGGCGCAAGGGAAACCCCGTTCACGGCTGGGTCGTCGTCGACAAGCCGGTCGGCATGACCTCGACCCAGGTCGTGGGCCGCATCCGGTGGCTGCTCGACGCTCAGAAGGCGGGCCACGCCGGGACCCTCGATCCGCTGGCGTCCGGCGTGCTGCCCATTGCCCTCGGCGAGGCGACGAAGACCGTTCCTTTCGTCATGGACGGGCGGAAAAGCTACAGTTTCACGGTTCGCTTCGGTGAGGCGACGGCGACCGACGACGCCGAGGGCGAGGTGGTCGAGATCAGCGACGAGCGGCCCTCCGACGACGATATCCGGGCGGCGCTCGCGGGCTTCATTGGGCGGATCTCCCAGGTGCCGCCGGTCTATTCCGCGGTCCATATCGACGGCGAGCGCGCCTACCGCCGGGCGCGGGCGGGCGACGACACGCCGCCGCCGGCCCGCGAGGTCGAAATCGTTAATTTCCGTCTCGTTGCGCGCCCCGACGCGGACCATGCCGTCTTCGAGGTCGACTGCGGCAAGGGCACCTATGTCCGGAGCCTCGGGCGCGACCTCGCCCGGGCGCTCGGCACCGTCGGGCACGTCTCGGAGCTGCGGCGGACCGCGACGGGCCCGTTTACCCTCAAGGACGCGATTTCGCTGGATGTTCTTGCGGAACCTGTGGTATCTGCCCCCCGGCAAGACTTCTTGCTTCCCGTCTCGACCGCGCTGGACGACATCCCGGCGCTGGCCCTGACGGAAACCCAGGCCGACGACCTGCGTCATGGACGCGCGGTCCGGGCGCGAAGCGGTGGCACGCTCTTCGTAGATGCGAACGAACTGGACGCGATCAGCGAAGGCAACGTGCTTTGCGCAAGTTTCGGGGAAATCCCCGTCGCGCTCGCCCGTCTCGAAGGAGAGGAAATCCGTCCGGTCCGGGTTCTGAACCTCTAAAGCGCCCCGGCGCAGAAACGGAGTATACGATGTCGATCACGCCCGAGCGTAAGGCCGAGCTTATCAAGGAATATTCGACCGGCGAGCACGATACCGGCTCCCCCGAGGTCCAGGTCGCGATCCTTTCGGAGCGCATCCGCAATCTCACCGAACACCTGAAGGACCACAAGAAGGACTTCCACTCGCGCCGCGGCCTGCTGATGATGGTCGGACAGCGTCGCCGCCTGCTGGACTATCTCAAGCGCAAGAACTCTCCGCGCTACGACACCCTGATCGAGCGCCTTGGACTCCGGCGCTAGACCCCGCCTTGCCAATTCCGGGAAATGACCGAACCGGCCTGCGCATCGCAGGCCGGCGTTCGGCGTTTTCCGAAGCTGGCGGAACGACCGCGGCCTTCGAGGCCGCACCAAAGGCGGCCTTCGAGGCTGCTCCAAAGACCGCGGCCTGAGAGCCGCAAACAGACGCGGACATAAGGTCCGCGAAACAGTGGCGGCCATGGGGGCCGCAGCGAAGTCCGCCCGGGCCCGAAGCCCGGCGGCCGTGCCGGCACAGAGATGCCGGCGTGTCACAGGGTCCAGCCGCATAGGGCGGCGGACCTAGGAAGGAACGGAAAGATATGTTCACCGTACATCGCAAGGAACTGGACTGGGGCGGACGCCGCCTCGTCATCGAGACCGGCAAGGTCGCCCGCCAGGCGGACGGCGCTGTCATGGTCACCTACGGCGGGACCACCGTGCTCTGCACGGCCGTCGGCCAGCGGGCGCCCAAGCCCGGCGTCGACTTTTTCCCGCTGACCGTCAACTACCAGGAAAAGGCTTTCGCCGCCGGCAAGATCCCGGGCGGCTTCTTCAAGCGCGAAGGGCGCCCGTCGGAGAAGGAGGTGCTGACGTCGCGCCTGATCGACCGGCCGATCCGTCCGCTGTTCGCCGACGCCTACCGTAACGAAACGCAGGTCGTCTGCACCGTGCTTGCGCACGACCTCGAGAACGATCCCGACATCGTCGCGATGGTCGGCACCAGCGCCGCGCTGACGATCTCGGGCATTCCCTTCATGGGTCCGATCGGCGCCGCGCGCGTCGGTTACGTCAACGGCGAGTACGTCCTCAACCCGCTGCTCGAGCAGCTCCCCGAGTCGGCCCTCGACATGGTCGTCGCGGGCACCGCGAACGCGGTCAACATGGTCGAGTCGCAGGCGGACGAGCTCTCGGAAGAGGTCATGCTCGGCGCCGTTATGTTCGCGCACCGGAGCATGCAGCCGGTGATCGATCTGATCATCGGACTGGCCGAGGACTGCGCGAAGGAGCCGTGGGCCCTGCCGGCGCCCGATCCGGACGCCGACGCGCTTCTGGAAAAGGTCCGCGCCGCGTCCGAAGCGGGGCTGCGCGCCGCCTACAAGGAGACCGTGAAGCAGGCCCGCGTCGAGAAGATCTCGCAGGCCAAGGCGACGGCGCTCGAGAGCTTCGCCGACGCCGAAGAGGGCACGGCCGCGAAGGCCGCCGGCCTCCTCAAGACCGTCGAGAAGGACATCGTCCGAAACGCCATCCTCGACACCGGCATGCGCATCGACGGCCGCGACCTCAAGACGGTCCGTCCGATCGTCGCCGAGGTCGGCATCCTGCCGCGCGCGCACGGCTCGGCGCTGTTCACCCGCGGCGAGACGCAGGGCATCGTGACCGCGACGCTCGGCACCGGCCAGGACGAGCAGATCATCGATGCGCTCGAGGGCGAATACCGCGAGCACTTCATGCTGCACTACAACTTCCCGCCCTACTCGGTGGGCGAGACCGGCCGCATGGGTTCGCCCGGCCGCCGCGAGATCGGCCACGGCAAGCTTGCCTGGCGGGCGATCCGCGCACTGCTGCCGACGAAGGAGGACTTCCCCTACACGATCCGCATCGTTTCCGAGATCACGGAATCGAACGGCTCGTCGTCGATGGCGACCGTCTGCGGCACCTCGCTGTCGCTCATGGACGCGGGCGTTCCGCTCCGCCGTCCCTGCGCCGGCATCGCCATGGGCCTGATCAAGGAAGGCGACCGCTTCGCCGTGCTGTCCGACATCCTCGGCGACGAGGACCATCTCGGCGACATGGACTTCAAGGTCGCCGGCACCGACGAGGGCGTCACCGCGCTCCAGATGGACATCAAGATCACCGGCATCACCGAGGAGATCATGAAGGTCGCGCTGGAGCAGGCCAAGGGCGGGCGCATGCACATCCTCGGCGAGATGGCGAAGGCCCTCACCGACGCCCGCTCGGCGGTCAGCGACTTCGCGCCCCGGATCACGACCTTCTCCATCCCGAAGGACAAAATCCGCGAAGTCATCGGCACCGGCGGCAAGGTTATCCGCGAGATCTGCGAGACGACCGGCGCCAAGATCGACATCGAGGACGACGGCACGATCAAGGTCTCGTCGGTCGACAATGCCGCGAGCGAGGCTGCGGTCAACTGGATCAAGGGCATCGTCGCCGAGCCCGAGGTGGGCGTGATCTACCCCGGCAAGGTCGTGAAGGTCGTCGATTTCGGCGCCTTCGTGAACTTCATGGGATCGCGCGACGGCCTCGTCCACATCTCCGAGCTCCAGAACCGCCGCGTGGCCAAGGTCACCGACGTGATCAACGAGGGCGACGAGGTGAAGGTCAAGGTGCTCGCGATCGACGATCGCGGCAAGGTCCGCCTGTCGATGAAGGTCGTCGACCAGGAGACCGGCGAGGACCTCTCCTCGAAGGAAGAGACCGAGGCCGAACCGGCCGAGTGATCCGCACCCGATAGGGCCGGTCCCGGCGTTTTTTTCGCCGCCGGGACTGGCCGTTTCGGCAAGCCTTCCTATAATTCCTATAAGATGGGGCAGTGCCGCGCCGATGCGCGGAAACGGGCCCCGCACATCGGGAGAAGACCGCTGACGTTCCTGAAGCCGCTCATCCTGTCGGGCAAGGAAGTGGCGCCGCTGATCGAAGGCGGCAAGGGCATCGCCGTGTCCAACGGCGAGAGCTCGGGCGCATGGGCGGCGGCCGGCGGCGTCGGCACCTTCTCCGGCGTCAACGCCGATGCCTACGACGAGAACGGCAAGCTCATTCCCGTGGTCTATCAGGGGCGCACGCGGCGCGACCGGCACGAGGAGCTGCTGGCCTATGCCATCCGCGGCGCCATCGCCCAGGCGCGCATCGCCTACGACGTCTCGGGCGGCCAGGGCCGCATCCACATGAACGTGCTGTGGGAGATGGCGGGCGCCGAGCGCGTCCTGCACGGCGTCCTCGGCGGCGCCAAGGGGCTGATCCACGGCGTCACCTGCGGCGCCGGCATGCCCTACCGCATCGCCCAGATCTCCGCTGACTACGGCATCTACTACTATCCGATCGTGTCGTCCGCGCGCGCCTTCCGCGCGCTGTGGAAGCGCGCCTACCACAAGTTCCCCGAATGGCTGGGCGGCGTCGTCTACGAGGATCCGTGGCGCGCCGGCGGCCATAACGGCCTGTCGAACAGCGAGGACCCCGAACGGCCGGAGGACCCGCGTCCGCGCGTCGTCGAGCTGCGCGCCGTGATGAACGAGATGGACCTCGCCCACGTGCCGATCGTCATGGCGGGCGGCGTCTGGTATCTGCGCGACTGGGCCGACTGGATCGAGGACCCGGAGATCGCGCCGGTCGCGTTCCAGTTCGGCACGCGTCCGCTGCTGACCCAGGAAAGCCCGATCTCGGAGGAATGGAAGCAGCGGCTTCTCAATCTCCGCGAGGGCGACGTCTACCTCAACCGTTTCAGCCCGACGGGCTTCTACTCGTCGGCCGTACGTAACGCCTTCCTGCAGGAACTCAAGGAACGCTCCGACCGCCAGATCGTGTTCGCCGAGGAGCCCGTGGGCGATCTCAGCCACGAGTTGCTCATCGGCCCGCGCGGTCGCCGGCTCTACGTCGCCGCGGGCGACAAGGGACGCGCCGAGAGCTGGATGGCGCAGGGCTTCACCGAGGGCATGCGCACGCCCGACTCGACGGTGATCTTCGTGACCGCCGACAAGGCGCGCGAGATCCGCACCGATCAGTCGGACTGCATGGGCTGCCTGTCCCAGTGCCAGTTCTCGAACTGGTCGCAGGACGAGAGCGGCACCACCGGCCGCCGCCCGGACCCGCGCTCCTACTGCATCCAGAAGACGCTCCAGGACATCGCCCACGGCGGCGAGGTCGAGGACCAGCTGATGTTCGCCGGCCACAACGCGTTCAAGTTCGCGACCGATCCGTTCTATTCGAACGGCTTCATCCCGACCGTGAAACAGCTTGTGGATCAATTGCATACAGGCAACTGATCCACCCGCCTGCGGCGGGTCTCCGGCCTCTCGCACTTGCGAGAACGCACTTTCGACTTATTCCAAACGTGCGAATTGACCCTTGTCTTTTTTTGACTTTAAATAGGGCCGTATCCGTCCTATATGTGTGTTATGGAAACGAAATCTCCCTCGCGGCGCCCGTTTACCGGGGCCATCGTACAGCTGAAGGCGGCGGGCCTGCGCCCGACGCGCCAGCGTATCGCGCTTGCCCGGCTCCTGTTCGAGGGCGAGAACCGCCACGTCACCGCCGAGGAACTGCACGACGAGGCGCGTGCCGCCGGCGTGAGCGTCTCGCTCGCCACCGTGTACAACGCGCTCCACCAGTTCACCGACGCGGGCATGATGCGCGAGGTCGTGGTCGAGGCGGGACGTTCCTACTTCGACACCAATACCGGCGACCACCACCACTTCTTCCACGAAGACACGGGGATGCTCGATGACATCCCGAGCGACCAGATCTCGCTCGCCTCGCTTCCCGATGCGCCGGACGGCACGTCGGTCAGCCGGGTCGACGTCATCGTCCGGGTGTCGTCCGCCGCGAAGTAGCGGATTTTTTTTCTCTAGAATAATTCTAATCTATTGACGCGGTCCGACGGGGTACCTATATAAAAGGGGTACGCCGCGGGATACGCGCGGCCGTCATTTCCGGGTCGCAACGACTGAATTCATAACCATAGAACATGGAGGGCAAACATGCCGTCACTTGCTGGTACCAAGACCGAGAACAATCTGAAGGACGCCTTCGCCGGCGAGTCCCAGGCGAACCGCCGCTACCTGTATTTCGCACAGAAGGCCGACGTCGAGGGCTATAACGACGTCGCGACCGTCTTCCGCTCCACCGCCGAGGGCGAGACCGGCCACGCGCACGGCCACCTCGAGTATCTCGAGGCCGTCGGTGACCCGGCGACCGGCGAGCCGATCGGTTCGACCGATCTGAACCTCAAGGCGGCGATCGCGGGCGAGACCCACGAGTACACCGACATGTATCCGGGCATGGCCCGCGATGCCCGCGACGAGGGCTTCGACGAGATCGCCGACTGGTTCGAGACGCTGGCGAAGGCCGAGCGTTCACATGCCGGCCGCTTCCAGAAAGCGCTCGACGACATGAAGTAAGGCGCTTCGCCCGGCGCCCTTCCCGTTTCGCGCGGGGGGCGCCGGGCGGCGTTTCTGCCGGGCCGGGGTTCTCCCCTTCCCGCAGCCGGAGCCAGCCCGTCCGGTTCCTCCCACCGACAACGAGGTAGAGGCCATGTCCGAGGGCAGTCTCGAGGCACCCATCCGCCATCCGATTCCGTGGCAGGATCCCGATTTCTACGACGAGGAGAAGCTCGACGCCGAGTTTCGCCGCCAGCTCGACATCTGTCACGGATGCCGGCGCTGCCACAATTTGTGCGACTCGTTTCCGCGCCTGTTCGACCTGATCGACAACGCGCCGAGCATGGAGCTCGACACGGTCGACTCGAAGGATTTCAAGCCGGTCGTCGATGCCTGCACGCTCTGCGACATGTGCTTCCTGACGAAGTGCCCCTATGTCCCGCCGCACGAGTTCAACCTCGACATCCCGCATCTGATGCTCCGGTACCGCGCCGTCGAGCTGAAGAACGGCAAGGTGCCGTTCGTGCAGAAGCAGATCTCCGAGACCGACCGCAACGGCAAGCTCGCCGGCGCCGTCGCCCCGCTCGCCAACTGGGCGACGAAAGACGGCAACGGCCTAACCCGCCCGCTGATGGAATCGGTCGCCGGCATCGATGCGAAAGCCGCCGTGCCGAAGTTCCACGGCAAGACGCTGACCGCGCGTGCACGCGCGGCGAAGCCCGCGACCAACACGGCGGCGCCCGCGCACGGCCGCAAGGCGGTCGTCTACGCGACCTGTTTCGTCAACTACAACGATCCCGAGATGGGCACCGACGCACTCGAGGTCCTCGCCAAGAACGGCGTCGAGTACGAAGTCCTCCATCCCACCTGCTGCGGCATGCCGAAACTCGAGCACGGCGACATCGCCGCCGTGGCGCAGAACGCGAAGAAGGTCGCGGCCGCGTTCAAGCCGTACATCGAGAAGGGCTATGACGTCGTCGCGCTGACGCCGTCGTGTTCGCTGATGCTCAAGTTCGAATGGCCGCTGATCCTGCCGGGCGACGAGGACGTGAAGCGTCTCTCGGAAGCGACGTGGGACATCAGCCAGTACATCGTCGACATCGCCAAGAAAGAAGGCCTCGCCGAGGGCATGAAGCCGCTCGACGGCGGCGTCACCGTCCATCTCGCCTGCCACGCGCGCGCCCAGAACATGGGCCAGAAGGCGGCGGAGCTGCTCCGTCTCATCCCCGAGATGGAGGTAGACGTGATCGAACGATGCTCCGGCCATGGCGGCTCGTGGGGCATGATGAAGGACAACTTCGAGACGGCGATCAAGATCGGCCGCCCGGCCGCCCGGCGCGCGGTGGAGGCGAACAAGAAATACGTGGTCTCCGAATGCCCGCTCGCCGGAATGCACATTCTCCAGGGAATGGAACGCGTCGCCGAGAAGGAGACACCGAAGCCCGCGGTGCCGGAACACGCGCCGCATCCCGTCCAGCTGATAGCCAAAGCCTACAGGAGCTGACCATGATGGCGCTCAAGACCGAAATCACCCGGGAAGATCTGATCCCCGTCGACCAGTACGCGGCCACGCGCAAGGAGCGCAAGGCCAAGCTGACCGAGAAGAAGCGCGACCGCCGGATCGAGATCGGCCCGCACGCCACGTTCTATTTCGAGAACTTTGAGACGATGTGGCATCAGATCCAGGAAATGCTCTACATCGAGCGCGGCGGCGAGGACCAGATCGAGGACGAGCTCAGCGCCTACAATCCGCTGGTCCCCAAGGGCCGCGAACTCGTCGCCACCGTGATGTTCGAGATCGGCGATCCCGACCGGCGTGCGCGTGTTCTCGCGAAGCTCGGCGGCGTCGAGGAGACGATGTGGATCAAGGTCGGCGACGACAAGATCATGGGCGTCGCCGAGACCGACGTCGACCGCACCAACGCCGCCGGCAAGGCGTCGTCGGTCCAGTTCGTGCATTTCCCGTTCACCGACGCGCAGGTGAAGGCGTTTCGCGACCCCAACGTCGAGGTGGTCGTCGGCATCGGGCACGAAAACTACCCGCACATGTCGGTGATGCCGGCCGCGGTGCGCCGCGCGTTGTCGGAGGATTTCGCCGGCTGATTTCCCGCGCCGGTGGATTCAGCTCCCGGCGTCATCGCCGGTCGATTTACAGCAGCCGTCGTCGCCGGCCGATTTACATGCCGGTGTAATCGCCGGAGACGGCCCTCCGGAGCTTGTCCGGCGAGATCGGCTTGCGCAACGCGACGATGCCGCCGAGCCCCTTGCCGGAGGGGAGCTTCTCGGCGAAGTCGATGTATTGGGGATTGAATCCCGAGATCAGCACGATGCGGCCCCCGAAGCCGGTCTTCGCCAGCCATGTGATGATTTCGATGCCGTCGAGGCCCGGCATGATGATGTCGAGCACGATCACGGTCGGCGCGAAATCCTCCATCATGTCGGGCAGGCGCCGCGGATCGTTGAGCGTCGTCAGCTCGTGCCCCTCCCCCGCCATCGCCGCCTGGGCGAAGGCAAGGAAGTCCGGTTCGTCATCGAGAATCAGGACGCGCTCAGCCATTGCCGTTCCCCGGTTCCTTTGCATCGATGGCGCTTCGTATCATGCGCGCCAACTCCGCCTTCGTGAAGGGTTTGCTGATCAGCAGGACGCCCTCGTCGAGAACGCCCTGGTGGACGATGGAATTTTCGGTGTAGCCCGACATATAGACGACCTGGATCCCGGGGTGCCGCTCCGCGATCTTTTTCGCCAGCTCGACGCCGCCCGCGCCGCCGCGCAGCACGACGTCGGTGAACAGGAGATCGGGCCGCGCCCCGCTGTCGACAAGGTTCAGCGCCGCCGCGGCATCGGATGCCTTGAGCACGCGGTAGTCGAGGTTGGTCAGCAGGATGGTGACGAGATTGAGCACGTCGAGATCGTCCTCGACGACCAGGATCGTCTCGCCGCTGCCCGTCGGGATCTGCTCGCGCCCTGCGTTTGCGGCGTGCTCGATCAGCGTCGTGTCGGCCTTGGGAAGGTACATGCGCACGGTCGTGCCCTTGCCCACCTCGCTGTAGAGGCGGATATGTCCGCCGGTCTGCTTGACGAAGCCGTAGACCATGCTGAGCCCGAGGCCGCTGCCCTGCCCGACCTCCTTGGTGGTGACGAACGGGTCGAACACGCGGTCGATCAGCCCGGGCGGGATGCCGGTGCCCTCGTCCGACACCGAGACCATCAGATACCGTCCGGGGCGGACGTCCTCGAAACGATCGGCGTATTCTCGGTCGAGCGTGGCGTTGGCGGTCTCGACGGTCAGCTTGCCGCCTTCCTTCATCGCATCGCGGGCGTTGAGCGCGAGGTTGAGGATCGCATTCTCCATCTGCGTCGGATCGACCTGCGCGAGCCAGCCGCCGGCGGCGAGGACGACCTCGATGTCGACGCGCTCGCCGAGAGAACGGCGCAGCGGATCGGTCATCGCCGCGATCAGGCGGTTGATGTCCGTCGGCCGCGGGTTAAGCGGCTGCTGGCGCGAGAAGGCGAGCAGGTACTGGGTGAGATCGGCGCCACGGCCTGCGGCGCGGAGCGCGGGCTCGATGAACCCGTTGACTTCCGTGTCAGGACCCAGCCGTTCCTGGATCAGCTCCAGGTTGCCCGAGATGATGGCGAGCAGATTGTTGAAGTCGTGCGATATGCCGCCCGTGAGCTGGCCGATCGCCTCCATCTTCATCGCCTGGCGCAGCCGGTTCTCGGTGTCCACCTGCCGCGTGATGTCGCTCGCCGACCCGCGGTAGCCCATGAAGTTTCCCGTCTCGTCGAAATTCGGCTTGCAACTTATGGAGATGCGGAAGCGGTCGCCGATCCGGTTGTGGACGTCGACATTGGCGTCGCGGACGGGGCGCCGCGCCCGCATGGCCGTTTCGACCTCCGCCCAGTCCCGGTCGGCCGCGGGATCGACGCCTGCGATCTCCCACGGATGCCTTCCGATTATGTCCTTTTCGTCGAGGCCGAGCAGCGGGTGGATCGGGACGGAAAACCATGCGAACCGCAGCCCGGAGTCGGTTTCCCAGAACCAGTCGGACGTGGATTCGGCGAAATCGCGGAACCGGAGTTCGGACTCCCGGCGAATTTTTTCCGCCACGACGCGCTCGCTGATGTCGACGAGAAGATTGATCGTCGCCGGTTTGCCGCTCCATTCGAACCCAGCCGACGAGACCTCGCTGTCGAATTCCGTGCCGTCCAGGCGCACATCGCGCATCCTGAGGCGGTCGTCCGGCGCATGCCCGGCTTCCACTTCCTGTCGGCGCCTGAGCATGACATCGCGCCATTCCGGTGCGACGATCGAAAGTGCGTCCCGTCCGGTCAGTTCGTCGGCGCTCTTTGCCCCCAGGATATTTCTCGCACTGGCGTTCGCATAGACGATGACGCCTTCGCACTGAATGGTGAAGCCGTCCGGGAGAAGCTCGACGAGCGTCCGGTACCGTTCTTCGCTTGCCGCGACCTGGTTCTCCGCCTGGACCCGGTTGTCGACGTCACGCAGGACGACCATAAGCGCAGGCCCACCGTCCCAGTCGATCCGCGCTCCCGTCGTTTCCCCGAAGAAGGACGTTCCGTCCGATCTCACGACAATTCGGGGCAGGTTGCGTTCAATGGGCCTGCCTTCGCGGAGGCGCTTGCGACGCTCCAGTATCGAAGCGTGCATGTCGGGATGGAAGAACATGATCGGGTCCTTGCCGATATAGTCCGCGGCGGCCCCTCCGAATGCCGCCGGAAGTGCCGGGTTCACGTAAACCATGCGGTCGTCGCGCTGCACGAAGACGATATCCGGATTGTTCTCGATCAGGCTCTTGAAACGGATCTCGGCGCCGACCTCATCCGTGATGTCCGCCGTCGCGCCGCGGTAGCCGAGGAACGTGCCGTCGTCGGAGAACCTGGGGTGCCCGCTCGTCGCGCGCCATACGATGCGGCCGTTCGGACCTGCGATCCTGAAACGTTCGCTGCGGAACGGCTGGCGGGACGTCATTAGCTTGCGGAAATGCTCCACCTGCGCGGCTTCTTCCGGGTCGTCCCCGAACGGCTCCCACAAACGCCTTCCGAGGATGTCTTCTGCCTTCTTCCCCGAGCGCTCGGAATAGGTGTCCGAGAGCCAGACGATCCGGTGTTCGGCGTCGCTTTCCCAGAACCAGTCCGAGGTGGACTCGGCGAAGTCGCGGAAGCGGGCGTCGGACTCGCGGATCAGCTGGTCCGCCTCGACGCGCTCGCTGATGTCGACGAGGATATTGATGGTCGCGGGCCTGCCGTTCCATTCGAACGCTGCCGACGAGACCTCGCAGTCGAACTCCGTGCCGTCGAGGCGGCGGTGCCGCCGGCGCAGACGGAGAGTGCGAAGCCGCCCGCTCTGGATGGCGCTCCGGCTTTCCATCGCCGCGGCACGGAATTCCGGCACGACGAGCGCAAGCGAATCCTCACCGATCAGGTCGTTCTCCGCGCCGGCGCCGAACATCTGCCGTGCGCTGGCGTTCGCAAAAACGACCCTGCCCTCGCACTGGATGAGGAAGCCTTCCGGCATGAGCTCGACGAGCGTGCGGTAGCGCTCCTCGCTCTCGCGGATGAGCTGCTCGGTGCTGCGCTCCTGTGTGATGTCGGACGTTGCGCCGCGGTATCCGAGGAACGCGCCGTCGTCGCCGAAACGGGGCTGTCCGCTGGTGCTGCGCCAGAACACGCCGCCCGCCTTGGGGCGCACCGTATAGCGCATGTTGCGGAACGGCCGGTGCAGTTCCATCTGCGAACGGCACGCGCTCACCGAGTTCATTTCCGAACCCTCGGTCCCCATGGTTTCCCAGAGCTTCTTGCCGATGACGTTGGCGGCATCGAGGCCGGATCTGGCGGCGAAGGTCTCCGACATCCATTCGATCCAGTGTTCCGAATCCGTTTCCCAGAACCAGTCCGAGGTCGATTCCGCGAAGTCGCGGAAGCGCGCCTCGCTGAATGCGCGCGCCCTTTCCGCGGCCGCCCGTTCGCTGATGTCCGTGACGATCGCGAGCGTGCCCTCGCGCCCGTCCCAGACGATCGGAGCGGACACGATCTCGGCCTCGAACCGGCTGCCGTCGGACCGGAGATGGGCCATCCGCTCCGGCGCGATCAGGGACTGTCCCGAAAGCGCTATCCGCCGCCGCTCGCGCATGCGTTCGTGGAATTCGGGCGCAACGAACTCCGATATCTTCCGCCCCTTGAGATCGGGCATGTCCGGCCCGCCCAGTATCCGACGTGCTGCGGCATTCGTGAACACGAGGACGCCGTCGCATTGCACGCAGAAGGCGTCGGGAAGCAGCTCGATCAGGTTGCGGTACTGGCGTTCGCTCTCCCGGACCTGGCGCTCGAAGGCGAAGCGTTCGGTGACGTCGCGCACGGTGACGAGAACCGAGAGCTCGCCGTCCCAGACGATGTTCGCGATCGAAACGTCGCCCATGAATTCGCTGCCGTCGACGCGACGCATGCGCACGATGTGGCGCCCGGCACCGACGTCGCCGCGCTGCTGGTCCGACCGCCGCTTGCTCACGCGTTCGCGTTCGTCGGGATGGACGAGTTCGAGGGTGTCGCGGCCGATGAAGGATTCGGCGTTGTCGGCCCCGAACGCCGCGATCATGGCGGGATTGACGTAGACGATGCGGTCGTTGCGATGCACGAACACCATGTCCGGGCTGTTCTCGGTCAGCGTCTGGAACCGGTGCTCCGCCTCCATTGCCGAGGTGATGTCGGAGGTCACGCCGCGATAACCTGCGAACTGGCCGTTCCGGTCGCGGTAGGGCCGCGCGCTCGACCGCCGCCACCGCGTCCGCCCGTCGGCGCCGGTCGTCATGAAGCGGAAGTTCCGGATCGGCAGCTCGGCTTCCATCCATCTCCGCAGGTCGGCGACCGAAATTTCCTGCGCCGAATCCGTCGGGATCGTGTCCCAGAACTTCGCGCCGAGGAGCTCGCTCTCCGGCACCGACGACCGGCGGCGGAAGGAATCCGAGAGCCAGACGATGCGGTGCTGGGCGTCGGTCTCCCAGAGCCAGTCTGAAGCGGACTCGGCGAAATCCCGGAACCGGGCCTCGTTGGTTTCGTGCGTCTCCTCGATATTGCGGCGGCGCGTGACATCCTGGATGAAGGATTCCAGGCCGCCGTCGCAGTCGGACCCGTCGGCGATCAACGCGGTCGCGAAGTCGACGTAGATCACGCTTCCGTCGCGCCGGCGCATGCGCACGTTCTCGAGCGAGAGCGTCCCGCCTGCCTCGGCGACCCGGCGAAGCAGCGACTCCCGGTCTTCCCGCGACCGGTAGAAGGTGTCGGCGCGCATCCCGACCATGTCCGCTGCCGAGACGCCGAACATCGGCTGCAGGGTTCCCGAAGCAAGCCGGATGAAGCCGGCCCGGTCGGTCCGGATGTAGGCGCCGGACAGGACGGACAGCTTCTGCGGACTGTCGGACGGTCGTTCTGCGGCCTCGTTGCGGACGAGGACGAGGGCCGCTGCGACCAGCGTCAGGATGACGACGGGCAGGTACGTGCCGGCGTCGCCGAGAAGCCTCGTGCCGGTGGCGGCGAAACGGAAGATCAGATCGCCCGCGGCGACGGCGACCGCGAAGGCGAGGAGTCCGGCGATGACGAAGGCGGGGCCGCGCCGGTTGCCCCGGAATCCGGGGCCGGAGAGGAAGGAAACGAGAATGAGGAAGGCGACCGTCCCCACGGCCAGTCCGGCAGTTTCGAGTATTTCCATCGGGTCCGGCCCGCCGCTCCGAATCGCTGGTTGTGGACGATGCATCGCGCGCGCCGGGCCGGGCTCGATCCGGTGCGCGCATCGAATTCAAATACGCGCATATTATTAATTCATTAATTGTTTGCGGCAACGGGCGGAATTCCGCCTCAAAGCGGCCGGTCGGCGGGTTTCGCCGCCTGCCCGCCCGCTTAATCGATTATTCAACTTTCTTCGCCAAAGTATTCCCATTGTCGATGCGGGGCATTGTGCCGGCCGCGTCGGGTGCTTAGCAGTTTCAAGGGGAGTTAGCCGTGGCGAACGATCTCAAGGTACATGGCGACCACGTGGAAATCAGTCTCGCGGGGGACCTCACCTTTGCCCGCTACAAGGAATTCCAGGACGTCATGAAGTCTGCGACGTCTTCGGGAAAGCGGTCCTGCGTGATCGACCTCTCGGAGCTCACGTCTATCGATTCGGCCGGTATCGGCATGCTTCTCTTCGCCAACGACGAGACGAAGCAGACGGACATCGCCCTCAAGCTCCGCGCGCCGCGGGGAGAGGTGAAGACGATCCTCGAGCACACCAAGATCAACGAAGTCATTCCCGTCGTCGCCTGAGACGGCGGCCCGCGCAGCGGCGCGCATGCCGGATGAGTAAGCCCGGATGAACTACGCTTCTCCGCATCTCGCCGCGTCGATCCAGGCGGCCGCGTCGCGCAGCGACGCCGATTCCAGGCTTCTCAGCACAATTCGCGAATCGCGGATCCTGGTCGTCGACGACCAGCGCATCGTCCGCGAGCTTCTCAAGGTCTATCTGAGCGCCGGCGGCTACAAGAACCTGCTGTTCGCGGAGGACGGTGCGCAGGCGCTCGAGCTCATCGCCGCGGAAGAGCCCGATCTGATGATCCTCGATCTTCAGATGCCGCGCATGAACGGCTACGAGGTCTGCGAGGCGGTGCGCAACGACCCGAAACATGCCGGTCTTCCCGTGCTCGTCCAGACGGCGGCGGATTCGCCCGAGGACCGCGCGCGCGTTTTCAAGTCCGGCGCGACCGACATGGTCGGCAAGCCGATCAACGACGCGGAGCTTCTCGCCCGCGTCGGCATCCATCTGCAGAATCTGCACATGCTCCGCCAGCTCTCGATCTACCGCAGCTCGATGGAGCGCGAGCTCGAAGCGGCGCGGCGCATGCAGCACGGGATCATGCCGGGCGACGACAAGATCGCCGCCCTCGAACAGCAGTACGGCATCGAGATCCGCAACCTGTTCCAGACCTGCGACGCGCTCGGCGGCGACATGTGGAACGTGTGGCGCATCGACGACCGCCACATGGGCTTTACCAGCATCGACTTTACCGGGCACGGCGTGGTCGCCTCGCTCAACACGTTCCGCTTCCAGTCGCTCACGCTGACCGACGATCTCGATCCGCTCGACCTGAAGAATTATTCCGAGCGCCTCAACCGGCGGCTGAACGCGCTGCTCCAGGTCGGCCAGTTCGCGACCGCGATCGGCGGGTTCATCGACTTCGAGGAGAACGTCGTCCGCTACGTCTCCGCAGGTGCGCCTCGTCCCTTCCTGCTTCTGCCTGGCGAGGAGCGCGGCCGGTTCATCGAATCCGACGGCCGTCCGCTCGGCATGACCGCGGATGCCGCCTACCCGGTGCGGGAGGTCCCGTTCCCTCCCGGCAGCATGCTTTTCATGTACAGCGATGCGCTGATCGAAACGCCGACGATGGCCGACCCCGTCTGCACCGAGACCGGGATCGCCGATATCCTCAGCGTCCGTCCGGAGGACGGCTCGCACCCGTTCGACCGGCTGGTCGACGACTTCTTCTCGCGTCTCGACGAACCCCTCAAGGACGACCTGACGATGGTCATGCTGCGCCGTCCCGCAGCGGCCGAGGGGGCGCTGTAATGGACGGGAGCCGTTCCGGGATGATCGCCGCCGCCGGCATGTCCGATCCGCTCGCCCAGTCGCGGCGTCCGTCGCCCGATGTGGTGGCGCTCGGTGCGCTGCCCGGCGTCGCGTCCGCGGCCGACCTGGAGCGTTTCTCCGCCTTCGTCGTCGATGGCTCGGCTCCGGACGACGCCGTCGCGGCCCTGCTGCGGTTCGCCGCCACTCCGGAATTCCGGAACCGGTTCATCCTCTTCCTCGGCGATGCCTGCCACGGCCAGGCCATCGCGCCTTCCGCCGCGGTGCGCTGCCTGTTCCTCGAGTCCGGGCTGGAGATGTCCCAGGCGCTCTGGGTCGCCCGTTTCATGACCGCCGACCGCGACGATCCGATCGTCTTCGGACCGGCGCCCGAGGTTCCCGTGTTCCGCGCCGCGCTCCACGTGCGGACGCTCGACGACGTCGAACGCTGCACCAAACTCGTCGGCGCGCTGCTGAAGCTCGACGTCACCGCATCCATCGGACTGCGCGAGCTCGTGCTGAACGCGGTCGAACACGGCAATCTCGGCATCACCTACCAGGAGAAGTCGCGTCTGCTTTAGAGCGGGGACTGGTATCAGGAAGTCCTCCGTCGTCTCGGCCTGCCGCAGCAGGAAACGCGCTACGCCTCGCTCCAGATCGAAAGCAGGCCCGGGTTCCAGCAGATCGTGATCCGCGACCAGGGCAAGGGCTTCGACTGGCGGTCCTATGTGGCCGAGAACGTGGTCCCCACGGCGTCCCGCCACGGGCGCGGCATCTCGATGGCCATCGGTGCGGATTTCGACGCGGTCGAGTATCGCGGCTGCGGCAACGAGGTCGTCTTGACCGTCGGACGGACGCGCTCCGCCTGACGCACTTTGCACCGGCGGATCGCCGGCATCGCTCCTTCGCACGATCGCATGACGGCGACATCCCAATAAAGAACGGGCCGGGGAATTTCCCCGGCCCGTTTCCGTTTCCGTTTCCGTTTCCGCGTGCGGCCTCGTCAGGCGGCGCGCACGGACTCGAGGAATTTGCGGACTTCGGCGTTGAGCGTCTCGCCCTGCCGGGCAAGCATGTTCGCCGCATCCAGCATCTGGCCGCTGACCTGCTGGTTCTCCTGCGCGGTCTGGGTGACCTGGGCGATGTTGTTGGAGACGTCCTGCGTCCCCGCCGAGGCCTGCTGGACGTTCTGCGCGATCTCGCGCGTCGCGGCGCCCTGCTCGAGGACCGCGGACGCCATCGTGGTGGCGATGTCGCCGATCTCGGAGATCGTCTTGCCGATCCCCTGGATCGCGTGCACCGCCTCGTCGGTCGAGCCCTGGATCGAGGCGATCTGCGCCGAGATGTCCTCGGTCGCCTTCGCGGTCTGGTCGGCGAGCGACTTGACCTCAGTGGCGACGACCGCGAAGCCCTTGCCGGCCTCTCCGGCACGCGCGGCCTCGATCGTGGCGTTGAGGGCGAGCAGGTTCGTCTGGCTCGCGATGTCGGTGATCAGGCCGACAACCTCGCCGATCTTCTGAGCGCCCTCGGCGAGGCCGCCGATCTTGTCGTTGGCGGCATCGGCCTCGGTGACCGCGTTCTGGACGATCTTGTTGCTGTGATTCGCCTGGCGGCTGATTTCCTCGATCGACGCGGACAGCTCCTCTGTCGCGCTCGCCACGGTCTGGACGTTGGACGATGCTTCCTCGGCGCTGGAGGCGACGATGGAGGACTGGCGCATCGTCTGCTCCGCGGAGGCAGATACCTTCTGCGCGGACGACCGCATCTGCTCTGTCGCCGAAGTGACCGTGGATACGATGCCCATCACGCTCTTCTCGAACGCATCGGCCATCGCGAACATCGACTTCTTGCGTTCCTCCTCGGCCCGCATTTCGGCCGCGCGCTTTTGCTCCGCGGCCGCCGCCTCGGCTTCGAGGCGCTCGGCATCGCGGCGCCTCTGTTCCTCGTTGGCGAGCCGTTCGGCTTGGCGCGCCTGGGCTTCGAGCTCGCGGTTCTCGACGAGGCGGGAGCGGAAGATTTGCAGGGCGGCGGCGATGGTGCCGATCTCGTCGCCGCGGCGTTCGTAAGGGATTTCCGTTTCGAGGTTGCCGGCGGCGAGTTCGTCCATCGCCTTGGTAATCCCGTCGATCGGCCTGGAGACCGACCGTCCGATGAAGACCGTGATCAGCCCGACGACGACCGTCAGGGTCACCAGCGCCACGACGAGAACCGAGTAGAGCGCCTGCTGGCCCTCGGTCCGGATCCGTTCGGTGCTCCAGGCCGTCGCGACCGTGCCGACGAACTGAGCCTGCTTGCCGGTCGTGACCGGAACGACGACGACGATGTGATTGCCCACGGTCCGGAGCTGCGTCCCCGCGGCGGCGCTCTCGGGCTTGAGCGCCTCCTTGGACAGGTCGAATGCGGACAGCTTGTCGGAGGCGAAGCGGTCGACCGCGTTTCCGGCGGCATCGAAGGCCGCGAACGCCGCGAGGCCGCTGCCGCTGTCGCCAGCGAACTTCGCATATACGTGGGCGATGACTTCCGCCTTTTTCCATTTCAGGGCGCCGGCGACCTGCGACGCGAGAAGCTCCGCGATCGAGGCGCTGCTGTTCTGCGCCCGATGCAGTATGCGCTTCTCGCCGGACGTGTACTGCAGCGCCGCCTGGGCGGCGATGCCGACGGCGACGGCGACGGCGATGATCGCCGCCGCTTTCCTGCCGATGGACCACACCGATCGCCGGCCCTCGCGGGCAGGCGCCGTTTCCTCCTCGCCGGAGGTCGGAAGCTCGTTCGACATACGCTTAATCCCTCGATCGCGGCGGCGGTTACTGGCCGAGCTGCTCGACGTTGACGCCGACGGTCACGGCGCCGATGACCTTGCCCGTGTCCGGGTCGGCGATCGAGAGGCTGAGCTGCGACTGCAGGATCTGCGAGGACTCGTCGACGGCGATCTTGCCGATATGGATCGCGTCCGGGCCGACGCTGTAGGTCTGCTGCCACTTCGGCTCGTCGCCCTGCCAGTAGTCCGACGTCATGTCGCTCTGGCCGACATTGAGGCCCTTGTTGTCCATTACGAAGATCTCGGTGTAGAGGCCCTGGCCGTCGGCCTTCACCTTCTTGAGATAGACGGAAAGCTGGTTGGCGAGCGTCTTCTTCGTCAGTTCGCCGCTGCCGGCCTTGACCTCGCCGCGCCAGGCCTTGTCGAGCCGGTCGATGTCTTCCTGGGCGAGCGAGGCGTGCGCCGCATTCTGCGCCCGGATCGAGGCGATGACGACCGGGTCGGCGATCCAGGCCTTCACCTTGCCCGCGGCGAGTTCCTTCATCGGCGCGACGTGCTCGTTTTCGGCGGCGGCCGGTGCGGCGACGAGTGCGGACAGGGCGACGGCGGTGAAAATCGTGCGAAAGCGGGAAGCAAGCATTTGAATCTCCATGGATAAAGCGGGTTCTCCGACGCCGGGACGGTCGTGCCGGGCGCGCGATAATTGTTTCAGGAAACAAGGTAAACGGACGATCTTAAGAAAAGATTGATCCGGAATTCGAAAAGCTGTGGATTATGGTATTCGGATACGAATACTGATCTCGTATCAGTTGATCTTTTCAGCCTTGTAAATGCCCCAGACGTGATCGCGGCGAATCCATCCGCGTTTCTTGGCGA